>JAGQJA010000026.1 GCA_020430845.1 Myxococcales bacterium
CACCGAGCGCGGCATCGGCAACGGCTCGTCGATGATCATCTTCGCCGGCATCGTCGCCGGCATGCCCGACGCGTTCGCCCAGCTGCTGTCGCGCAAGGGCTTCTCGGGCCTGACCTTCGTCCTGCTGTCGCTGCTGGTCTTCGGCACGATCGCCGCGATCTGCTTCTTCGAGCGTGCCCACCGGCGGCTGCCGGTGCAGTACACGAAACGGCAGGTGGGGCGAAAGATGTACGCGGGTGCCCAGAGCTACCTGCCCCTGAAGATCAACGTCTCGGGCGTCATCCCGCCGATCTTCGCCTCGTCGATCCTGATGTTCCCGGCGCAGATCGCCAACATGGCGCACTCGTCGTGGCTGCAGCAGGCGGCGGCGGCGCTGCACCCGGCCGACTGGCGCTACAACGTCATCTACACGCTGCTGATCATCTTCTTCGCGTACTTCTACACGTCGGTCGTCTTCAACCCCGTCGACATCGCCGACAACCTCAAGAAGAGCGGCGGCTTCGTCCCCGGCATCCGCCCGGGCAAGCACACCGCCGAGTACATCAAGCGCGTCCTCGACCGGATCACCTTCGCCGGCGCGCTGTACCTGTCCGTGGTCTGCATGATCCCGGCCCTGCTGCAGAAGTACATGCAGGTGCCGTTCAGCTTCGGCGGGACCGGCCTGCTGATCGTCGTCGGCGTCTCGCTCGACACCGTCCAGCAGATCGAGTCCTACCTGATCAGCCGCAACTACGAGGGCTTCACCGGGCCGAAGGGGCCGCGCATCCGCGGCCGCGCCGGCGGCGGTGGGCGGCCTCGCGGCTGAGCAGGGCGGGGCGGGCGCGATGCGGATCCAGCTGAAGTCTCTGGACGAGATCCGCCTGATGCGCGAGGCGGGGCTGGTCGTGTCGTCCATCCTGGACGAGGTCTGTGCGGCGGTGGCGCCGGGGGTCTCGACCTGGGAGCTCGACAAGCTGGCGGCCAAGCTGATCGAGAAGCACAAGGTCACCAGCGCGTTCCTCGGCTACTACGACTACCCCGCCGTGCTTTGCACCTCGATCAACGAGGTCGTGGTCCACGGCATCCCCCGCAAGGAGCACGTCCTCCAGGACGGCGACATCATCGGGATCGACTTCGGCATCTTCAAGCACGGGTTCTGCGCGGACTCGGCCCGGACCATCCTGTGCGGCGACGTCATCGAGTCGACCCGCAAGCTGGTGGACGTGACCCGGGAGTCACTCAACCTGGCCATCGACCAGTGCCGGGTCGGCAAGCGGCTCGGCGATATCGGCCACGCGGTACAGACCCTCGCGGAATCAAACGGTTATTCGGTCGTGCGGGTGTTCGTGGGTCACGGAATTGGCACGGCCATGCATGAAGATCCCGGCGTCCCCAACTACGGGCGTGCCAACGAAGGAAAACGCCTCAAGCAAGGTCTTGTCATCGCAGTGGAACCCATGGTAAACGCCGGTGCCTCTGACGTCGAAGTCCTCGACGATGCATGGACGGCGGTGACCAAGGACCGGAAGCTCTCCGCCCACTTCGAGCACACCATCGCGATTCTCGACGACGGCCCGTGGGTACTCACACGGGCCTCTTCGCGTCCCGGCGACCCCGGTCGCGACTGAAGCACAGCTAGCAACCTGACGATCCCCCGACGAGTGAAGCCATGAAAGTCCGAGCCTCCGTCAAGCCGATCTGCCCCAAGTGCAAGGTGATCAAGCGCAAGGGAATCGTCCGTATCATCTGCGCCAACCCGCGCCACAAGCAGCGGCAGGGTTAGGTCAAGGAGTCTCGCGATGGCTCGTATTGCCGGTGTCGACCTCCCCCGCAACAAGCGGATCGAGATCGCTCTCACGTACATCTACGGACTCGGCCGTCGCGCCGCGAACGTCGTGCTCGACCACGCCGGCATCTCGCCGGACAAGCGCACCGACGATCTCGACGAGAACGACGTCCGTCGCATCCGCGACGCGATCGAGGCCAACTTCCGCGTCGAGGGCGACCTGCGCCGCGACGTCCAGCTCAACATCAAGCGGCTGATCGACCTCGGCACCTACCGGGGCATGCGCCATCGCCGCAACCTGCCGGCGCGCGGTCAGCGCACCCACACCAACGCCCGTACCCGCAAGGGGCCGCGTCGGATGGCCATCAAGAAGCAGGGCGCCGCGACCAAGAAGTGAGGCCGTCCTCGTCATCCGACGCGCGACGGTAGACGCAGACTTAGAGGAGCTCGATCCCACCGATGTCCACTGCATCGTCCGGCCCCAAGGGCAAGCAGAAGAAGAAGGTCCGGAAGAACATCCAGACCGGCGTCGCCCACGTGGCCGCCACCTTCAACAACACGATCGTCTCGATCACCGACGTCAGCGGCAACGTGATCGCGTGGTCGTCGTCCGGGACCTGCGGGTTCAAGGGCTCGCGCAAGTCGACCCCGTTCGCGGCCCAGCTCGCGGCCGAGGACGCGGCCAAGAAGGCGATGGAGCACGGGCTCCGCAACGTCACCGTGTTCATCAACGGCCCGGGCGCCGGCCGCGAGTCGGCCCTGCGCGCGCTCAACGCGGTCGGCCTCAAGATCAACCTCATCCGCGACGTCACCCCGGTGCCGCACAACGGCTGCCGGCCGCGCAAGCGTCGGCGGGTCTGACCTCCCACCGGAAGACCCAGGGGACCTAGACGATGGCTCGTTACATCGGTGCTGTGTGCCGGCTCTGCCGGCGCGAGGACATGAAGCTCTTTCTCAAGGGCGAGCGCTGCTACACCGACAAGTGCGCGCACACGCGCCGCCCGTACCCGCCCGGCCAGCACGGCCAGGGGCGCATCAAGCTCACCGAGTACGCCGTCCGCCTCCGCGAGAAGCAGAAGCTCCGCCGCGTGTACGGCATCCTCGAGCGTCAGTTCCGCCAGTACTACTTCGACGCGACGCGCCGCAAGGGCCGCACCGGCGAGGAGATGCTCGGCCTGCTCGAGAGCCGCCTCGACAACGTCTGCTACCGCATGGGCTTCGCCGCGACCCGCACCGAGGGCCGCCAGCTCGTCAAGCACGGCCACATCCTCGTCAACGGCAAGCAGGTCGACATCCCGTCGTACCTCCTGCGCGACGGCGACAAGGTCGAGGTCCGCGAGAAGAGCCGCAAGATCGCGTTCATCGCCGCGTCGCTCGCGCAGATCGATCGCCGCCCGATGCCGTCGTGGCTCGAGATCGACAAGGAGAAGTTCTCCGGTGTCTACAAGGGCATGAGCGTCCGCGACGAGCTCAACGAGCCCCCGATTCGTGAGCAGTACGTCGTCGAGTACTACTCGCGCTGATTCTGGCCTTCCACGGGCAGGCGACGGCGACGTTCGGAGAGCGGGTTCGAAGACGTCGTGGGATCGCCGCGTGAACATCGGCGCCTCGTGCGCCCGTCGATTGGAGAGAGACATTCATGAACACGATCACTGCGCGCAACTGGCGTGACCTCATTCGTCCTCGCGGCATCCACGTGGAGCCCGAGTCCCTCACCGAGTTCTACGGGCGCTTCACGTGCGAGCCCCTCGAGCGCGGCTACGGCATCACGCTCGGCAACTCGCTGCGCCGCGTGCTCCTCTCGTCGCTCCAGGGCGCGGCCATCACGGCCATCCGCATCGAGGGCGCGCTCCACGAGTTCACGGCCATCGGCGACGTCGTCGAGGACGTNNCGACATCATCCTCAACCTCAAGGAGGTCGTCCTCAGCGCGTCGAGCGTCCGCACGTACACCGTGCGCATCGACAAGGAGGGCCCCGGCCCCGTCTACGCGAAGGACATCCAGCTCGTCGACGGCCTCACCGTCCTCAACCCGGATCACCTCATCGCCACGCTCGACAAGAAGGGCCCGCTCTCGATGGAGCTGACCGTCAACGTCGGTCGCGGCTACGTCCCCGCGGACAAGAACAAGACCGCGAACATGTCGATCGGCACGATCCCGATCGACGCGCTCTACTCGCCCATCCGCAAGGTGAACTACTCGGTCACCAACGCGCGCGTCGGGCAGGTCACCGACTACGACAAGCTCTCCCTCGAGGTGTGGACGAACGGCAGCGTGTCTCCGCAGGACGCGGTCGCCTACGCGGCCAAGATCCTCAAGGAGCAGCTCACGATCTTCATCAACTTCGAAGAGACCGAAGAGACCGCCTACGTGCAGGGCGGCGGCGAAGAGGAGCCCCTCAACGAGAACCTCTTCCGCTCGGTCGACGAGCTCGAGCTGTCGGTGCGCTCGGCCAACTGCCTCCAGAACGCGAACATCACGCTCATCGGTGAGCTGGTGCAGCGTACGGAGCAGGACATGCTCAAGACCAAGAACTTCGGCCGCAAGAGCCTGAAGGAGATCAAGGAGATCCTCTCCAACATGGGCCTCGGTCTCGGGATGAAGATCGACAACTGGCCGATGATGCTCGAGCGCTGGAAGACCCAGCAGGCTCAGAACTAGAAAAGCTTTCGCCTCGGGCTCCGCGTCTTCGGGCGCGGCGCCACGGGCTCAACGGAGAAGTGCGATGCGTCATGGAAACATGGGTCGGAAGTTCGACCGAAACACGAGCAGCCGCCGGGCGATGTTCCGGAACCTCACGGCGAACCTGATCCTCCACGAGCGGATCGAGACGACCGACGCGAAGGCGAAGGAGCTCCGTCGCGTGGCCGAGCGCCTCATCACCAAGGCCGTGCGCCTCGGCGAGAAGGCGTACACGCCGCAAGACAAGCTCGACGACAAGCAGAAGGCCGAGCGTCTCGCGACGCAGCGCCTCATCGGCTCGTTCATCCCGCGCTGGGGTGTCCGCGTCGAGAAGGGCGGCGAGGCCAAGAAGATCGACCTCGTCGAGAAGGTCATGGTCGAGCTGTCCAAGCGGTACGCGTCGCGCCCCGGTGGCTACACGCGCATCGTCAAGCTCGGGCCGCGTCGGGGCGACAACGCCCCGATGTGCTTCATCGAGCTGGTCGGCGCGATGAGCGACGGCGCCAAGAAGGACAAGAAGGCGAAGGCCAAGAAGGCCGAGCCGGCCGAGGCCGCCGCCGCGACCTGAGCCGCAAGGCTCGAACGTGAGAGCGCGCGCGCGGGTCCGCCCGACGCGCGCGTTCTTGCGTCAGGCGATCGAGCGCGGGCGCGCGGCCCGCTTGCCGCCGCCGAAGAGCACGATGCCCGCGATGGCGAGCAGGAGCACGGCGATGCCCCCGGCCGCGCCGCGCGTCTTCTGCGCCTTGCCGTCGGCCTCCTCGCGGAGCTTGCCGAGCTCGGCGCGCGCTCGGTCGTGCGTCGGGTCGAGCGCGACGGCCTTCTCGAACGACGCGGTGTCGGCGATGCCCTTGGCGAGCAGCTCCTTGCCCTCGACGTAGGCGATCTCGGCCTTGATCTGGTTGGCCCGCGGTCCGTCGGGGTCGAGGCGGGCGGCCTTGCGCAGCAGCCCGAGCGCGCGCGTCGTGTCGCTCAGGGCGGCGCGCTGCGCTGCCGTGACGTACGCGCCCACCATCTCGGCCCGTCGGTCGAGCATGGGCTGGCGCGCGAGCACCTTGTCGAACGCGGCGATCGCGCCCTCGACGTCGCCCGCGGCGTTCTTCTTCAGCCCGTCCTCGAACAGGCTGTAGACCTCTTGCATACGAAAGTGGTCGAAGGCGGCGTAGAGCTCCTTGGCCACTTGTTCGGCGTTCCAGCCGTCGGGCGCGGACTTGCCCGTCAGGTTCGAGTACGCCTCGCGGAGCTTCCACACGGCGTCTTGTCCGTAGGAGAGCAACGACTCGCGAGCCGCCTTGCGGACCTGCACGCGGTCGGAGTTGACGAACGAGAGGATGACGGGGACGGCGTCGAGGTCGTGCGCCACGCCGAACGCACGGAGCACGTCGGCCAGCACCTCGTTGCTCTTCGTCTGCACGGCGTCGCCCGCCAGCCGCTTGCCCATGCCCTCGAGCTGGAGGCTCCCCCAGCGCCGGATGTCGGAGCTCTGCTTGCGCGTCTCGATGAGCGCGGGGATGGCCGCCTCGCCGAGCACCTTGACCTGCCGGCTCGCCTCGAGCCGAAAGGCGCCCTTGTGATCGCCCACCACCTTGGTGAGCTCGCGCGCGGCCGGTGTGGTGCCCATGTGCGTGAGCGCGCGCATGAGCACGATGGTCGAGACGGCAGCGCGGTGCCCCGAGCCGCCGCCCTTTCCGTCGAGCAACGAGTCGAGCAGATCGTGCCCCTCGCCCGATCGGGCGTGCTTGAGCGCCGCGTGGATCGCGACCGTCGATGTCTTGCGCAGCTCGGCGAGCTTCTTGGTGACGACGGGCAGCTCGCTCTCGGAGAGCTCCGTCGCGGCCTTGATGGCCTCTTTGCGCGCGGCCTTGTCCTGCGCGTCGAGCACGCGCGTGAGGAGGCGGTCGAGCTCCTCGCCGGACATCGTCTCTTCTTGCGCGCCCGACGTCTTGGGCGCTGCCTCGCTCGTCGCCGGCGCCGCCGAGGTGGTGGGGGCCGCGGGCTCGTCGTCTTGCGCGCGCACGCCGGGGGCCACGCTGAGCAGCGCGATCACCACGGACGCGACGATGGGACTTCGGTGCTTCATGTCGTTGTCTCCCCCCACGAACGCTCGGCGCGGGCCGGGCCCTTCCACGTCACTCCACGATGGAGAACTCGTGGAACTCGCCGGTGTAGCCGCGCCAGCGCGTGTCGACGTTCTCGACGCGCGCGGCGGTGGGGCCGTGGCTCGCCCAGCTCGCGAGATCGCGGATCGAGTCTTCTTCGCCCTCGGCCAGCATCTCGACCGAGCCGTCGTTCCGGTTCTTCACCCACCCCGTGAGCCCGAGGCGGCGCGCCTCACGCTGCGTCGCCGCGCGGAAGTAGACGCCCTGCACCCGGCCACGAATGATGAGATGGATACGCTTCTGTGCCATGGCTCCGTTGCCCTGCCGCCGAGACCCGGCGCGCATTTCCGTTGGGTTTTCACTGCTCTACCGAAGCCAGGGGGAGGAGGCAACTTCGGCCCGCGCCCGCCCGGCCCCCGAGAATGCAGAAAAGGGAATGATTTCAAGGCGAAAGCGGGCTATACGAGCCCCGTGAGCGACGCCGAGATCCCTTTCTTTTCACGCATTTGGCTCTCCTGGCTCGTCGCGTTCCGCGTGCTGTTCGACGGCGCCCTCGCGGCGCGGGTCGTCGGCGCGATCGAGGGGCGTGAGCCCGCGGCGCTGCCCCAGGCGCCCGCGTCGGAGCCGCCGCCCAAGCGCGCGCCCGAGCCCGAGGCCCCCAAGGAGCGCGACACGACCGCCGCGCTCCAGCTGCTCGCGCTGATGCAGCGCGAGGGGCGTCTCATCGACTTCCTCGAGGAGGACGTGGCGAGCTTCTCCGACGCCGACATCGGCGCGGCGGCGCGCGTCGTCCACGAAGGTTGCCGCAAGGCGCTCCGCGAGCACTGCACGCTCGCGCCCGTGCGCGCCGAGGACGAGGGCGCGGTGATCACGATCGAAGAGGCGAAGCCGGCGCAGATCAAGCTCACGGGCAACGTCGAGGGCAAGGGCCCGTACAAGGGCACGCTCAAGCACAAGGGGTGGCGTTGCGAGGAGCTGCGCCTGCCCGTGGCCGTCGCCGGTCACGACGCGCACGTGCTGGCCCAAGCGGAGCTCGAGCTATGAGCGCGGGCGGTCCGACGTACATCGTCGGCATCGACCTCGGCACGACGCACTCGGCGCTCGCGTACGCGCCCGTGCCGAGCGATCCCAAGGCGCCGCTCCCGCCCGTCGAGGTGCTGGAGATCCCGCAGCTCGTCGCGAAGGGCACCGTCGACGCCAAGGCGCTCCTGCCGTCATTCATGTATTTTGCACATGAGAGCGACGGCCCGCAGGCTCTGCCGTGGGACGCGAAGCGCACCTACGCCGTCGGTGAGCACGCGCGCGGCCGCGGCCTCGACGCGCCCGCCCGCGTCATCTCGAGCGCCAAGAGCTGGCTGTGTCACGCCGGCGTCGACCGTCGCGCGGGCATCCTCCCGCAGGGAGCACCCGACGACATCGAGAAGATCAGCCCGGTCGAGGCGTCGTGGCGCACGCTCGAGCACCTCGCCGAGGCGTGGGACCACGTGGTGGCCAAGGGCGACGCCGATCTGGCGCTCGCCAAGCAGAGCATCGTCCTCACCGTGCCCGCGTCGTTCGACGCCGCCGCGCGCGAGCTCACGACGGAGGCCGCCTACGCCGCCGGTCTCGAAGACCTCACGCTGCTCGAGGAGCCGCAGGCAGCCCTCTACGCGTGGCTCTTCGCCAAGGGCGACGCGTGGCGCAAGGAGGTGCGCGCGGGCGACGTCATCCTCGTCGTCGACGTGGGGGGCGGCACGACCGACTTCTCGGTCATCTCCGCGGCCGACAGCGGCGGGGAGCTGGCGCTCGAGCGCGTGGCCGTCGGCGAGCACATCCTGCTCGGCGGCGACAACATGGACATGCTGCTCGCGCACATCGTCGAGCAGAAGATGGTCGCCGACGCCGAGGCGGCGGGGCGCACGCTCGAGCTCGACCGGTGGCAGCGCGCGTCGCTGGTGCACGCGGCGCGCGGCGCAAAAGAGGCGCTCCTCTCCGACGGGGCCAAGAAGAGCGCCCCGATCGCGATCGCGGGGAAGGGCAGCAAGCTCGTGGGCTCGACGCTGCGCGCCGAGGTCACGCGCGAAGAGGTCGCCGCCGCGATCGTCGAGGGGTTCTTCCCGATGGTCGAGGCGTCCGCCCGGCCCGCGGCGAGGACGCGCGCGGGCCTGACGCAGCTCGGCCTGCCGTACGCGAGCGACGCGGCCGTCACGCGCCACTTGGCGGCGCTGCTCGGCAAGCACGCGGGCGCCGCGGGGGGCAAGGGCGCGATGCTCTGCCCGACGCGCGTGCTCTTCAACGGCGGCGTGATGAAGAGCTCGGTGCTTCGCGAGCGCCTCGCGGCGTGCGTCGGCGCTTGGCTCGAGGGCGCGTCTGTCGACGAGCCGCTCGCCGTGCTCTCTGGGGCCGACCTCGACCTCGCCGTGGCGCGAGGCGCTGCGGCGTACGGGCTCGCGCGTCGAGGCCGCGGCGTCCGCATCCGCGGCGGTACGGCGCGCGCCTACTACGTGGGCATCGAGGGGGCGGCGCCGGCGATCCCGGGCGTCGAACCGCCGCTCACCGCGCTGTGCGTGGCGCCGCTGGGCATGGAAGAGGGCACGAGCGCCGATGTCAGCGGTCACGAGCTGGGCGTGGTCGTCGGTGAGCCCGTGACGTTCCGGTTCTTCGGGTCCACGGTCCGTCGCGACGACGTCGTGGGCGCGTCGCTCGAGCGCTGGAAGAAGGACGAGCTCGAGGAGCTGTCGCCCATCCAGGTGTCGCTCCCGGCAGAGGACCGGCCCGAGGGCGACGTGGTGCCCGTCGTGCTGCGCTCCGAGATCACCGAGGTGGGCACGCTCCTGCTCGAGGCCGTTCCGTCGAAGCCCACCAAGAAGGGCGAGCGATGGAAGATCGAGCTCAGCGTGCGCGGCGACGGGTGACGGCGCGGTGACGCTCGGGCCCTCGAAGCACATCGTCGGCATCGATCTGGGGACGACCCACGCGGTCGTCGCCTGGTGCGACGCCCCCGCTCCCAAGGGCAAGAAGCGCGCGCCCACCCGGGCGCCCGTGCCCGAGGTGTTCGAGATCCCGCAGCTCGTCGCCGCGAGCGAGATCGCCCCACGCGCCTTGCTGCCCACGTGCCTCTACGCGCCCGTGGCGGGCGAGGTCGAAGGTGATCCGGTCTGGGTCACGGGCGAGCACGCGCGTCGGCGAGGCGCGGAGGTCACGGGGCGCTTCGTCGCGAGCGCCAAGAGCTGGCTCTCCCACGCCGCGGTCGACCGCCTCGCCGCGATCCTGCCGTGGGGGGCCGACGAGGGGACGCCGCGTGTCAGTCCCGTCGACGCGAGCGCGCGTTACCTGACGCACGTGCGAGACGCGTGGGACGCGGCGCACCCCCACGCTCCGCTGGCGACGCTCGACGTGGTGCTGACGGTACCGGCGTCGTTCGACGAGGTGGCGCGCGCGCTCACGCTCGAGGCGGCCAAGGCGGCGGGCCTCACGGTGCGTCTGCTCGAAGAGCCCACCGCGGCGTTCTACGAGGCGATGCGTGTGTCGGCCGACGTGGCGCGGCTCGCGCACGACGCGGGCGGCGAGGAGTTCCACGTCCTCGTCGTCGACGTCGGCGGCGGCACGACCGACCTCTCGCTCGTCGCGGTGAAAGAGGAGCGCGGTCAGGTCGCCGCGCGCCGCGTCGCGACGGGGCGCCACATCTTGCTCGGCGGCGACAACATGGACCTCGCGCTCGCGCACATCGCCGAGGCGCGCCTCGTGGAGGGCGGCGAGCGGCTCGACCCGCTTTCGCTCGGGCAGCTCGTCGTCGCGTGCCGCGACGCGAAGGAGCGCGTGCTCGGAGGCGGCGTGGACGAGGCGCGCGTCACGCTCTTGGGGCGTGGCTCGAAGCTCGTGGGCGGCGCGCGCGCGGTGACCCTCACCCGCGCCGAGATCGAGAGCGTGGTCGTCGACGGCTTCTTTCCGCGTGTCGAGCGCGGGGCAAAGCCAGAGCGCGCGCGCGCCGGCCTCGTCGCGTTCGGCCTCCCTTACGAGCGCGACCCCGCCATCACCCGTCACGTCGCCGCGTTCCTGGCCCGACACGCCGAGGACCTGGGCGACGGGGGCGTCGCAGCGCTCCTCCTCAACGGCGGCGTCTTCCGCGCCGAGCCCGTGGCGGCCGCGATGCGCGCCGCGGTGGCGCACTGGTCGCCCGACGGTCGCGCCCCGCACGTGCTCCCCAACGTCGATCCGGAGCTCGCGGTCGCGAGGGGCGCCGTGCTCTACGGTCTCGCGCTCCGCGACGTGGGGCGCAGGGTCGAGAGCAGCGCGGCCCGCGGCTATTACGTCGGCGTGGCGACCGACGGCGGCGACAAACGTGCAGTATGCATATTGCCGCGCGGCGCCCGAGAGGGAGAGCGTCACGTCGCCCGTGAGCGCGTGCTCGAGCTCGCCGTCGGGCGCGCGGCGAGGTTCGACCTCTACGCGTCCGACGTCGCCCGCCACGACGCAGGCGACGTCGTCACGATCGACGACGACGCGTACGAGAGCTTGCCTCCCATCGTCGCCCGGCTGCCGTCGTCGGGCGGCGGCGATCGCGTCGCGGTCACGCTCTCGGGTGAGCTCTCTGCCACGGGGCAGCTCGTGCTGTCGTGCGTCCCCGTCGACGCCTCGCGCCCGCCCGTGCGCCTCGAGTTCGAGCTCCGCGCCGAGGCGCCGCGCACGTCTGTGCCCCCCGCGCCCACGTCCATCGCGCCGAGCGCGCGCGCGTCGGCCCCACCGGCCAAGCTCGACGAGGCGCGCCGGATCGTCGAGCACGTGTTCGGCAAGAAGGCCGCGGCGACCGAGCGCGAGGTCAAGGACGTCGCGCGCGATCTCGAGAAGGTCTTGGGGGAGCGCCCCACGTGGCCGATGGACACCGTCCGCGCCCTGGCCGACGTCCTGCTCGCCAACCCCGGCGCGCGTCGTCGCTCTCCCGAGCACGAACGGGCGTTCTGGGCGCTGGCGGGGTTCTGCATGCGGCCGGGCTTCGGCGATCTGGGGGACGCGCAGCGCGTCTCTCGGTTCGCGCCGCTGTTCGAGGGGCGGCTCGCGTTCCCCGACGAGGCGCGCGGGTGGCAGCAGTTCTTCATCGCGTGGCGTCGCGTGGCCGGCGGGCTCGACGAGCGCGCGCAGCTCGCGATCCGAGACGCGTTCGACGGCGTGCTCGCGCCCAAAGGCGCGGGCTTCAAGGCTCCCAAGCGCGCCCCGCACGCACAAGACGAGATGGTGCAGACGCTCGCTGCCCTCGAGCGCGTGCCCGCGGACCGACGCGCGCTGCTCGGCGACTGGCTCGTCGAGCGCACATACGGCGACGCCGACTCGCGACTCTGGTCGGCCATCGCGCGCGTGGGGGCTCGCGTCCCTCTCTACGCCAGCGTCCACCACGTGGTGCCGGCCAAGGCCGTCGAGCCCTGGATCGAGCGTCTCTTGAGGGAGAAGTGGCCGTCGCTGCAGGCCGCGCCCCACGCGGCCGTGCAGCTCGCGCGCGTCACGGGCGACCGCGCGCGCGACGTGTCCGAGCGCCTGCGCGGCGAGCTGGTCAAGCGCATGGTCGCGGCGGGCGCCAAGGACGCGTGGGTGCAGGCGGTGCGAGAGCACGTCGAGGTGAGCGACGACGAGCGCCGCGAGGCGTTCGGCGAAGGGCTGCCGCAGGGGCTCAGCTTGGCGGCAGCACCCGCGAGCTGAACTCGGCCTGGCTCGCCCGATCCGTGCGCTCGATCTTGCCTGCGCGCATGAAGAGGACGCGCTCGCCGAGGGCGCGCGCCTCTTCGGCGTCGTGGGTCACGAGCAGCGTGGGCAGCGGTCGCTCGTCGAGCTCCTTCTTGAGGTCGTAGAGCAGCTCGTACTTGAGGTCGCTGTCGAGCGCGCTGAACGGCTCGTCGAGCAGCAGAGCGCGAGGGCGCATCGCGAACGCGCGGGCGAGCGCGACGCGCTGGGCCTCACCACCCGAGAGGGTGTCGATGCCGCGGCCGACGACGTGCGCGACGTGCATGCGCGCCAGTAGCTCGCGCGCGCGCGTATGCTTGGCCGAGCGCTCGAGCCCACGTTCCATGCCGTACGCCACGTTGTCGAGCACGCTCATGTGCGGAAAGAGCGCGAGCGACTGGAAGACGTACGCGACGCGCCGCGCGTGGATCGGCGAGGCCTTCCTGCTCTCGGCGTCGAACCAGACCTCACCGCCGAGGGCGATGCGTCCCCGGTCGGGGCGCGTGATGCCGGCGATGCAGGCGAGCGTGGTGCTCTTGCCCGCGCCCGAGGGGCCGAAGAGCACCGTCGCGCCGGCGGGCACGCTGAAGTCGACGTCGAGCTCGAACGCGCGCGCGGCGTCGCCGCGGCCCGCAGGGTGGCGGACGCCCACGCGCACGTGGAGCGTCGCGTCGCGGTCGTCGCCGCTCACGCGACCCTCCGCTTGGTCAGCTTCGCCACGAAGTAGAGGAGCCCGATCACGGTCGCGGTGAGCACGAGCACGAGCGCCGTCGCGTCGTCGTCGCGGTGGGCCTGGATCGCGTCGTAGATCGCCAGCGAGGCGGTCTGCGTCTCTCCGGGGATGTCTCCCGCCACCATGAGCGTCACGCCGAAATCACCGAGCGACCGGGCGAACGCGAGCGTGAGTGCGGCCACGATGCCGCGAGAGGCGAGGGGGAGCTGGACCGTGAAGAACGCGCGCAGCGGCGTCGCGCCGAGCGTGCGCGCGGCGAGCACGAGGCGCGGATCGGTCTCCTCCAAGGCGGTGCGCGCCGATCGGACGACGAGCGGCATCGCCGAGACGACGGCCGCGCACACGGCCCCGGTGAAGGTGAACACGATGGGCGATCCGACCACGTGCTCGAAGGCTCTCCCGATGACGCTGCGACGGCCGAGCGCCACCAGCATGTAGTAGCCCAGCACGGTGGGGGGCATCACGATCGGAGCCGTGAAGAGCACGTCGAGCAGGTCTCGACCGGCGAAGCGCCCGTTGGCGAGGATCGCCGCGACGGTGATGCCCAGCGCCGCGCTCACCGCCGTGGCGATGGCCGCGATCTCGAACGACAGCCCGAGCGGCGCGAGGTCGAGCGCCATCTCAGCTCGGCGGAGTCTCTCCGGGCAAGAGGAAGCCGAAGCGCCGCATGATCTCGCGCCCCTCGGGCGACCCCACGAACGCGACGAACGCCTCGGCGTCCTCCCGCTTCGCCCCGTTCTTCTGTCCCTTGCAGACCACCATGGCCTGGTCGAGGGGCGCGTGGAGCGAGGGATCGATCGGCGTGCTGCTGCCGCCCGAGACCTTGGCGAGCGACAGCGCCACGATGGCCACGTCGGCGTTGCCGCTCTGCGCGTACATGAGCGTCTGCTGCACGTTCTCGCCGAAGACGACGCGAGGCGCCGCGGCGTCCCACACGCCTGCGCGGGTCATCGCCTCTTTGCCGGCGCGACCGTACGGCGCGTGCTCGGGGTTGGCGACGGCGATCTTGGCCCAGCGCGCGTCTCGCAGGTCCTCGAGCGCCTTGGGCGCCACCTTGGGCGACCACATCACGATGCGCCCCTGCGCGTAGAGCGCCTTGGTCTCGCC
>JAGQJA010000330.1 GCA_020430845.1 Myxococcales bacterium
TCTACCGCGAGCTCGCCCTCTTCGAGTTGGCCGCCGAGTGGTACGCGCGCACGGCCGCCGAGTATCCGAAGGACGCGGAGGCCGAGCCCGCGCTCCGCGACGCGACCGCTCTGCAGCTCGCGCTGGGGCGGATGGACGAAGCCGTGAAGAGCGCGCGCACGCACGCGATGCTCTACGGCAGATCGAGTCCGAAGCAGACAGCCCAGGTGAGGCTCGCGCGGATCCTCGTCGCGCGAGGGGAGGCGCTCTTCGCCGAGGCCGAGGCGGAGCGCGCCTCGCTCGGCCCCGCGACGCCGCCCGCGCCGCACGCGCGCGATGCGAGGTCGCTCGCGGCGCACGTGAAGACGTCGGTCGCGCCCTGGGTTGCGAGTCGCGCCGAGGCCATCACGAAGCTCGAGGCGTCGTACGCGAAGGTCTTGGCGATCGCGCCGTTTCCGCCGCCGACGTGGGTCGTCGCGTCCAGCGCGGCGGTCGCTGCGTCGTGGACCGAGCTCGCCGACGCCCTCGCGAGGCTCCCCGCACCCAAGAAGGGCGACAAGAACGCCGCAGCCTACTACGAGGCGCTCGACGCCGTCGTCGAGCCGATCCGGGTCCGGCGCGCGAAGCCGGCGTGCATGCGCACGCTCGATCTCGCCGCGAAGTACCAGGTGATCGACGACGGCGCGCGCAGTTGCTCGGGGTGGCTGTCGCGGACGTTCAAGGCCGAGCACCATGCCGTCGACGAGATCGCGCCGCGCCTCCGACCTGTGGCGCGCGCCGAGGCGTCCCCGATGCCTTGACCCGACGCGACATCAAAACGGCGTCGCGAGGCCTCAGACCTCGACGACGTCGCCCTCGCGCAGCACCGCGATCTCGCTCGCATCGACGTCGAACGTGTCGGCGTAGTGCACGAGGCGCATCTTGTCCTTCACGCGCGGCGCCAGCGTGAGCAGGTCTTCGTACGCGGTGTGGGCGGGGCCCGCGTTGGTCTCGTGCACCACCACGTCGGCCTCGGCCAGGAACGCGATGAGCTCCGGGTCGAACGCGGTGTCGCTCGAGATGCCGATCGAGCGCCCGTCGTGCTCGATGAAGAGCGCGCTCGTCGGCACGTGGTGCTTGGTGCGTCGTGCGCGCACGGTGAGCGGGCCGATCTTGGTCTCGCGCTCGAGCGACACCTCCGACCACGCAAAGTAGTCGTCGAACGACAGCGTGTCGAACCGCTCGCCGTCCCAGAGCTGCCCCATGCTCACGCGCAGGCGCTCGTCCCAGATGACGTCGCGCACCTGCTGGATCGTGTGCAGGCCGAGCTTCTTCTTCTGCGCGAACCACTTGAGGAACGCCGCGCCCTCGAGGCCGTTCATGTGGTCGCCGTGCACGTGCGTGATGAGCACGTCGTCGATCGAGAACAAGTCGAGCCCCGCCGAGAGCTCTTGGGCTCTCTCGCGGGGCTCGGCGAGCGCGATCTTGTCTCGCGCGTCTTTGAGCACGCGCCGGTACGAGTCGGGGCAGTCGATCGCGAGGCGAAAGCCGCCCGCCTCGACCAGCAGCGCGTGCGTGTGATGACGCTCGGTGAAGGTGTCGCCCACACCGAGCGCGTAGAGCCTCATGCGCGGGATCAGCCAGCCTTGCGGAAGGTGTCCATGACGTCGGCGAGCAGCTTGAGCGACTCGTCGCGCGGGCGCTGGAAGGCGTTGCGGCCCATGATCGAGCCGAAGCCGCCGCCGGCCGCGATCTGCTTCACGTCCTCGAGCACGTCGGCCGTGCCCTTGGACTCGCCGCCCGAGAAGATGACGATGCGCTTGCCGTTGAACGCGCTCTGCACGCAGTGGCGCACGCGGTCGGCCAACGTCTTGGTGGGGATGTTGTACTTCTCGAAGACCTTCTTGGCCTCCGCCTGCTCGACCAGATCGCGCGGCGGCTTGATCTTGATGACGTGCGCGCCCATCTGCGCGCTGATCTGCGCGGCGTACGCGCTCACGTCGACGGCGGTCTCGCCCTCCTTGGAGAGGCCGGCGCCGCGCGGGTAGGCCCAGAGCACCGTGGGGAGCCCGACGTCCTTGGCCTCGAGGATGAGCTGCCGCAGGTCCTCGTACATACGGTTGCGGTGACCCGAGCCCGGGTAGATCGTGTAGCCGATGGCGGCGCAGCCGAGGCGGAGCGCGTCCTTCACCGAGCCGGTGAGCGCGCTGCACGGCTGGTCCATCTTGGCCAGCGAGTCGGAGTTGTTGAGCTTGAGGATGAGCGGGATCTGACCGGCGAAGCGGTCGGCCACGGCCTCGAGGAAGCCCAGCGGCGCCGCGTACGCGTTGCACCCGGCGTCGACCGCGAGCTGCGCGTGGTAGTCGGGATCGTAGCCCGCCGGGTTGGGTTGGAAGGTGCGGGCGGGGCCGTGCTCGAAGCCCTGGTCGACCGGCAGGATGACCATCTTGCCCGTGCCCGCGAGCGAGCCGTGGTTCAGCATCCGCACGAGGTTGGCGCGCGTGCCGGGGTTGTCGGAGGCGTACCAGGAGATGATCTGCTTGACGCGGTCGGTGAGGGGCATGCCGGGCTCCTTGGAGTGATGAGGCGGGCGGAGGGTACGCCTCCGCGGCGAGGGGATCAACGGTGCCGGGCGCGGTCGTCGTCCCTTCGTTCTCGGGTCGAAGGCAAAAGAGTGACTCATGTGTGAGGTGCGACATCCTGCCTTGCGCTGCCGCGCCGCCTGACGGAAAACCATGACGCGCCGTACCAAGCGACCCCGACCCATCCCGATGGGCCGCGAGCCCCCCAGAGAGCCATGGCCAACAGCGTCCCTCCGTTCCTCGTCCCCGCCTCCGCCATCGTCGGCACGACGCTCCGCGACCACGTGCTCATGGGCATGCGCGCCGCGCCCGGGGCGACGGGCGAGTTCACCTCGCTGCTCAACCACATCTCGCTCGCCATCCGCATCATCAACTCGCGCGTGCGCGCGGCGGGGCTCGCCGGGATGCTCGGCTACACCGGCGACACGAACGTGCAGGGCGAGGCGGTGCAGAAGCTCGACATGTTCGCCAACGACGTCATGCTCACCGTGCTCGACAAGAGCGGCCACTGCGGCGTGCTCGCGAGCGAAGAGCTCGACGACGCGCGCCTCGCGTCGAACAACGGCAAGTACGTCGTCGTCTTCGATCCGCTCGACGGCTCGAGCAACATCGACACGAACGGCGTCATCGGCACCATCTTCGCCATGCTCCGCCGCCACGACCCGCAGAGCCCCGCGGGCGCGGCCGACGCGCTCCGCCCCGGTCGCGAGATCGTCGCCGCGGGCTACGTGCTCTACGGGCCGTCGACGATGTTCGTGCTGTCGACGGGGCAGGGCGTGCACGCGTTCACGCTCGACCCGAACGTGGGTGAGTTCTTCCTCTCGCAGGCGAGCATCACGTGCCCGTCGCGCGGTCACACCTACTCGGTCAACGAGGGCAACTTCGCGCGGTGGACGCCCGAGCTTCAGAAGTGGGCCCGCTGGGTGAAGGGGCGCGAGAAGGTCGACATGCCGTCGGCCTCGGGCGAGTCGTTCAAGACCCCTTACGGCGCGCGCTACGTGGGCTCTCTCGTGGCCGACGCGCACCGCACGCTGCTCCAGGGCGGCATCTTCCTCTATCCGGCCGACACCAAGAGCACGAGCGGCAAGCTGCGCCTCCTCTACGAGGCCAACCCCATGGCGTACCTCTTCGAGCAGGCCGGCGGCGCCGCCACCGACGGCAAACGTCGTCGCATCCTCGACATCGTGCCGGGCTCGCTCCACGAGCGCACGCCGCTCGTGCTGGGCTCGACCGAGGACGTCGCGGCGCACGAGAAGTTCATCGCCGGCGAGATCTGAGCGCGCGTGGCCGACGAGTTCGATCTCCGTTCGACGTCGACGCGCATCCTCGAGTGCGCCAAGTGTGACGAGCCCGTCACCGCCGACGCCTTCTCGGGGCGGGTCACGCTCGTGTGTGGGTACTGCGGCTTCGAGGACGAACGTGAGCTGACCGCGGGCGCGATGCCGGTCGCGACCGGGCGCCCGTACCGCGGCGGCAAGGGCGGAGGGCGGCTCGTGGTGCGGGCCAACCTCGACACCCCGCCGCGCGGCGTCACCAAAGGCAACCGCGAGCACCTCCGTGAGCAGTTCGTCGCGCTCAAACGATCGTTCCCCGCGGCCGCCGAGGTCGACGACGACGACGCGGCGCAGGCGCGCGTGGACCACGAGCTCGCGCTCGTGTGGACCGGCACGGCGCTCGCGGCGCTCCACCTGCAGGGCCGCGATCCCCTGCACGCGCGCGCGGCGCTCGAGGCGACCCTCGAGCTCGTGACGACGCCCGTGTATCGGGCCCTCGTGCTCGCGCGCCTCGCGCGGCTGGCGGCGATCGCCGAGGCGCCCGAGCTCGCCGAGAAGTGGCTCTCGTGCGTGCCCGAGGGCCTGCGCGTGCCCGAGGTCGCGAGCGACGTGAAGACGGCCGAGGGGCTCATCGCGCGCGCGCGTGGCGATCACAAGGGCGTGCTCCGGGCGATCGGAGAGCGCGACACGGCGAGCGACTTCGTGGGGCCGTCGCGCTTCGTGGCGCTGGCGCTGCGGGTCGACGCGCACGAGAAGCTCGGTGAGCGCCGGCTCGCGCGGCAGCTGTGGATCAGCTACTCGCGCGGCAACGCCTTCGTGCTCCAGGGGACGGCCGCGGCGCTCGGCCTCGCCGTCGAGACGCGCCGGGCCAACCAGCGGCGCGCGCTCGTGGTGCTGCCCGTGGGCTTCGTGACGCTCTGGGCGCTCGTGACGATGATCC
>JAGQJA010000331.1:0-5737 GCA_020430845.1 Myxococcales bacterium
GACCCCGATCCCGATCCCGATCCCGACCCTGATCCTGATCCCGACCCCGAGCGCAGTTAGCTCGCGGCCCTCATCGCGGCCTCACGACCGCCCCGTGCGCAAGGTCGACCGTAGAGTGGCCGCGCAGCGGCCAGCGCCGCAGGCGCCGTAGCGCGAAGCGCGGAGCTCGGAGGGCGACCGACCCCGGGCCGGCGTCAGCCGGCACGGGGATGCGCCCAAGCTGCCTCAGCCGCCGTGGCTGGCGATGCCCGCGCAGGCCGGCGGGAGCTCCTGCTCCCCACAGCTCGACGCCCCCTGGAGGGCGGCTGCGCAGGCCTCGGCATCGTCGCTCGTGGTCTGCGAGTCGCAGACCTGGGGACCGGCGAGGTCGAGGCACTCCTCGAGGGTGTCGTAGGTCTGGAGCCCCGCCGACACCAGCCGCACGACGCAGCCCCCATCCGGACAATCGCAGGCCTTCTCGCAGAAGATCTGCTGCACGTCGTCGCAAGGGGAGCCGCCACAAGCCGCCGCGCTCAACGCCAGGGCCGACGCGACCAAAATGTGCTTCGCCAACATGGTGATTCACGGTAGCACGGGCCCGCGCCGAAGGTGTGTTTTCGCGGGCCTGGCCGCCATCGGTGAGGCTTTGCCCGCGACCAAGGGTGAACGCGGTTCACGGCGCCCAGGCCCGGGTACCGGTGACAGCCGTGAACCATGTTCATGAACGAGGTTCACAAACACCCACATTTCGGTTAGGTTCCGCCCGCCCGCCCCCTGAATGCCCCGATTTCGCGAGGCCACCATGACCGCTTCCTTCATTGCCACCGGGAGCCCGCATGCCCTAAACCGGGGCGTGTCCAGCGATCATGAACTCGAGCGGCGCAAAGACGCCCACATCGACCTCTGCCTGAACGAGGACGTGGGCTCCCCCGGCCTCGCCACCGGGCTCGGCGGCTACACCTTCGAATACGACGCCCTCCCCGAGCTCTCCCTCGGCGACGTCGACCTGTCGGTGACCTTGGCCGGCAAGAAGCTCTCCGCGCCCATCGTCATCGGCGCGATGACGGGCGGCACGGAGCGCGCGCGGGAGCTCAACCGTCGCCTCGCCAAGGCGGCGGAGGCGCACGGGCTCGGCATGGCTCTCGGCTCGCAGCGGGCGATGATCTCCAAGGCGGAGCTCACCCGTACCTTCGTCGTGAAGGACGTCGCCCCGGATCTGCCGCTGCTCTTCGCGAATGTCGGGGCGGTGCAGCTCAACTACGGCGTCACCGCCAAGGACGTGGAGCGGGCGGCCAAGGACGTCGGCGCGGACGTGGTGAACTTCCACCTCAACGCGCTGCAAGAGGCCATCCAGCCCGAGGGGGACACCAACTTCACGGGCCTGACGAACAAGCTGCGCGACGCCATCGCCGCGCTCTCCGTGCCCGCCTTCGCCAAGGAGGTGGGGGCCGGCATCGGCGCCCGCGCCGCCAAGAAGCTCGCGAGCCTGCCCCTGGCCGGCCTCGAGACGGCGGGCGTGGGCGGCACCTCCTGGGCCAAGGTGGAGAGCTTCCGCGCCCCCGACGAGAGCCCCCAGGCCGAGGTCGGGCGCCGGCTCGCCGGCTTCGGCATTCCCACCGCCCGGTCCATCGCCATCTGCCGCAAGGCGCTCGGCCCGAATCGCGCGGTGGTGGCCTCGGGCGGGATCCGCACCGGCATGGACATCGCGGTGGCGCTGGCCCTCGGCGCCGACGTCGGCGCGCTCGCGCGGCCGCTCCTCGAGGCGGCGAACCAGAGCGAGGAGCTGCTCTCGCGGGCCATCGAGACCTTGATCTACGAGCTCAAGGTCATCTGCTTCTGCGCCGGCGCCAAGGACATCGCCAGCCTCAAGGCGACCCCCCTGGTCGCGCCCGGCCAGCCCTTCGCGCTCGACCCCAACCCGGGGCGGGGCACGCCATGACGGACGAGCCCGAGCCCGAGGCGCAGAGCCCGACCCCCCACGACGAAGCCAAGGACATGACCAGCCAACTCTCCGGATTCTACCGCCTCGACCTCGACGACCGCCGCGCCCGCGTGGCCGCGATCGCCGGGCTCTCGCCCACCGAGATCGACGCCCTCTCCGCGGACGCGGGCCTCAGCGATCAGCAGGCGAACCGCATGGTCGAGAATGTCCTCGGCGTGCTCGGGCTGCCCCTCGGCGTCTGCGTGAACCTGCGGGTCAACGGTCGCGACTGCCTGGTACCGATGGCCACCGAGGAGCCGAGCGTGGTGGCGGCCGTGTCCAACATGGCGCGGCTCACCCGGCGCAGCGGCGGCCTCGACGCCGACGCCGACCCGTCCATCATGATCGGCCAGGTCCAGCTCTGCGCGCCGTCGGACCCGGAGGGCGCGGTCGCGGCCCTCGAGGCCGCCCTGCCCGAGCTGCACGCCGTGGCCGCGAGCGTGCACCCGCGCCTCGTCGCGCGCGGGGGCGGCGTGCGGGGCCTGCGGGTGCGCCGCGTCGACTACGACGAGCCCGGCTTCCCAGCCGAGGCGATGGTGGTGGTCGAGGTGCTGCTCGACTGCGTGGACGCCATGGGCGCGAACATGATCAACACCGTGGCGGAGCACCTCGCCCCCCACGTGGAGGCGATCACGGGCGAGCGCGTGGGCCTGCGCATCCTGTCCAACCTCGCGAGCCACCGCCTCGCGCGCGCCCGCTGCCGCATCCCGGCCGAGCACCTCGCGAGCGAGGGCATGTCGGGCGACGAGGTGGCGGAGGGCATCGCCAACGCGTGGCGCTTCGCCTGGGCCGACCCCTGGCGCGCCGCCACCCACAACAAGGGCGTGATGAACGGCATCGACGCCGTCGTGCTCGCCACGGGCAACGACTGGCGCGCCGTCGAGGCCGGTGCGCACGCGTTCGCCGCGCGGTCCGGTCGCTACGCGCCGCTCTCCATCTGGCGCCGCGACGGCCGCACGCTCGTGGGGCGCATCGAGCTGCCCCTGGCGCTCGGGACCGTAGGCGGCACCCTTCGGGTACACCCCGGAGCGCGCCTCGCGCTCGACATGCTCGGCGTCGAGAGCGCGAGCGATCTGGCGGCGGCCGCGGCCGCGGTGGGCCTGGCGTCCAACCTGGCCGCCGTGCGCGCCCTCGCGACCGACGGCATCCAGCGTGGGCACATGGCGCTCCACGCGCGGTCGGTCGCGCTGGCCGCCGGGGCGGTCGGCGCTCAGGTCGAGCGCGTCGCCGCAATGATCGTCGAGGCCCGTGAGATCACGGTCGAGGGCGCGCGCCGCGCGCTCACGGCGATGGATCTGAGCGCACGTCAGCCGGCCGACGCCGCAGAGTAGAGGCGGCGCGGGCGGGGCGCGCGGGTGAAACGCGCAGTCGAGACCTGACTCCCATCGGTGCTCGACCGCGCAGCACCCCCGACGATTCGGGGGGCGAAGCCCATCGGATGCGGAACGCGGGCCCGGTGCCCGAGATGCTCCCCATCGCTGTCCACCTTCCGGTGGCCTCGTTTCACCTACGCGCCAGAAGAGAGGCGGCTACTTCGTCGGGACCGGGATCGGGGTGCCGATGACCGGGTCGAGCGGGTTCTGGTAGACGCCCTCCTCGCGGATGCTGACCGGCTTGTTCGGGTTCGGCTCGACCTCTTCGGTCGGGACGTTCACCGTCGCGTTGCGGGTCTGGGGCACGTCGGCCGGCGGATCACCGTCGTCGAACTCGCCCGCCGCACAGCCTGAAGCCACGAGAGCCACCGCCACAAGCGCCATCAAGTTCTTCATCTCGAAATCCTCCTGCGGGGCGTTGATCAGGAGTCGCCCCAATTTTCGACCAGACCAGAGTTCGTGATGCGTCGCAACTGTGTCCAGTCTTCGGCACAACGTTTTGTGGGAGGCCGTGACGAGACGTGGGAGATGTCGCGTTGGTGCACGCGCGCACCAGGGAACGCGCGGCTCCGCGCATACCGAAGTGCTTACGTGCGCTTGGCGAAACGGCCCGGGTGGTGCCCCGCGTGACCACGCCGCCCGCCCGCGCGCTGGCACGAGAAAAGAAAAATGACCCCTGCGGGGGCTCGCGGCGCTCCCTCGCGCGCGCCGAGGCGCGCGTCGCGCGGTCGCGCGAGCGCTTGGCATGAGAAAAAATAGTTCGGAGCGTCTCGCGAATCTCCAAGATGACTCGCCCGCGCGCGATGGCGCAGGGGCGGAGACGCGCGCGATAGACCCGCTCTCGCGGCGTCAGGCGCGCTGGACGCGCTGTCCGAGCGTCAGGCGCGCTGGACGCGCTGTCCCAGCGTCAGGCGCGCTGGACGCGGTGTCAGGCGCGCTAGACGCGCTCTCGCGGCGTCAGGCGCGCGCTGCGGCGTCGCCTCGCCGCGAGCAGCGCGAGGGCCGCGCCGACGCCGCTGCCCCCACCCAAGGCCGCCAGCGGGCCGCGTGAGGCGTGGCCCGCCGTCACGCAGCCGCACCCGCTCTCCTCGACCCGCGTCGTCGGCGGCGGCGCCGCGCTCTCGATGGCTTCGTCGACCTCGATCGCGGCCGTGGCGGCGGCGAGCTGTCCGGTCGCGTCGCGCAGCTCCGCGCGCACGTCGAGGCGCCCGGTGGCCGCCGGCGTGAGCGCACGCTCGGCGCGACCGCCCACGACGGGGAGCCACTCCGTGTCGGGCTTGCCGTCGTAGTCGAGATCCCAACGCACGAACGTCTCGCCGGTGCTCTGCGCCTCGACGGCGAGGACGACCTCGGCGTCGACGTTCGCCCGCGCGGGCGCCGTGAGGCGCACAGTGGGCGCGGGGCCGTCGGCGATCTCGAGCCCGGCGGACTTGGCGATGTCGAGCTTGCCGCTGCCGAACGTGGTCTTGGCGTCGGGCCGACTCTCGGGGCGTGCCCCTTCGAGCAGGCGCTCACGGAGCCGCGCCGGCGGCTCGGCGGGGTAGGCCTGGCGGAGCAGCGCGACGGCCGCGGCGACGTGCGGCCCGGCGCCCGACGTGCCGCCGAACGGTCCGAAGTAGACCGCGTTCGACTTCTCGACCGGCGGCTCGGCCGCCATGGGGTTGTCGGGCGCCGCGATGTCGATCGCGCTCGCGCCGTCGATGCGAGGCCCACGCGACGAGTACGTCGCGAGCGAGCCGCGGGGCCCGGTGCCGTAGTACGCCGGCTCGTCGTGCAGCACGTACGCGGCGATGCCCAGGGTCTTGTCGCTCGTGGCGGGGCTGCACACGGTGCGCGTGGGGCTGTCCTGGTCGAAGGTGAAGCCGTACGCCCACGACGTGCGCTCGTCGGCGACGAAGGCCTCGACCTCGACGCTGGGCCCGGCGTCGAGCGTGATCTCGAGCGGGTAGTCGCCCTCGGGCATGCCCTGCCGATCGAGCAGGTAGATGAAGCGCTCGTGCGTGCCGCGGCTCGTGGTCTGCAGCGAGGTGTACGCGGTGATGTTGCCGAAGGGCGCGCCCTGCGGCGCCGACTCCGGCAGATCGATCACGCCGCGCCCCGGCACGGTGAGCTTGAGCCCGAGCGCGCGCGCCGCTCCCCTGTGGTGGAGCGAGATCTGGATGAGCCGCGAGCCCGAGAAGCCCGGCGTCGTCTGCATGGGGATGGTCGTCGCGCCCGCTTGGAGGGTCAGCGTGCGGTGCTTCTTGCCGCCGGCGAGGTTGCCCGCGGGGCTCACGGCGAGGACGCCGCGGTCGACGGCGGCGTCGAGGATGCGCTCGTCCTCCGAAGAGCCGTCGAGCGTGACCGACGTGTACGGCGCGAACTCGGTGAGGACGACGTTGGCGCCCTTGTCGAGCGCCCACTG
>JAGQJA010000331.1:5878-11588 GCA_020430845.1 Myxococcales bacterium
GGAGACGCCTCCGGATCGTAGCCCGTCAGGCCGTCCTTGCCGCCGGCGCCGCGGGTGTGATCGCGATCCTGCGAGCGGAGCGCGCGGATCTTGCTGGTGCCCAGGCGCAGGAGCTTCTCGGAGAGCGCCGCGCGGCCGTCCTTGTCGGCGTCGTCGAGCACGAAGAGCGGCTCTCCGAACGCCGGCGTGGTGTCGTCGAAGCCGGCGCCGTGGTCGCGGCGTCCGTTGCCGTTGGTGTCGGTGTAGAGGTACTCGAGGTCGCTCTTGAACGACGCGTTCTTCACGATCGTCTCGTTCGTGTAGCGCGACATGCCCACGACCTCGAGGCGGTGCAGGACCTCGGCCGGCGAGATCTTGCCGTCGTTGTCGAGGTCGACGCCGTCGATGTCGGGCGTGAGCTCGCCGTCGCCGTTCACGTCGACCCACCGGTACGCCCCCGCGTCGGCGCGGAAGAACGCGGGGTGGAAGTGGTAGAGCGGCGAGTCGATGTCGGCGATGACGGTGCCCGCGCCGTCGAGCAGCGCGCCGTTCTTGGCCATGACGGCGCGGCGCGCGGTGAGGGCCCGCGTCTCTTGTGCGGCGGTCTCGAGCGGGCGCGGCGCGTTGCGCTGGAGGTCGACCGACACCGAGAGGATCTCGGGATCGCGCGCGAGCGCCGCGAGCGCCGCCTCGTCGACGCGCGCGAGGTACGCGCCCGACGCGATCGCGCGCCCCTCGCGGCCGAAGACGACGCCCGCCTTTCGCAGCGCTTCGCCGTGCGCGGCGTCGAGGGCCCGCGTGGCGCGGATGACGACGGGGAGTGTGCCGGTGCGCTCGAACGCCTCGCTGCGGCGAAACACGGGGAGCGTCTCACCGGTCCGCGCGCGGTGCGCGAAGAGCACCTCGGCGATCGGCGCGATCTTGGGAGACGGGCCGACCTCGGCGTGCGGTACGTCGCGGTCGCGATCGTCGCGCCCGGCGGTCGCCCGTGCCCGCTCGGGCGGCGCGAGGGTGGCGAGAGCGGCGAGGGCGGCGAGGCAGAGCAACACGGAGGGGCGACGCATCGGGGGCTCGCCCAAGCAACCGCCGCGCCACGGCAGACGCCAGTGTTTTCGACGAGATCCCCCGCCGATCGCGGGGCATCGGCACACATGGGCACACATCGGCCCAGAGCCCGTGCGCGCTCTGACGGCGAGGCGCCAGCATCCTCACGGCGCGAGGGGCGCGCCGCGCCCGCGTGGAACGTCGAGGCCGACGCTCACGCGCCGAGGGCGGGGGCGGTCGCCGCGCGCAGCACCTCGACGAGGCTCGACACGAGCACGTCGCGCACCTGCGCCTGCGGCGTGACGCACCCGCCGGCGACCCACTCGACGCTCATCGTCTCGACCATCCCGCACCACCCGCGCAGGGCGAGGCGCATCAGTGGTGCCTCGCGCTGCCGGGCGATCTCGGGCTCTGGTGCGTCGCGCAGGCCCGACGTGATGCGCTCGAGAAAGAGCTGACGGGTCTCGTCGACGATCGCCGACAGCTCGGGGTCGAGCCCGCCGCTGCGCATGAGCGTCACGTACGCGCGGGCGTGGGCGCGCACGTAGTCGAGGTACGCGTCGAGACCGCGCAGCAGGCGAAGCGGCGGCGGCCCGTCCTCGTCGGCGAGCGCGCGCGCGACGAGGCGATCGGCGGCCTCGCGCACCGTCGCCACGAAGTAGTGCTTCTTGGTCGGAAAGTAGTGGTAGACGAGGCCCTTCGAGATGCCCGCGGCGCGCGCGATGTCCTCGAGGGACACCTCGTCGTAGGACCGATCGCCGAAGTGCTCGAGCCCGAGCGCCACGAGCTGCGCGCGCCGCGCGTCCACGTCCAGCCGGGTGCGGCGCGGGGCGACGGATTTCGCTTTGGTCCTGTGCGTTTGCGCGCGGGCCACGAAGAACATCGTAGCGCCCTATTGACTCGCGTTCAATAGCTCCTACGCTCTATTGAACAGGAGTCAACAAGCCGTGACCCACGCCACCCGCGACGCCGCATCCTCCCGCCCTGTCGTCCGCTCGCCCCGCTTCTCGTGGGCCACCACGCCGCGCCGCTGGCTCGCCGGATCGACGGCGGCCACGCACATCGCCAACGGCGTCAACCTGCTCTTCCCGCACGGCGAGCGGTTCTTCGTGCGGAGCGTCCGCCACTACCTGCGCGACGTCGACGACGCGACCCTCGCCGAGGACGTGCGCGCGTTCTTCGGGCAGGAGGGGCGGCACGCCGGGGCGCACGAGGCGTTCTTCGATGTGCTGCGAGAGCAGGGCTACGAGGTCGACGCGTTCCTCGTGCCCTACAAGCGCTTGTCCGATCGTATCGAGAAGGCGAGCCCGCCGGCCCTCCGGCTCGCGGTCACGGCGGCGCTCGAGCACTTCACCGCGATCCTCGCCGAGGACGCGCTCGACGGTCGCATGTTCGAGGTGGCCCACCCGACGGTCGCGCGACTGCTCGCGTGGCACGCCGTCGAGGAGCTCGAGCACAAGGCCGTGGCGTTCGACGTGCTCGCGCGCGTGGCCCCGAGCTACCTCTTGCGCGTCGCCGGGATGTTCTTGGGCGCGGCGCTGCTCGGCTCGTTCTGGATCATGGCGACGCGCGAGCTGCTCCGGCAAGACGGCATGTCGCTGGTCGACGCCGCGCGCGATCTCCGGGCGCTCCGCGAGCGGGGTGAGGCGGCGGGGCTCGAGCCGCAAGGGCCCATCGCGACGCGCGTCTTCTTGCGCGGCATCCGCGAGTACCTGAGGCCGGGGTTCCACCCCAACGATCGCGACCATCGTGAGCTCATCGCGCGCACGCTCGCGTTGCTCGAGACCGAGGGGGTCGTCGAGGCGCGTCGGGCGGCCTGAGGCTCGCGCGCGTTTCGGTGGTATCCACACGCTCTCGCGCGCCCTCGGCGCGCCCCGACAGGACGAGAGGCGACATGAAAGATCTCAAGGGCAAGCGCGCGGTCGTCACCGGCGCGGCGAGCGGCATCGGGAAGGCCACCGCAGAGGCGCTCGCCCGCGCGGGCGCGAAGCTCTACCTGAGCGACGTGCAAGACGACGCCCTGGGCAGCGTCGCGGCGGCGCTCGGCGAGGCCGTGCTGCGCGCCGACCACGTCGACGTGTCGAAGCGCGCTGAGATGGACGCGTATGCCGCCGACGTGCACGCGCACGCGGGCGGCGCCGTCGACGTGCTCGTCAACAACGCGGGTGTGGGCTTGGCCGGATCGTTCCTCGAGACGTCGCTCGACGACTTCGAGTGGGTGCTGTCGATCAACCTCTGGGGTGTCATCCACGGCTGCCACTTCTTCGTGCCGAAGATGGTCGGGGCGGGGAGGGGGCACGTCGTCAACGTCGCGTCGGTGCTCGGGCTCGCCGCCGGAGCCGACATCGCCGGCTACTCCACGAGCAAGTTCGCGGTCGTCGGGCTCAGCGAGTCGATGCGCGCCGAGCTCGGCCCGCGCGGCGTCGGGGTCACGACCATCTGCCCCGGCGTCATCGACACCGCCATCGTGTCGCGCACGCGCTACAAGCGCGATCCCGACGCGACCCGGCCCAAGGTCGAGGCCTTCTACAAGAAGCGGGGCTACTCGCCCGAGCGCGTCGCGGCCGTGATCGTCGACGCCATCCGCGCCGACCGCGGCGTGGTCCCGGTGAGCCCCGAAGCCTGGTTCAGCTGGTACCTCAAGCGCTTCGCGCCGTCGCTCGCCGGGCCCGTCGGCCGGCTCATGACGCGCGCCGCCATGGGAAAGTGACGCACGAGCGCCGCGCGAACTCCTGGAAAACGTTAATCGGATCGCGTAGTTTCGGGCTGTGGCGTCCGACCCCCGGCGCGATCTGGCAGGTGTGCTGCACGACGTGTCGAACGCCCTCACGGTGCTGCTCGGCTGGGTCGGCGAGGCGCGCTCGCCGGAGGCGACCCCCGAGGCCGTCGAGTACGCGCTCAAGATCATCGAGCAGCGCGCCCGCATCGCGCGCGATCTGTCGCGACAGGCGATCGGCAGCCCGCGCATCGAGCACGACAAGGACGTGCTCGGCGTCGTCGACGAGGTCGTCGCTGCGCTGCGGGTCGAGGCGCAGAAGGCGTCGTGCACGCTCATGCGCGACGGCGCCGCCGGCGCGCGCGTCTCGGGAGAGCTCGACCTGTCGCAGGTCGTCACCAACGTCGTGATGAACGCCATCTCGCACTCGCCCGAGGGCGGCGTCGTCGCGGTGCGCGTGTCGGTCCTGCCCGAGACCGTCGTGATCGACGTCGCCGACGAGGGACCCGGCGTTCCGCCCGAGCGGCGCGAGAAGGTGTTCCGCGGCGACTCGCTGCGCCCCGGCGGCACCGGCGTCGGCCTACGTCACTCGCGTGCGCTCGCGCGCGCGGCCGGCGGCGACGTCGAGGCGCTCGAGGTCGACCCCGAGCTCGGCGCGTGCTTCCGCATCCACTGGCCTCGCGCCGACGCCGTCCCGCGCCCGCCGGTGTCGGCCGCCCGCATCGCCGATCTCGAGGGCATGCGCGTGCTCGTCATCGAGGACGACGACGCGGTCACGCAGCTGCTCGAGGCGGGCCTCGGCGCGCGGGGCGCGACGGTCTTCGTCGCGGCCACGATGTGGGAGCTCGACGCGGCGCTCGCGGCGTCTGCGGCGACCGAGCAGACGCCGGGAGGACGGCTCGACGCGATCCTCGTCGACCTCTCTCCGGTCTCGTCCGATCCCGCCGGCGCGTTCGCGCGCATCCGCGCCGCGTGCCCGGCGGCGGCCCTCGTCGTCATCACCGGAAACGCCGACGCGCTCCCCGAGGCCGTCAGCGCCGAGCAGGTCTGGCTGGTGCGAAAGCCCTTCGAGGTGCGCGAAATCGTAGGCGTCCTGACCACGATCCGGCAGACGCCGTCCCGCCCCTGATCGTCGCGATGACCCCTTGACAGAGCGAGGCGGTTGAGCGAAGTTTCGCGCCCCCAACGCGAAGGTGGCGGAATTGGCAGACGCACTAGCTTGAGGTGCTAGCGGGTAACACCGTAGGGGTTCAAGTCCCCTCCTTCGCACAAGTGACCCTCGATCGCGCCCGAGTCACACCGCAGAGACGGTGCCTCGGGCGCGACGCTTTTGTGCGTGCGCAACACGCTCCGCGCGGGCTCACTCGCCGAGGCCGTAGAGCGGCGCGTCTTGCCCCGAGCTCGACCAAGAGACGTCGCGCGGGGCCGCGCGCAGGCCGGCGAGCATGATGGCGGTCGTCGCCGCGTCGTGCTCGAGCGGGGCGCGCCACGGAGGACCCTCCGCGCGCAGGCGCACGAGCCTGTGCTCCGCCGTGAGGACGAGGGCGAGACGGTCGAACAGCGCCGCGTCGGCGGCGTCCGACGTCTCGAGGGCGAGCGCCAGGAGCTCACCGCCCCGCGCGGCCTGGAACGGTCCGTGCGCGATCTCGAGCACGTCGTAGCCGGCGGGCTCGAGGATCGACCAGCCCTCGAGGAGCTTCCATCGCGCGCCGCGCGCCACGCCGCCGTCGGCCGCCCCGGTGACGACGGCGACGGGCGTCTGCCCTCGGGCCGCGCGGGCGAGGATCGCGTCGTCGAGTCCCGCGGCGGGCGCGCGGGCGGCTGCGGCGTACATCTCGGGCAGGCCGGACAGATCGAGGCGACCCCCCCACGCGCGGGTGGCCGCCGCGGCGGCGCACATGGCCAGGCTCGGCCCGACGATGCGCACCAGCGTCCCGCCCTCCGACGGCGGAGGGAGCGTGACGCGCGCGA
>JAGQJA010000332.1:0-3873 GCA_020430845.1 Myxococcales bacterium
TGACCTCGATCGTGTTGGTGAGCGGACCGCCGTTGACCACGAGCGAGCCGTAGAGCGCGTTGCCCTGTCCGTTGACGCGGTCGCCCGTGGCGCCGCCGTGCTGCTGGGCGGCGGCCTCGAGGTAGAGGTTGCCGTGCTTCCACAGGCTAGGGATCTCGAGGCTCTGGCTGACGTTCGTCGTCTGCTCGTGCGCGATGACCGGGCCGAGCTTGGGGAGGCTGTCGAGCCAGATGCGGCGATCGGCGTCGTCGCACGTGCCGAAGGGCGCGTCGAACGTGCTCGTGCTGGCGACGAACCCGTTGGCGTCGTACCGGTACGGGGCGCACTTGGTGAGCTGCACCACGTTCGTGGCGAGCACCACGGGCAGGCCGCGGCCCGCCTGGATCTGCGCGCCGATGATGCGGTCGGCGCCGAAGATCGGCTGCGCGCCGCGCGCGTCGGTGGCGAGCGGCTTGGGAAAGAAGAGGGCTCGCCCCGACGGCTCGTCGACGCGCGACGGGTTGGCGATGCCGGCGATGGCGGTGACCGAGAACGGGTCTTTGGTGATCGCGACCTTGGCGCCGAGCACGGTGGTGTCGATGCCGAGCTCGTCGACCTTGCGCATCGAGAGCACGAGCCCACGGCCGAACTGCGCGTACGAGTCGCCGAGCGTGAGCTCGATGCCGGGCGCTTTGTACGTCGCCCAGACCTTGGCGGGATAGAGGCGGTCGCGATACCGCGTGGTGCCGTCGACGACGCGGCTCGTGCGCTGCTGGGCCGTGAGCCCGTCTGCGTCCTCGGGGCGCAACATGTAGAACGACGAGTCGAGGCGCGCGCCGATGCTGTAGCGCCCCCAGCCGAGCGTCATGTTGAGGCGGTTGAGCCAGGCGAAGTACCCTTGATCCTCGGGCACCTCGCCGTCGCGCGCCGCGAAACGTTGGGCCACGATGGACGTCTCGGTGACGTCGAGCGTGACGGGCTTGTTGTCGACCTTGGGCAGATCGATCGCGCGGGCCGGCCCGGCGAACGCGAGGGTCGTCGCCACGAGGGCGACGCCCGAGAGCGCGCGCCACTGTCCAGAGCCAGACACGGCGCGCCAACCTAGTCGCTGGCGCCGCGCGCGTCGATACGCTCTTTCGCCTGCCATGGCGCGCCGCGGAGGGCCCGAGCGTCAGTTGCCGCCGAGCAGCTTGAGGACGTCCTTCTCGAGGAACTCTTCGTCGCCCGGGTTGTACCCCTCGCGGATGGAGGCGATCTTGCCGTTCTTGTCGATGATGACGCTGAGCGGCGCCGACTTCTTCGGGTTGTAGATCTGCGCGATGTGCGAGTCGTCGTCGACCAACAGCGGGAAGTTGAGCTGGTTGGTCTTGGCGAACGCCGGAACCGCCGCGATCGACTCGGGGCCGTCCATGGCGATCGCGAGGATCACGAGCCCCTTGCCCTTGTTCTCCTCGTACATGCGCCGCAGATGCGGGAACTCGGCGACGCACGGCTCGCACCACGTGGCGCAGAAGTTGAGCAAGATCGTGCTCTTGCCGAGGTGATCCGAGAGGCGCACCGTGTTGCCGTCGGTGTCGCGCGCCGTGAAGTCGGTGGCGGCCGCGCCGGAGCCCGTGCCTCCGCCCGAGCTGCTCGACGCCGACGAAGGGTCGGCCGCGCCACGTTGCTCGGCGCCGCCGCAGGCAACGGCGGTCGAGACGAGGGTCACCACGAGGGCTGCGAACGCGCCGCCTCGCACGAGCTGTGTCATGTCGTTCTCCGCGGGCGCCGCGCGCCCGACTTCAGGTCGCCGCGCGAGTCACTTCGCGGGCGTCGCGTCGATCTGCTTGATGCGGTCGTCGAGATCCTTGAGGAGCGAGGCCTCGCTCGCGGGGGCGCCCGTACCGGAGTAGAGGATGCGCATCGTGCGCGCGTCGAGGTCGCAGTTCCACGGGATGGCGGCTCGGTCGTAGAACACGCCGAGGTTGGCGTTGCCCGGGTCGAGCACCTGGGTGTACGGCGCCTTGAAGCTCCGGACCCAGAGGTCGAGGTCGTCGCGCGTCGACGCGACGCCCTGCGAGCGGCCCTCGACGACGGCGGTGACCCAGACGACCTTCCTGGTCTTGAGCTGATCGGCGAGGGGCGCGACCAACTCCATCTCTTTCTGGCACGGTCCACACCAGACGCCGGCGGCCTGGACGTGGATGAGCTTGTACTGCTTCGTCTCGGGGTCGAAGTAGTCGGCGAGCGACACGGGCACGAGGCCACCGGCGCTGTTGCCGTCCTTGTAGCCGAGGAACTTGAAGTTCTGCATGCGCGAGCCGACGCTCGTGCCGATGCCGTCCGTCGGGTAGTCGACGCCGTAGGGGTTCTTCTCGGTGCCCGTGACGGTGGAGCCTTGCCCGTCGCCCGTGACGCCCTTGTCCTGCTCGTTTGCGGGGGCTGCGACCGTGGTGTCCGAGCCACACGCCATGAGCGCGGACGAGGCGACGATGAGGATGAGAGCGACATTCCGCATGAGAGCACCCCTTACAGGTAGGTGAAGGCTGTACGCGAGACGGCGCGAAAGGTACCGCTCGAACTTCGACAGTCAAGCGAACGAGCACCGCGAGCGCCGCGCGCCTCCGTCTTTGTGGGCGACATGGGGTCCGGTGTCAAACCCCATTTCCCCACTCCGGCGCGCGGCGGGCCGGGCGCGATGCAAAATTTGGCTCACACTGTACAGAGACCGCCCTCCTCGCGGTGCTCCTTTCCTTGTCACGCCTCCGCAACAGGGCTATTTCGACGCCGCTCCGTCGGCGGCTGCCACCACGTGCCCTGAGGGCACGCAGATCGACGGCTCCCACCCTTTCGCTCGAGGATCTTCATGCAGTACCCGCTTTCTTTGGCGCGCCGTCTCGCGCGTACGGCTGGCTCGGTCGCGGTGATGTCGGCGCTCGTCGGCGTCGGCGCGGCCGCCTGCGGATCCACGACCACGGTGGTGCCCGCGACCGCCGCCTGCGACGACACCAAGTGCGCGCCGGGCAACAAGTGCCTCGACGGCGAGGACGGCATCAAGTGCCGCCGCACGTGCGCGAGCAACGACAAGCCCGACACGGCGTGCCCCTTCGGCTACACGTGCTCGCGCTACGACGGGGTCCCCGAGGCGTACTGCTTCAAGCAGACCAACGAGATCACCAAGAAGGACAAGGGGCAGTGGGGCGCGCCGTGTAACCCGGCCAACGGCCTCGACAAGACCCCCGACTGCGACACCGATCAGTCGTTCGCGTGCTTCGCGCGGGCGCCCAGCGACGCCGATGCATACTGCACGCTCTACAGCTGCGAGAGCGATCTCGGCTGCGGGCCCGGCTTCTACTGCGGCGACTTCAACGTGCAGCCCAACGCGATCAACCCCAGCCGCGCGTCCGACGGCACGAAGTTCGTGCAGTCGGTGGCCAAGGCCTGCCAGCTCCGCAAGTACTGCTCGCCCTGCAACACGAACCTCGACTGCCCGGCGGTCAAGGGCAAGGCGCAGTTCTGCGTCGCGGGCAGCGACGGCAAGGGCTTCTGCACGAACGAGTGCTCCTCGGACGAGGGGTGCAACACCGAGGCGCTCTGCGGCCAGAACGTGACCGACAAGGACGGCGTCGCGCACCCGCGCGCGTGCTTCCCCCGCGCGGGCTCGTGCACCGGCGACGGATCGCTCTGCAGCCCGTGCCGCGTCGACTCCGACTGCGGCCCCGACGGCGCCTGCGTGAAGGGCACCGACTACAGCACCGAGCGCTTCTGCGCCAAGGCCGCGCCCGGCGGAGACTGCGGGCAGTGCCCCAAGCAGCTCACCAACCCGCCCGTCCGCGGCGGCTGCTACAAGGCCAACGCGACCAACCCGGTGTTCGCGGGCGACGTGCCCGTCAACTACTGCATGGGGCTCTTCGC
>JAGQJA010000332.1:3977-10962 GCA_020430845.1 Myxococcales bacterium
GCGCGTCGAATCACGGCGCGCGTCGGCCGGCGCTCAGCGACGCCCACATGCCGTGACGATCGGCCATCGCGAGCACCGCCCACTGCGACGCCGCGATGGCCGCGAGCGCTTGCAGGGGCACGTCGTACGAGCCGTTCGACAAGAGGGCCAGCGCGACGGCCGCGAGGGTCGCCGGCTGCGTCACGCGCTGCGCGAGCGCCGACGCGGCGAGCAGGGCGCTGGCGGGCGCGAGGAACGACGCGATGGGCGCCAGCACGAAGGGCAGCGGGACCCCGGCCGCGTTCGAGAGCGTGGCGCGCAAGACGCCTTGCGCCGACGACTGGTGCGCGTCGGCGCGCGCGGCCCAATACGTGATGGCGAAGGCGCCGATCACCGCGACGTTGGCGAGCACGCGGCCGCGCCACGGTGACCGCGTCCCGATCCACGCCGCCGCGAGCATCGCCGCCGCGGCCTGGAACGTCACCGCGGCCGTGGCCACGGCGCGCGCGCCGTCGTACATGGCCAGGCTCGCGCGCTCACCCGCGAGCGTCGCCGTCTGCCACGCGAGCGAGCGGCACAACCCTGTGAGCGCGAGCAGCACGAGGATCGCGCCGACGGCGCGTGTGTGCGGCACGCGCGAGGTGACCACGCCGGCGCCGCCCACGAGCAGCGACGTGGTGACCGCGAGCGCCACGGCCGCGGGCGCCGGGAGGCGGAGCATCACCGCGGGAGACGCGAGCGCCACGGCCAGGCCCGAGCCGGCCACGATCGCGCCGCGGGCCAGCGTGCCCACGCGACGCGCGCGAGACAGCTCGAACGACCCGCCGCAGACGACGGCGACGAGCAGGCCGACGTACATGTACGAGAGCGTCCACGACGCGACCTCGACGAGCTCGACGGAGCGCTGGGGCGCGTTGCCCTTCATGCCGGGGAGCACGAGCACGCCCGCGATCCGCGCGAGCACGCCGACGGCCGCCGTCAACAAGAGGATGCCGCTCGCCCACGAGGTGCTCACCTCATGGCTCGAGTCGCCGCGCTCGGGGGTCATCACCTCGCTCGTCGCCGACACTGCCATGAGGTTACCGGATGGGCGGCGCTGTGGCGAGAGCGCCTCTCACGGCGCGGCTCAGTTGATCGGCTCGGGCTCACCCGTGAGCACGTCGAGGAACGCCGGGAGCCTCGCCTGCTCGGAGGTGTCGAAGTTGGGCACCCAGGGCTCGACCGTGCCCGCGGCCCGCGGATCGTTCGGCTCGAGCCCGCGATCGCCGTAGTGCTTGGCGACCTCAGCGAGGGTGGTGAAGCGCCCGCCGTGACCGTACGGGCCCGACTTGGGCAGGCCGCGTAGCGTCGGCGTCTTGAACGCCCCGACCATGCTCGGCGGCGGGGGTGAGAGCTCGACGAACGGGCGCACGGGCTTCTGCGCGTCGCTCCACTTGGTCCCGAGGTGAAGCTCGGCGCCGAGCAGCTTGGCCACGCCGTCGGCCCGCCCCCGATCCGCCGTGCCGTCTTGCTTGCCCGTGGGAAACCGGAGCACGTGGAACGCGTCGTTCGTCAGGCGCGGCCCCCAGTGACACTGGTGGCACCCCGACTTGAAGAACGACGCGAGGCCCTCCTTGGCCGCGGGGGCGAGCGCCGCGCGGTCTCCGGCGATGTATCGGTCGAGGGCGTTGGGCTTGACGCGGAACGTGCGCTCGAACGCCGCGATCGCCTTGCCCATGTTCACGTAGATGCGCGTGACGGCGTCTTGATCGGCGGCCGTCATGCCTTGCCACGCGGCGTCGCCGGGCTTGCCCGTCGCGGGAAAGCGGGCGGCGTCGGAGAGGTCGGGCAGCGGGTACTTTGTGAAGACGGCGTCGTACGCGGCCTGGTAGCGCTGCGCGATCTGGTGCGCGATGTACAGGCGCGTCGAGCCGATCTCCTTGCTGTCCTCGGGCGGACCGAGCGCTTGCGTCCAGAGGTTCTCGGCGCGACCGTCCCAGAACTGCCAGCGCGCGTGCGACGAGAGCGCGATGTTGGGCGAATTGCGATCGACCTTGGCCACACCGAGCGACTGCGCCACGCCGTCGCCGAGCTCTTTGGCCGGATCGTGGCACGTCGAGCACGCGACGGCGTTCGGCGAGAGCGCGGTGTCGAAGAAGAGCTGCTTGCCCAGCGCCGCGGCGCCCGGATCGTCGGCGTACTCGTTCGTGGGATCGGGCGGCGGCGCGCCCGGCAGCGTCATGGCCCGGAGCAAGCCCCACTGGTTCTCGCTGAAGCCGTCGTCGACGGCGACGCGGGGCAGCGGCGGCCGCGGCAGCCCGTCGAGGAGCGCCAGCTCGACCAAGAGTCGGCTCGCCAGGGTCTCGGGCGCGGGATCGGAGATCGACGAGAGCACCTGCATGGTGCGCACGTCGACGAAGTAGTACACGGGCAGCGGGAGCGCCGACGTCTGCGCGGGCCGGAACGTGAACGCCGGGTCGAGCGCGACAGTCACGTCAGCGCCGACGCGCGCCTTGTAGCGCGTCAACGCGGCCGCGTCGGGCGGGAGGTTGTCTTCGTCGGCGACGAGCAGGTCGAGCACACGAAGCTGCGACGCGACGGTGGTTCGATCGAGGACGCTCTTGGTGTTGTCGGCGTTCCACAGGCACGGCCCACACCACGCCGCCATCGCGCGCACGACGAGTACCTTGGCCTTGGGCGCGCACGGCTCGAAGTAATCGGCGAGCTTGACGGTGGCGCCGCCTTCACCCACGAGCTCGAGAGGCGGCAAGGTGCGCGCGATGTCGACCGCGTGAGGCGCGGGCGGGTACGCGACGGCCGGCTTGCCGTCGACACACAGAGACGCGGGGCCCGCCTCGGGGGCAGCCGCGTCGCCCGCGTCGCCGGCGTCGGTCACGGGCGTCGGCCCCGCCCCGGTGTCGTCTCCGCACGCGGCGCCGAGCGCGCTCGCCGAGGTCAGCGTCAGGACGACGAATAGCTGTTTCTTGTCGAACACTTACAAGGCCTTTGCGCGCACCGCAGCGCAGGGGGGGTGTACCACGTGGCGAGGCGACGCGCGAGCCGCGCGGGGTGCCGCCGAGCGCGCGCCGAAGAGCCCCGGTCTCCGCGTCAGGGGCAGTCGTCGTCGTCGGCGATGCCCGCCTCGACGCACGGGTCGGGGATCACCGGCGGCGGCTCGCTCGTCGACGTGTCGACCGCGTACGCGGTGAACGCGAGACCGGCGGACACCGCGTCGCAAGGCAGGTCCTTGTCGTCGTCGACGGCGCGCCCGCGGACGTCGCGGCCGGGGCAGAGCGTGTTCTTGGCCTGCAGGTACACGAACGACTGCTTGCAGATCGTGCCGAGGTTCGGCACGTCGAGCGATCGCACCTGACGCAAGAAGTCGAGCGTCGACCAGCGACCGGCGAGCACGCCGCGCGCCCCGTCGTTGCCGTCGGGGAGCTTGACGAGCTGGGCGCGCATCCACACGTCGCGCAGCTTGACGACCATGCGCCGCGTCGAAGGCGTCTGCTCCGGCGCCGACAGCGGCATCTCGAACGTCTCGAAGAACGCGACGACGACCCCGGCGCTGACGTACGCGAGGGTGCTCCGGATCGTCGACGAGTTGACGAAGTTGTACGACTGGTCGCGCACCCACAGATCGCCGCGGCCCCCGTCGGGCACGCTCGCCGTCACGCCGTGGCGCAGCGCGGGGTAGACCTCGACGCCGATGGCGTCGTCGTTCGGCGTGCCGTTGTAGTTGCGGACGCGCACGATGAACCCGTACTCGCCCCGCTGGAGGCGCTCGTTGATGTTCTTGGGAGCGAACGCCTCACCCAGGAGCGAGAGCTGCTGCACGAGGCTGTAGCCCGAGTTGTCGACGCCTCCGTCGTAGTCGATCGCCCTCGCCAGCTGATCCGGCGACGGCAGCTTGCACGTGCTCGACGCGAGGCTCGTGGTGCAGCGGCGGTCGATGTTGAGGCCCACCGGGTCGACCGACGTGTCGAGACCGAAGTCGACCGAGCTGATCGCGAACTCTTGCTCGATGTCTCCCGCGTCGCCCCCGGGCTGCGCCGCCGGCGGATCGGGCACGCCGACCGTGCTGCACGCGGGGTCTTGCGGCGCGTCGACCCCACCGTCGCCGGCGCTCGGCGCGTCGGTGGCGCCGTCGACCACCGGCGTCACCGGAGCGTCCTCTTCGAGCCGCTCGAACCCCAGGATCGCCGCGCACGCCGCGGTCAGCGACGAGAGCGCGACGACGCCGAACGCGGCCCGCATCATGCCGGCGCGCATCAGAACGCCCCCACGATGCCCGAGCCGCCCAGCCCGATCGACGGTCCAGCGCCCGGCGCGCCGCGTCCCTGCGCCTGCCCGGGAGGCGCGAGGAAGAAGATGGTGCCGCCCGCGGCCATGACGACCGCGCCGACCACGAACGCCACGGTGGCCCCGGTCGCGAGCGAGTACGCGTAGTCCGCATCGCTCACCGCCGACGACGGACAGTTCCGGACGCCGTCACGGCACTGTTGGCGCGCGTCGCTGTAGCGACCGTTGGCGACGAGCCCCGCGATGAGCCCGGCGCCGACGCCGACCGCACCGACGACCGCCGTGCCGACGCCGACCTTGCGGAGCGTCGTCCAGTACACGGGGACGGGCGCCGGCTGCTCGACCTTGGGCAACGCCGTCACCGGCTCGGGGAGCGCGGGGGGCGGTGCGGGCTCGTCCTCGAGCGCGGGCACGTCGAGCGTCATGTTCGACGCGTCGACCTTGACGTGCTCCTGCCACGGCTTCTTTCCGGGAGCCGTCGCGGCGACGACGTGATCCCCGGGGTCGACCGGGATGGCGACGCCCCACTCGCCCTCGGCGAGCCGCGCGCCGTCACGCGTGACGGCCAAGCCGGGCACGCGTCCGCCCTCGGCGACCGAGACCGTGAGGCGCACCAGCTTGGGCTCGAGCGCCTCGGCGCGCTCGCGCGCGGTCGTCTCCCAGTCGGGGTGCGCGGTCTTGCGCGCGAAGATCTCCGCCTCGCGGAACGCGCCCCAGGCGCTCGCCGTCTGCCCGTTCTTCTCGTAGCAGTTGGCGAGGTTGAGCAGCGTGCTCGCCTTGGGATCGGCCAGGTGGCTCGCCTGGAACTTGGGGCAGGCGTGGGCGAAGTCGCCCTTCTGCGCGTCCTCGAGCGCGCTGTCGAAGAGCTGCTGCGCCCGCGCGCGATCGTCGCGACGGGGCGTCGGCTCGTCGGCCCACGCGCCGCCGGTGCAGAGCGAGAGGGCCGCGACGATCGACAACGCCGCCGACAACGAGACCGGTCGGGTCGGACCTCTTGAGGTGCGAGCACGCGCCATCGGCCCAGCTTATTTCATTCTCGAATCTTGATGAAGCCACCCGCGGGCTCGGGCGGCTTGGCGCTCGCGGCGGGCTTGGCGCTCGCGGCGGGCTTGGCGCTCGTCGCGGGCTTGGCGATGACGGGGGCAGGCTTGGCGACGACCGCAGGCTTGGCGGCGATCGCAGGCTTGGCCGTGGTGGTGGGGCTGGGCTCTGCGCTCGGCGCGGGCGCGGTGTCGACGGGCACCGGCGCGGCCGAGGCCGGCGGATCGGCGGCGGCGGGAGGATCGACGGGCGCCGGCGGCGCGGCGGCGGGCGCCGTGATCTCGGTGGTGACCGGCGCGGTGGGCCCAGGGTTGCGGGTGGCCAAGATGCCGCCGACCACGAGCACGGACACGGCGAGCGCCCCCACCGCGATGGTGAGCCCGTGAGAGCGCGGCTTGTCGGGCACGGCGATCTCTTTGACCTCGGATCGCGTGTTGCCCCAGGCGTTGCTCGGCGGCGCGCCGCTCTCGTCGGTGACCTTGGGCTGCGAGACTGCGGCGGCCTCGCGCGCGGCGCGTGAGATCGACGGGTCGCTCTTGACCCCGGAGACGGCGAGCTCGGGCACCGACGAGAAGTCCTCGGGGACGCTGTGCATGGGCGCGCGCGTCCCGCCCTTGAGCACGGCCGCGATGCGCGACGCCGAACCTGCGTCCTCGGGCTCGGCGAACGGCTCGAGCGCCGCGGCCAGCTCGCCGATGTTCGAGAACCGTCGCTCGACCTCCTTGTCGAGGCAGCGCATCACCGCAGCGTCGAGCTCGGCCGGGATCTCGTCGCGGTGCGTGATCGCCCGCTCCGCCGAGTCCTGCGCGACCTTGAAGCACAGCTCGAGGATGCTGTCGGCCTCGAACGGTACGCGCCCGGTGAGCAGCTCGTAGGCGATCACCCCGAGCGACCAGATGTCGGAGCGCTCGTCGACGTACTTGGACGATCGCATCTGCTCGGGAGACATGTAGAGCGGCGAGCCGAGCACCATCTCGGTCTTCGTGAGCGACAGGTTGCCCGTGCCGGACGGGTCGAGCGCCTTCGAGATGCCGAAGTCGAGGACCTTGATGTAGGGGCGGCCGTCGAGCCCGCGGATGACGAAGAGGTTCTGGGGCTTGAGGTCGCGGTGCACGATGCCGAGGGCGTGCGCCTCGGCGAGGCCCTCGCACGCTTGCAGCACGTAGCTGACGGCCTCGGAGACGGGCAGCTTCGCGTCGCGCGCCTTGAGCGTGCCCGAAAGGTCCATCCCGTCGAGGTACTCCATGACCATGTACGGAGAGCCGCTCTCGAGACGCCCGACGTCGTGCACCTTGGCGACGTGCCCGCCCTTGAGCCGCACCGACGCCTTGGCCTCGCGCATGAAGCGCCCGACCAGGTCGTCGCTCGACGCCGCGACGGGGAGCAGGAACTTGATCGCGACCTTCTCTTCGAGCTCGAGGTGCGTCGCGGCCACCACGACGCCCATGCCGCCGACGCCGAGCACGCGCTCGACGCGGTACTTGTTCGCCAGGATCTCGCCCTCCTGCACGGGGGCGGGGCTCTGACTGTGGGCTTTGGCGGCAGCGGGGTAGGACATCGGCCCGGATCCAGGATCTTCGCGCGGTATCGGCCAAATCGCAACGCGCCGGGCGCAAAGCGTGAGCCGGTGTGGGCGCACGACGGACATCCCCTACCCCGCCTCGCGCGCGTCCGCGTCGTAACG
>JAGQJA010000332.1:11015-12973 GCA_020430845.1 Myxococcales bacterium
CCGCCGTCGACCGTCAGCACGCAGCCCGTGGTGGCGCGGGCGGCCGCGAGGTGGACGAACGCGGCCCCCACGTCCCTGGCCTCGACCTCGCGCGACAGCAGGTTGCTCGCGAAGTACTGCGCCACCGTGAGGCCGCGCGCGCTCGCCCGCGACTCGGCGACGCCGTCGTCGAACAGGCGCGTGCGCACGCGGTCGGCGTTGACCGCGTTGGCGCGGATGCCCTCGGGCCCGAGGTCGATCGCGTACTGGCGCATGAGCGCGACGAGGCCCGCCTTGGCCACGGCGTACGGACCGAAGTTGGGCCCTGGCGCGAACGCGGCCTTGCTCGCGTTGAAGAGAAGGCAGCCCCCGCGGCCCTGCGTGCGCATGATCTCGACCGCGGCCGAGGCGACGACGTTGTGCGCGACGAGGTTGCCCTCGAGCGAGCCGCGGAGCGCGTCGTCACCGGCGGGTGTGTGGAGCAGCCCCTGGGGCGCGGTGCCCGCGTTGCTCACGACGACGTCGAGGCCGCCGAACGTGCGGCACGCGAACGACATCGCGAGCTCGACCTCGGTGGGCCGCGACACGTCGGCGAGCACCATCGCGACGCTCGCGCCGAACGCGGCCGAGAGCTCTTTGTGAGCGTCGCCAAGCAGCCCCGCGTCGCGATCGACGAGCACCACGTGCGCCCCGGCCTCGGCCAGGCACCGCGCTGTCGCGAGGCCGATGCCGCTCGCCGCGCCCGTCACGAGCGACACCCGCCCCGAGAGCGGCAGCTCGACCGGCTTCTTGAGCTTGGCCTGCTCGAGGCTCCAATACTCGACTTCGAAGAGGTCGCCGCGGCCCACGGGCTTGTAGTCGCCGACGTCGCACGCGTCGACGATGACCTGCACGGTGTGCTCGTAGATGTCGGCGGCGATCGTCGCCTCCTTGACGGTGCGGCCCACGGCGCACACGCCCACGCGCGGGAGCAGCACGACGCGCGGCCACGGATCGAGCTGCTTCTTGACCACGCCCTTGGCCTCGGACTGCTGGCGAAAGTAGGCCTCGTAGCGCTCGCGGTACGAGCGCAGGCCCGCGAGCAGCTGCGCGCGGAGCCTCGCGTCGTCGTCGTACGCGGGCTCCGAGACCACCATCGGCCACGGCTTGGTGCGGATGACGTGGTCGGGCGTCGCGCAGCCCTCTCCCGTGAGCTCGGCCAGGTCTTTGCGCTCGAGGAACGCCAGGATCCACTCGTGCGACCGCACCACGACGACCGGACCGCGCTCCATCGGCTCGTCGGCGACCTCGGCGAGGGCGCCGCGCAAGATGGGCGCGACGCGCGCCTCGAGCACCTCGTCGCGATCGACCGCGGGCACGTTGGCGGTCTGCATCCGATCGGCGGTGAACCGCTCGGCGCGCGTGACGGCGTCGATCATGCGCTCGTAGCTCTCTTTGGCGGTCTCGCCGAAGGTGAAGATGCCGTGGCGCTCGAGGATCATCAGCTTGGGCTCGAGGCCCACGGCCGCGGCCTCTTCCCACGCGACCTTGCACGCGCGCGCGAGGCCGAAGCCGGGCATGACGTACGGCACGTAGAGCATGTCGGCGCCCCACACCTCTTCGGCGAGCGCGCGCGGCTCGGGCTGGTCGAGCACCGAGAGGACGGCGTCGGCGTGGGTGTGGTCGACCCACTTCGCGGGCAGCACGGCGTGGAGCAGGGCCTCGACGCTCGGCGTCGGCGCGGACGCGTCGAGCAGCGCGAGGCGGAGCTCGTTGACCATCTGCTCGTCGGTGAGCGAGGGCACGTCGGCCAGCTCGCGCAAGCGCGCGAGGCGGACCGCGGGGTGCCCTGGCGCCTCGATCGTCGCGAGATCCCACCCCGACCCTTTGACGTGGAGCACGTCGGTCTCGCGACCGATCGCGTCGCGCGCCCGGGACTTCACGCTGGTGTTGCCCCCTCCGTGCAGCACGAGGGCGCCTTCGCGTCCGAGCAAGCGCGC
>JAGQJA010000333.1 GCA_020430845.1 Myxococcales bacterium
GTCGTGGCGGTCGGCGCCGTGGCGGTCGGCGTCGTGGCGGTGCCCGTGCTCGTCGTGGCGGGCGCGGTGCCCGAGCCTCCCGTGGCGCGCTCACGTACGCGCGCCGGCGCGTTGGGGTTGCGCTGCATCAACTGTGTGTAGAGTGCACGCGCTGCTGTCTGTTCGCCGAGCTCCCACTGCGTGTCGGCGAGGCCCATGAGCGCAGGGAAGTAGCCCGGGCTCATCCCGAGCGCGTTCTGGTAACGCGCCTTGGCCACGCCGAGCTGCCCTTCTTGGCGCGCGATGTCGCCCAGGCCGCTCCACGCCTCCACGTTGGGGCCGCTCTCGTTGAGCACGCGTTCGTACATCGCCTTGGCCTTGGCGCGATCGCCCGAGTGCTTGGCCTTGCTCGCGGCGACCAAGAGGTCGGCCATCGACATGATCGGCTTGTCCTTGGCCTCACCCGTCGTCGCGGTCGTCGTCCCGCCCGACCCCGCGGGCTTGGCGGCCGACGTCGGCGGCGCCACCGACGCGACGGCGCTCGGGCTCTCGGACGCGCTCCCCGCGGCGCTCGCCGAGGGGGCCTCCGAGGCGGACGACGTCGCGGCCGTCGCGGACGACGACGGCGTCGCGGTCGGCTCGGTGGTCGTCGTCGCGGTGGGCGTGGGCTCGGTCGGCGCCTTGGCCTCTTCGCGGATGCCGAAGTACCAGACGCAGAACACAGCCGCCGCGAGCGCCGCCGCGATCTTCCATCCTTGCCCGCCCGACGCCTCCTCGGGCTGCGCGCTCGCCTTCGCCGGAGCGCGACTCTCTCGCTCCTCGCCAGCCGCGGAAGGTCGCTTCTTCTTCTTCTTGGCCGCGCCGCCCGACTTGCTGCTGCGCGGCGCGTCGTCGTCGCCTTTGGCCTTCTTGGACGCGGGGGGCGTCGACTCGCGCACAGTGGGCGTGGGCTTGAGCTCACCCTTCTGGGGGAGCGCGATCTTCTCTTCGCTCTTCGTCTTGGGGATCTTGACGTCGGCCGCGCCGCCCGCAGGCGCCGGGGGCGCGATGCTCGTCGCCGCGAGGATGCGCTCCGGTGTGAGCGGTGCGTTCGCCGCGTTGAGCAGCTGCCCGAGCGGCTTGTCCTCGGGGGGCGGGCCGTCGTCGGGCGGCGGAGCCTTGCTGCGCTTGGGGGGGACCGGCGGCGGCATCGACACCGCGGGCGCGACCGCGATGACGTCGCGCATCGAGAGCGGCTGGGTCTCCTCTTCTTCGGCCCGCTCTCGCGCGCTCGCCGTCGGCGCCTCGTCGACCTTCTCGTCCTCTGTCGCGCTCCGCGCGGGCCCTTCTTCGGGTGACTCGGCGTCCGACGCGTCGGCCGCCACGGGCGGAGCGATCGGCATAGGCCCCGGCGTCACCAAGATGACGTCGCGCACCGACAGCGGCGCGGTCTCGTCGTCGTCGCCGGGCTCGCGGTCGGGCTCGTCGGCCGGGTCGTGGCGCAGCGCGACCGGCGGCGTGGGCTTGGTCTCGGCCTCGTCGGCCTCGCGCGCGCTCGCCGTCGCCACCGGCGCGATGTGGGTCGCGGGCGCGACGGGTGGTACGGGCGGCGTGAGCGAGGCGCGCAGCTCGTCCTCGCTCGCGAACATCAAGATGCGCCCCTCGGGATCGATGAGCGTCCACGAGCCGCCGATCTGAGCGCCGGCCGGACCTCTGGGCTCTCCCTTGACGGGCTGCGGCGAAGGCTCCGACGCCTTCGATTCGTTCTCCGCCGCGGCCGGGTCGTCCCTCTCCCCTTCACTCATATGTGCATGATCGGGGGTCCGGGGCCATCTGTACAAGGATTGAGACAACGCGGCCTCACCCGAGGGCCGCGTGTCGCATGCGAACCTACGTGCATACCGCACATCCGCGACTATGCTGCGCGCGGCATGGCAGAACCGGTCCCCCCCAAGCACGCGCGCGTCGTCATCATCGGCGGCGGCATCATCGGCACCTCGGTCGCCTACCACCTCGCGCACGCCGGCTGGAAGGACGTGGTCCTGCTCGAGCGCGACCGGCTCACGTCGGGCACCACGTGGCACGCCGCGGGGCTCATCGTCACGTTCGGCTCGCTGTCCGAGACCTCGACCGAGATGCGCAAGTACACGCGCGCCCTCTACGAGCGCCTCGAGGCCGAGACGGGGCTCTCCACCGGGTTCAAGCCGGTCGGTTTCATCGAGATCGCCGCCGAGCGCGATCGTCTCGAGGAGTTCCGGCGCGTCGCCGCGTTCAACCGCCAGTGCGGCGTCGACGTGCACGAGATCAGCGCTTCGCAGGTCAAGGAGCTCTTCCCGCTCGCCCGCACCGAAGACATCCTCGCCGGCTTCTATGTCGAGCGCGACGGGCAGGCCAACCCGGTCGACGTCACGATGGCGCTCGCCAAGGGCGCGCGCATGCAAGGCGCGACCATCCTCGAGGGCGTCACCGTGACGGGCGTGAAGAAGGCGCGCGGCGCCGTCACAGGCGTGACCACGTCTCACGGCGACATCGACGCCGAGTACGTCGTCAACTGCGCGGGCATGTGGGCGCGACAGCTGGGCGAGGCGTCGGGCGTCAACGTGCCGCTGCAGGCCGCCGAGCACTACTACCTCATCACCGACAAGATCCCCGAGCTCGCCAAGTCGTGCCCCGTGCTCGAAGACCCGGCGTCGTACGGCTACTTCCGCGAAGAGGTGGGCGGGCTCATGGTGGGCCTGTTCGAGCCGCTCTGCGCGCCCTGGAACGTCAAGGCCATCCCGGGAGACTTCTCGTTCGGCGAGATCACGCCCGACTGGGACCGCATGGGCCCGTACGTCGAGAAGGCGATGAGCCGCGTGCCGGCGTCGCTCGAGGTCGGCGTGCGCAAGTTCTTCTGTGGCCCCGAGAGCTTCACCGCCGACCTGTCGCCGTGTGTCGGCGAAGCGCCCGAGCTCGCGAACTACTTCGTGGCCGCGGGGCTCAACTCGATCGGCATCATCACCGGCGGTGGCCTCGGCCGCGTGCTCGCCCACTGGATCATGAACGGCCGCCCCGACGTGGACGTGACGGGCATGAACATCGACCGCCTGCAGGTCTACCAGTCCAACCCCGAGTACCGCGCCACGCGCACCGTCGAGTCGCTCGGCATGGTTTACCAGTGCCACTACCCCACCCGGTCGATGCAGACGGCGCGCGGCGCCAAGAAGTCGCCCATCTACGACCGGCTCGCGGCGCAGGGCGCGTACTTTCGTGACGTGAGCGGCTGGGAGGGCGCCGACTGGTACGCCGGCCCGGGCAACACGCCCGACCCCGGGCCGCTCACGTGGGGCCGCCCCGCGTGGTTCGAGCGGTGGGCTGCCGAGCACAAGGCCACGCGCGAGGGCGTCATCGTCATGGACATGTCGTTCATGGGGAAGTTCCTCGTGCAGGGGCGCGACGCCGGCCGAGCGCTCGAGCACATCTCGGCCAACCACGTCGACGGCGAGCCGGGCCTCATCACGTACACGCAGTGGCTCAACGAGGGCGGCACGCTCGAGGCCGACCTCACGGTCACCAAGCTCGACGACGAGCGCTTCTGGGTCGTGTCGTCCGACACGGCGCACGGCCACGTGCAGGCTTGGATGCGTCGGCACATCCCGCGCGACGCGCACGCGTTCGTCACCGACGTCACGGGCGGCTACGCGCAGATCAACGTGCAGGGGCCGCGCTCGCGCGAGCTCATGTCACGCCTCACGTCGACCGACATGTCCAACGAGGCGTTCCCGTTCCGGTGCGCCAAGGAGATCGCCGTCGGCTACGCGCGCCTCTTGTGCGTGCGCATCACCTACCTCGGGGAGCTGGGCTACGAGCTCTACATCCCGGCCGAGCAGGCCTGCCACGTCTACGACCGCCTGGTGGCCGAAGGCGCGCACGTGGGGCTCGTGCACGCCGGCCTCAAGACGCTCGCCAGCTGCCGCATGGAGAAGGGCTACCGCGACTACGGGCACGACATCGACAACACCGACTCGGTGCTCGAGGCGGGCCTCGGCTTCGCGGTCGCGCTCGACAAGCCGGGCGACTTCATCGGCAAGCAGGCGGTCCTCACCAAGAAGGCCGCCGGGCCGCTCACGCGCCGCATCCTCCAGATCCTCGTCAAGGATCCCGAGCCGATGATGTACCACGCCGAGATCGTGCACCGCGACGGCAAGCCCGTGGGCTACGTGCGGGCGGCGTCGTACGGGCACACGCTCGGTGGCGCCGTCGGACTCGCGATGATCGAGGCCGGCGAGCCGATCAACGCCGCGTACATCGAAGGCGGCCGCTGGGAGGTCGACATCGCCGGCAAGAAGTACCCGGCGATCGCCTCGATGAAGCCCCTGTTCGATCCGACCATGAAGAAGGTGAAGGCCTGAGGCGCGGCGTGGGGCGGACGGCCGGGTGACCGTAACGGCGCGATCACGCCACCGTGTCTCCGATGTCAGGGTCCGTGTGACCACACGCGGCCGTGTTGCCGGCGAAACATCGCGCACGTGGGTAAAATCATGTGTTGTTACGTAGACATCTGCGTGGCTGGGCGGGCGGCACGCGCTCTGCAATGAGGGGCCCGTCACAGCCGCACGTACGCGGCCCGGCGCTCGGCGCCGACGAGAGGGGCTCCCCATGATTCGACGAAACACACACACACGCGCCGCAGACCGCAGAGCGAGCGCAGCCCTGCTGCTGTTCGCGGTCGGCGCCACGCTCGCGTCCACCGCATGCACCGACACGGGCCCGCGCCCTCCGCCCTCGGCGATCAAGGCCGGCGAGCTGGGCAACGGCGGCTTCACCTTCACGTGCGACGACTCCGTCGTATGTGCAAAATACACCAACACGGCGCAGAACTTCCCCAAGGCCGTCGCGCTCGGCTCCACGTTCCGCGCGCAGTTCGTGCCCAACCCCGGCACCGACGTCGACGTGAGCGTCAGCCGTACGCAGGTCGACGTGGGCGTCGACGGCAAGCAGAGCGCGTTCTCGATCGACGGCGTCGGTCGCACGTGGCTCTCGCGCGGTCCCGAGGGCCTGGCAGCGCTCAAGCCCGGCTACGCCACCATCACGGCCAAGAACTCGCTGGGGCAGCTCGTCGACTACGCCGTCATCCGCATCGCGGAGGCCGACGCCATCGTCGTGTACGACGGCGCCTTCAAGGCGGGCAGCAGCGCCCCGGCGCGCATCACCGCGATCAACATGAAGGTCGGCGAGCGACGCACGTTTCGCGCGCTGGCGCGGGCCAAGAACGAAGACCTCGCCGGCGCCGTGCGCTTCGACTGGAAGAGCCTCGACGAGTCGGTGCTGCAGATCGAGAGCCTGACCGAGGGCACCGTGACGGTGCTGGCAAAGGCTGCGGGCAAGACGGCGCTCTCGACCGAAGGCGCCTCGTTGGTCTCGAAGACGGACGCGGAGGTGACGCCATGAGCTCGATCGTTTCTCGTATGCAGGCCGCCTTCGCCCACCGCACCGTCGCGCTCGCCGTCGCGGCCGTCGCGCTCGCCGCGGGGGCCGGCTGCGTGGCCGAGTACCAGCGCACCGACGTGGACGCCGTCGTCGAGAGCCCTCTCGGCGGCACGGTCAACTACGCCGCCGTCACGGTGCCCGAGGGCATGATCGTCAAGGCGCACATCGCCCCGTTCAACGACGACGGCAACCCGCTCACGTGCGTGCTCTCGTCCGAGGACGCCACGGTCATGGACGTGTCCCAGGCCGTGGGCGACAAGGACTACGCGTTCTACGGGCTCAAGGCCGGCACCACGCGCATCAACGTGCGCGCCGGAGACAGCGTGGTCATGGTGCTCGACGCGATCGTGACGCCTCAGCCGCCCACAACGCCTTGAGCGGCGCCCGGCGCCCGGGCGATGATGGCGGGCGATGCAGAGCCAATACACCGACGCGGACGCCGCGGCGGCCATCGCCTCGCGCGCCGAAGGGGTGAGCGAGGACCTCGCGCTCCGTACGTACACGGCGCGCTTGCTCGGACGCGAAGGCGGCCTCGTGTTGCACGGCGGGGGCAACACCAGCGTCAAGTCTCGGGCGCGCGACGCGATCGGTCGCGAGACCGAGGTGCTCCACGTCAAAGGATCGGGGTGGGATCTCGCGACGATCGAGGCGCCAGGGCACCCCGCGGTCCGCCTCGCGCGCTTGCGTGAGCTGGCCGACGTGCCCTCGCTCACCGACGAGCAGATGGTCAACGAGCTCCGCCTCGCGCTGCTCGACGCGTCCGCGCCGACGCCGAGCGTCGAGGCCCTGCTGCACGCCGTGCTGCCCGCGAAGTGGGTCGACCACACCCACGCCGACGCCGTCCTCTCGGTGCTCGACCAGCCCGAACCGCGCGCGCTCGCCGAAGAGGTGT
>JAGQJA010000334.1 GCA_020430845.1 Myxococcales bacterium
CCCGGCGCGCAGGCGTGGGGCGCGCAACAACCGCAACCGCAGCAGGCGTGGGGCGCGCCGGCTCCGCAGCCTGCGTTCAACCAGCAGGCCGCGCAGTTCGGCAACGAGGTCGGCAACGCCTTCAACGCGTTCGGCTCGGCGCTCGGCTCGTTCGTCGACGGCGCGGTCGGCGGCCTCACGGTCGGCTCCCGCGTCATGGTGCAGTGGTCCGACGGCAACCGATACGCCGCGACGGTGTGCGCCGCGCAGGGCTCTCAGGTCGAGGTCAGCTTTCCGGACGGCCGCCGTGTGTGGATGCCGACGCAGTTCGTGACGCTCGCCTGATCGCCCCCTGGCGCTACTTGTTCTTGGCGTAGACGCGCACGCCCACGGGCCCCGAGCCCTTGGTCGCGGCGACGTCGAGCTTGTACGCGATCGGCAACGGCAAGAACGGGCAGAGGTGCGCCTTGCCGCGCCCGATGACCGGCGACGCGCCGTCCTTTGCGCCCGACTGGCCCGCGGCCACGTTGAAGAACGGCGGGGCGAGGAGCTTGAGGTCGAGCTTGGTGACGTTGCCCGGCGGCGAGGTCGCGACGATCGTGTAGCAGCGGTTGGGCTGCAGCGTGATGAGCATCGGGAAGTGCCCGCCCTCCTGCAGCGTGGTGCGGCCCTGCTCGCCCTCGACGGTCATGCCGGGCGCCGCGGTCTTGCCGAGCTTGTCGAGCGCGAGCGAGAGCACGGCCTCGGAGGCGCCGACGTCGGGCGGGACGAGCGCGCCCGCTTCGGGCGTCATGGCCACGCCGGCGTCCATGGGCATCATCACGGCCGCGTCGAAGGCGGCGAGCGGCGCGGCGTCGGTGTCAGCGTCCGCGCCGGCCTCGGCCACCGGCGCGGCGGGCACGACGGGGGGCGGCGGCTTCTTGGAGCACGCGAGCGGCAAGAGGAGCGCAAAGCCGAACGGGACGAGGAGTGTGGTCAGACGGGCGTGGTTCATCGCCGCGCAGGTTACACCACCTCGACGTGGAGCGTCGCGCCACCGTCACTCTTGGGCGCGAGGTGGGCCTCGAGCTTGCGCCAAGCCCCCGCCCCCCGCGCGCGCTCGGCCGTCACCAGCTCGGTCGCGGCGTCGAGCAGCTCACGCGTGGCGTCGACGGCGCGCAGGCGGCCCCCCGCGTCGACGGCCGCGAGCTGCACCATGAGCCGCGTCTGACGCGCCGCCGGATCGATCGTCAGCGTGAGGACGGCCTGCGAGAACCCGGGGACGTCCCGCGCGAGCAGCTCGTGCGCGAGCGACGCGACCGGAAAGAACGCGGCGCGGTCGGGCTCGCGCGGTCGGTCGGCGGGCGGCGGCGCGCTCCGCTTGGCGGCGGGCCCCTCGGGAGACGTGGTCGATCGCGATCGCCCGGGCCGCTCCGAGGCCGGAGGGGACGAGGCGCGGCGGACCGGAGGCGGGGGCACCGAGACGTGCAACCCGCTCGGACGCGGCGAGTCGTACATGCCGTAGAACTTCACGGTGCCGTCGCCCGGCTCCTCGACGAACAGATCGCGCGCGCCCGTGAGCGCCAGCCCCAGCTGCGTGAGCACGTCGGCGTCCTCGGGCGTGACGCCGCCCACCACGCTCATGCAGAGCTGCGGGACCTCGCGCTGCTGGCCCTCTTTGAAGATGCGCTCGCCGTACGTGGAGTACGAGCTCGACGTGCCCGCCCACGCCCAGCGAAAGATGCTGTCACGCAGGTAGTACGTCGCGAGCAGCTCCGCGTACCAGCGGCCGACGATCTCGCCGTGCTTCGTCTGGCGTGTCACGCGTTGCGCGACGGAGTCGAACCGCAGCTCCTCGCTCCGCAGACCGCGGAGCTCGGCGACGTCGCGGAGATCGAGGACCTGCGCGTCGAGCGTCTCTCGGAGCCTCCGCGTCGCGTCGTCGAGGGGCATCGCTGGGCCGAGCATACCGGCGGCCGAAAGGCCCGTCGACCGCGCAACGGGCTACCCAACCCAGCCCGAACCCTAGTACCGTGTCCGGCCAGGAGACGCCTTCATGTACCTGCCCACCCGCCGCACGATTTTCGCCCTCGCCGTGTTCTCCTTCATGCCCGCGCTCGCTGCGTGCCCCAAGAAGGACCCGCCGGCGAAGGTCGACCCGCCCCCGCCTCCGCCTCCCGAGCCGGAGGCCGGTCCGGTCGATCTCGCGCCCATCGAAGAGGACGCCGGCGACGACGCGGACGCCGCCGAGGCCGGGCCGAAGAAGTACACGGGCACCTACAACCCGAACGTCGCGCGCCTCAAGCAGTGCTGCGGCGCCCTCCGTGCCGAGGCCAAGCGTATGGGCGCGTCCCCCGAGGCGGGCATGTTCCTGCAGGCCGCCGCGTCGTGCGACGGCCTCGCCGCCCAAGCCGGCGCAAAGGGCACGGCGCCCGAGCTCGGCGTCGTCCGCAACCTGCTCGCGGGCCGCACCGTGCCGCCCGTCTGCCGCGGGTTCTAGTCGCCGGCCGCGTCAGGGCCGCCGCCCGCGAAGTGGTCGAATCCTCGGACCACTTCGCGGTCGACGCGGCCATCGGCGTGCTCCACCCACACGCGCGCCTCCCCCGCAGCGCAGGGCTCGACCCGCCCGACGCGCGTGAAGGCTGCGCCAGCCCCTGCAGCGGCCGCGAAGAGCACGACGTAGTCCTCGCCGCCGCCGAGCGCGAGCGCGAGCGCTTCGGCTCCGATCGCGCGCGCCCCGCGTGACAGCGCCGGTCCCCCGAGCGCGCGGAGCGCCTCGGCGTCGAACGTGACGCGCACGCCGCTCGCCTCGGCGAGGTGGGACGCGTCGCGCGCGAGGCCGTCCGAGATGTCGATCGCGGCGCTCGCCTCGGCCGCGATCACGTCCGAGAGCACCGTATGCGCCGAGGGCCGTCGCCACGCCGCGACGCACGTTGGGTCCTCTTCTCCGTCGCCGCGGAGCATGCGCATCCCGGCGGCCGCGAGACCTACGGGACCGGTGAGAAAGAGCGCGTCGCCCGGCCTGGCGCCGGCGCGGGTCACGGGTCGCGCGGCGACACCGAGCAGCGTCGTGGTGATCGCGAGCTCGCGCCCGCGCGCGAGGTTGCCTCCGACGACGGGCGCTCCGACCCGCGCGGCCGCGTCACGCTGACCCCGGGCGAGCTCCTCGAGCTCGGCGTCGGAGATCGCCGACGGCAGAGTGAGCGCGCTCAACGCCGCCAGCGGGCGGGCGCCCATCGCCGCGAGATCGCTCGCCGCCGCCATGAAGCTCCGCCAGCCCACGTCCTCGAGCGAGAGCCAGCGTCGATCGAAGTGCGTGCCCTCGACCTGCGCGTCGACCGTCCACACCAGAGGCCCGTCCGGGGCGCGCAGGACGGCGGCGTCGTCGCCGATGCCGTGCGTGACGCGCGCGTCCGAGGTCGACAAGAGCGCGCGCAGCAGCGCGATCCGCTCGAGCTCGGTCGACGCGCTCACTTGGGCGGCGGAGGCAGCTGGGACGTGGCCGACCGCTGCGCCACCGCGGACGGCAGCTCGACGACGAACACCGCGCCCGTGGGGACGTTGCCCTCGACGCGCACCGAGCCGCCGTGGGCCTCGACGATGCGCCGCACGATCGAGAGGCCGAGCCCGGTCCCGCCGAACTTGCGCGTGGCCGACGAGTCGACCTGGTAGAACGGGTCGAAGACGCGGCCGCGCTCGCCCTCGGGGATGCCGATGCCCGTGTCGCTCACCCGCACCTCCACGGCGCGACGCACCGGCGCGAGGATGGCCGCGCCGACGTCGGCGTCGTCGTCGGCCTGCTCGATCACGCGTGAGCTCACGCGGACGGTGCCGCCGTCGGGCGTGAACTTGAGCGCGTTTTCCATGAGGTTCAAGAAGACCTGCCGCAAGCGGTCGGCGTCGGCCGCGAGCTCGCACGGCGTGTCGTCGATCTCGAGCTCGAGGCGCACCTTGCGCTTGTCGGCGCTCGGTCGCATCGTCTTCACCACGTCGTCGAGCACGGGCCCGATCTGCAGCGAGGCCGCGTGGAGCGAGAAGGTCCCGCTCTCGAGCTTGGAGAAGTCGAGCAGGCCGCTGATGAGCCCGAGCAGGTGCTCGCCGTTGCGGTGGATCGTCTCGGCGTACTCTCGGTGCTCCGGCGAGAGCTCCCCGCCGATACCGCCCGTGAGCAGCTCGCTGTAGCCGATGATCGAGGTGAGCGGCGTGCGCAGCTCGTGGCTCACCGTGGCCAAGAAGATCGACTTGAGCCGGTCGAGCTCCTTGAGCCGCGTGTAGCTCTGCTCGAGCGTCGCGGTCTTCTCCTCGAGCTCGCGGTAGCTCTCGCGCACGGAGTGCAGGTGCATCTTGCTCGTGACGAACGCCTTGTGTCCGCTGAACAGGATGAGATCGAGCGCCAGCTTGAAGTGCTCGACGATGCGGTCGAGCGTGTGGACCTTGACGCGGGGCACGGTGGCGAGGAGCGACTTGGCGCGCCCGACGTCGAGGCGCCCGTCGACCTCGGTGAACGACTTGGGCAGGTCGGGCATGCCGTGCGGGCCGAACGGACCGATCACGACGCGACCGACGTTGCGACCGTCGAACACGATGGGCGAGATGCGGTACGCCTGACCCGTGAAGCACGGGTGGACGACGTCGTCGTCGGCCGCGGTGGTGCGCACCGTCGCGACGATGGATCGGCACGCGATACGCGCGGCCGGGAGCGTCCCGACGTAGGCGCACACCTCGTGCTCCGGCGCGGCGCCGCCGAGCAGCGTGCCGTCGGACGTGAAGACCCGCACGCCGATGCCGAAGAGCGCCTGGGTGCTGCGGCACAGCTCGCTCAGGGCGTCCCGATCGATGATGTCCTCGAGCGAGACCTCGATGTCGGCCACGTCGATCGGCTCGGAGCCCTGGAGGGTCATGGCGCCCTCCGCACGCTCGCGTCGACGCTCGCCGGCGCCCCGGACACGCGGCACTTCGCCAGCAGCTCGTCGACCTTGCCGCCCCACCCGAGGTGCGTGGCAGTGCGCTCCAAGAAGTCGCGCGGCGTCATCCCGAAGCGCTCCGAGAGCTTGTGCTCGACCTCGAGCCGGCGGAACGTCACGTCGAGGAGGCCGAAGAAGCTCGGAATGACGCCCTCGCCGCGCACCGCCACGGCGGCGTAGACGGGCTCGGCGCCCTTGCGCGCGAGCTCCTGGACGTCCTCGTCGCTGCGCGCGCCGGGCACGTCGCGTTTGTTGAACTGGATGACCAGCGGCATGTCGCGCACGGAGCGCCCCATCTGTTTGAGGTTGGCGCGGAGGTCCAAGAACGCGGCCGCGTTGTTCTCCACCTCCGAGAGCTGGCTGTCGGCGACGAAGACCACGCCGTCGGCGGCTTGCAGCACGAGGCGCCGCGTCGAGGCGTGCACGACCTGGCCGGGCACCGTGTAGACCTTGAGCCGGAGGTTGAGGCCCGACTCGCCCCCCATCCGGAACGAGACCGGGAGCACGTCGAAGAAGAGCGTGCGGTCGTCCTTGGTCTCGAGCGTCATCAGACGGCCGCAGCCGCCGCCGATCTGGTCGTGGAGGGAGCGGAGGTTCGTCGTCTTCCCGCTGAGGGCGGGGCCGTAGTAGACGAGCTTGATCGCGAGCTCCCGGGCCGCGAAGTTGAGCTGCACGTCCCTGCTCCTTCCGCGACCGAGCGTAACACACGCCGACGCGGACTCGATCTACGATGGCGGCTCCCCAGGCGGGCACATCAAGGAGGCTCCCGAATGTTGGCAAGCGGAGACAAGGTCCCCAAGCTGCGGCTCAAGAGCGACGACGGCGGCGAGCTCGCGCTCGACGGTCCGGGCACGCGCGTCGTGTACTTCTACCCGCGCGACGACACGCCCGGATGCACGCGCGAGGCGCAGGCGTTCACGGCGTCGTACGCGGAGTTCAAGAAGGCCGGCGCCGAGGTCGTGGGCGTGTCACGCGACAGCATCGCCGCGCACTGCAAGTTCCGCGACAAGTACTCGCTCGGCATTCCGCTGCTCAGCGATCCCGACCTCACCGCGCACCGCGCGTTCGGCGCGTGGGGCACCAAGACGATGTACGGCAAGAAGGTCGAGGGCGTCATCCGCTGCACGTTCATCGTGCGTGACGGCAAGGTCGTGCACACCTTCCCGAGCGTGAAGGTCGACGGGCACGCCGAGAAGGTGCTCGCCGCGATCCACGCCCTCGGCGGAGGCGGCGCCGCCGGAGCGAAGGCCGCCGCGAAGCCCGCCAAGAAGGCCAGCGCCCCGAAGCCCGCCAAGAAGGCCAGCGCCGCGAAGCCCGCCAAGAAGGCCAGCGCCGCAAAGCCCGCCAAGAAGGCCAGCGCCGCGAAGCCCACCAAGACGGGCAGCGCCACAAAGCCCAAGAAGGCGAGCGCGAAGCGCCGTTGAGCCCGCCTGCGGTCGAACCGCCCGCGGTGGTCGTCTGGCTCGGCGACGCGGCGCGTCCCGGGGCGCAGCGCGCGCTCGACGAGTGGGCGCGCGCACGCGGCGTTCGCCTCACGACGCCCGACGCCTCGGAGACCTCACGAGCGCAACCGTCGCCGCTCGAGGTCGCCGATCGCGTCGAGCGCGAGATCGCGCGCGCCGCCGACGCGGTGAGCGCCCTCGACGCCGACGGGGCCGAGCGGGCCCTCGCCCGCGCCGAGCAAGCGCTGCGCGCCGCGCCCGAGCTGCCGCAGGCGCCGTGGCTCCTCGCCGAAGTGCAGCGGGGGTGGGCCGCGAGGTGGGCGCGCGTCGAGCCCCGGGACGAGGCGCGCGCGCGGCTCGCGTGGCAGGCGGCGCACGCGCTCGACGGCGGGCGCGTGGCCGGCGTCGGCGAGACACAGACCGCGGCGCCGGTCGAGCACCCGCTCACTCTCTCGCTGGGCGGCGCCCCCGCCTCGGCCATCGTGCGCCTCGACGGCGTCGCGCTCCAGCCGTCCGGTCGGAGCGGCGGACGCACCACCTTCTCCACGCGCGCGGCGCCGGGCACGCACCACGTCGCGGTCGAGCTGCGGGGGCTCTACGCGCTCGCCGCGTGGGTCAACGTCCCCGCCCCGGCCGCAAGCGCACCTTCTCCTACACCGCCCGCCGCGTCGGTCTCGCTCGAGCTCGGCGAGGCGGCGTCCTGCGACGCCGAGAGCCTCGCCGGTGCCACGGCGCACGACGGGCGCGTGCAGGTGCCCGCGGGCGCGTCGTGCCCGCGGTGGGTCGCGGTCGTCCCGCTCGAGCGACCAGGCGCGATCGGCGTCGCGCAGTGTGAGCGCGACGCGTGCGGCCCCTTGCTCGAGTGGCGCGTGCGCTCGTCGAGCACGGCCGCGCTGCCGCCTCCTCCTCCGCACGGCAAGTGGCCGGCGTGGGCCACGTGGACGCTCGTCGGCGTGGGCGTCGCGGCGGCGGCGACGACAGCCGTGATCGCGTCGGGCGCGCTCGGAGAGCGTCCCGTGGAGCAGCGCTTCATCGCGGGCGGATCGCGCGTCGAGTAGCCGCGCGCGATCGTCACGCGCCCGGGAAGAAGACCCGCGCCTCGTGTGTCGAGAACACGAGCCCGCGGTCGAAAGAGACGCGGGCCGCCGCGCCGCCCTCCCCGCGCGCGGCGTCGTCGTTCGCAAGGAGGTACGCGGAAGAGCCAGCAGACAAGAGCAGAGCAGAGCCGTGGGGCTCGGGGCGCGCGCGCAGGCCGCACGCGTTCCGGGCCCCGAGGCGCAAGCTCGAGCAGGCCCCCGCTCGGCCTCTCCTCTCTCGTCTCCGTGGCCTCCGCGACCGGATGCGCGACGCTTCACGAGGACCCGTTTTCGCCGCGACGCGTGCGGCGAGCGCCGAGACCGAGGACGCACGCGCCCCCAGGCGTTGCGCAGCCTCCGAGCCGGCCTTAGGCTACGCGGAGCGCGCACTCCCCGCGCGCGAGAGGAGCCCCATGGCCGACGCACCGACGCTCGACTTCAACGCCTACGTCACGCGCAAGCGTGAGGAGCGCTCTGGTGGCCTGGCGACCGGACAGAACGACTACTCGTACGTCCTCGATCGCCAGACGCGTGCGACGTTCGAGTCCGCCAAGCCGATCGAGCTCGCCGTCGCGAGCACCGTCCGCATGTGGAGGCAGGTGTGGCGCGGGCAGCTCCTCGGCAACGCCGTCAAGGTGAGCGAGCGGCAGTTCCCGCGCATCCACGGCCTCGGACGTGAGTGCGCCGAGACGCTCGGGATCGCGACGCCGACGCTCTACATCGTCAACAACCCGCACCTCAACGCGGCGACGTACGGCACCGACGACGAGTCGTTCATCATGGTGCACTCGGCCCTCGTCGATCACTACTCCGACGAAGAGCTGCGCACCGTGCTCGGCCACGAGTGCGGGCACATCCACAACTCGCACGTCGTGTACCTCACCACGCTGCACTACCTCAAGGTGGTCGCCTCGGCGTTCATCCCGTGGATCGTCTACCCCGCGCTCATCCCGCTCAACGCGTGGTCGCGCCGCGCCGAGATCACGTGCGACCGCGCGGGCATGCTCTGCGCCAAGAACGATCAGGTCGCGCAGCGCGCGCTCACCAAGCTCGTGCTCGGCTCGCGCAAGCTCTACGACGAGTTCAACCTCGAAGCGTTCCTCGAGCAGTACGAAGAGGGCAAAGACAGCATCGGCCGGTACATGGAGGTCTTCGCGACCCACCCGTACCTCCCCAAGCGGGTCTTGGCGATGCGCATGTTCGGCGAGAGCCAGCTCTACCGGCGCGCGGCCGGCGTCGGCGACGAGGGTCTCAGCATGTCCGACGTCGACGATCGGGTGAAGGCGCTGCTCAAGGGCGACGTTTGAGCGGCGACCCCGCCGGACGAGACGAGACGACCGCGCGCGCGCGCGCACCACGGACGAACACCGAGAGGACGACGATGCTCGAGGAATTCAGGGAGCGTAAGCAGGAGGTCACCGACGCGCTGGGCAAGCTCGGCGACGTGGCCACGGCGCTGGGCGCCAAGAGCCTCAACGAGCGCATCCGCAAGCAGCTCATCAACAAGCTCGACGAAGACCGCTTCCACCTCGTCGTGGTGGGCGAGTTCAACCACGGCAAGTCCACGTTCGTGAACGCGCTGCTCGGCGTCACCGTGCTCCCCGTCGGGGTCACGCCGACGACCGCCGCCATCCACCACCTCAAGTACGGCGACCCCGCGAGCGCGTGCGTCGTCTACTCGTCGGGCGAGCGCAAGGACATTCCGTTCGACCAGACGCGCACCTTCGCCGTCGGCGGCGGGCAGACGGCCGACGACGTCGACTTCCTCGAGGTCGCCTACCCGGCGCCGCTGCTCAAGGAGCGCATCCTCTTGGTCGACACGCCAGGCGTCAACGACCTGTCGCACCAGCGCGCCGACATCACCTACAGCTACATCCCGCGCGCAGACGCGGTGCTCTTCTTGCTCGACGCCGGCCAGATCCTCAAGGAGAGCGAGCGCGTCTTCCTCCAAGAGAAGCTCCTCAAGGCCTCGCGCGACAAGATCGTCTTCGTCATCACCAAGTGGGACATCTTGAGCGAGGACGAGCAGAAGGAGGCGCTCGCGTACGCGCGCACGCAGCTCGCCAACCTCGTCAAAGACCCGGTCATCTTCCCGATCAGCGCCGAGAGCGCGCTCGCCGGACGCCGCACCGAGAGCGGCATGGACGAGCTGCTCGCCCATCTCACGAGCTTCCTCGCCGAGGAGCGCGGGCGCATCCTGCTCGACAACGCGCTGGGTGAGGGCGTGAACGTGGGCGCGCTGCTCGGCAAGGGCGTCGACGCGCGCCGGCGCGCGCTCGACATGAAGTCCGACGAGCTCGACCGTCGCATCAAGTCGCTCGAGGACGATCTCGCGGGCACCGCGGGCACGCTCGAGCAGCGCCGCACCAAGATCCGCGAAGAGGTGGGCGGCATCAAGGCGCGCGCCCACAAAGACCTCGAGCGCTTCGTCGAGGACACCATCCGTCAGATCCCGTCGGTCATCGACGACGCCAAACAAGAGGACCTCCGCAAGTTCTTGCCGTCGTTCCTCGAGGACACGTTCCGCCAGTGGGCCGAGGCCGAGGCCAAGGAGATCGCCGGGCAGCTCGAAGAGCTCGCCGAGAAGACGATCGCCCTCATCAAAGAAGACGCGCACGAGGCGACCAAGCGCGTGGCCTCGGCGCTCGGCGGCGACGTCAAGCGCCTCGACATCCAGGTCGACACCTTCCGCTACGACGCGGGCATCGCCGCGGTGCTCGTGCTCGGGCTCGGCATGCTCTTCGTCAACGCGATGGTGGGCGGCCTGCTCACGATCGCCGCGCCGATCATGGCGCTCGTCGTCCGTGATCGCATCGACGCCGAGTACCGCAAGCAAGCCAAAGAGCGCGCGCCCGAGCTGCTGCGCGCCGCGGCCAAAGAGGTCGGCCCCAAGCTCGACGAGATGATCGAGGCGTTCGCGACCAAGCTCGACGCGTGGGTCGTCACCGCCGGCGAGGAGCTCTATCGCGAGATCCTCGAGGTGCTCAACGCGGCCCGCGACGCGCGCAAGCAGGGTGAGCAAGACGAGGCCGGCGCGCGCGCCGAGGTCGAGAAGCAGGACGGCCTGCTCAAGGACGCGACGTCGTCGGTCGAGGCCCTGCGCGCCGCGCTCTGGGCCCCCAAAGACAAGGTGCGCGTGGTCTCCGAGGGCAAGCCCGAGGACGCGCCGGCTCCCGCAGCCGGCTGACGGACGGGTCCCGCGTAGACGCTCGGCTCGGCGCAGACCGAGCCGGGCCCTCAGTCCGACTTGTCCGCTTCGCGTTTGACGAGCACCCGCTGCTCGCCGATCGCGAGCGGCAAGACGGAGCGCTCGCCCAACTCCCAGCGCTTCTCGGCGGCCGTGAGGCGCGCGCGCGCGTCGCCGACCTCGTCGACCGAGTTGACGAACGTGTCGTAGTGCACCGGGATCATCCGCTGCGCGCCCAGATCGAGGAACGCGTGCATCGCCTCGTCGGGGTCGAGGTGGTAGCGGCGCATGAGCGAACGCGGCTCGATGGGGCCGATGGGCAAGAGCGCGAGGTCCATGTCCGGAAAGCGCTCGCGCGTCTGCGCGAACATGGTGGCGTCGTACGCTGTGTCTCCGCCGAAGTAGACCTTGAGACCGTGGTACTCGAAGACGTACCCGGTGAACGACTCGGTCATCCACGCGGAGTCGACGCCGTAGCGGAACCCGACGTGCATGACGGGCACGGCGGTGACGCGCAGGCCGTCTTTCTCCCACGACTGCCACCGCGCGAGCTCGTACGCCGGAAAGCCGAAGTCCGTCAGGTAGTTGAGCCCGCCGCGCGGCAACAGAAGCGCGCGCACCTTCGACTGGATCATGTCGAGCGATCCGAGCGAGAGGTGGTCGAAGTGCATGTGCGAGATCACGACCGCGTCGACGGGCGGGAGGTTGTCGGGGTCGATGCCAGGCTCGACCAGCCGCTTGCTGATCTGCCCCACGCTCGACGTGAAGACGGGATCGGTGAGGACGAGCTTGTCGTCCATCTGCACGAGCACGGTCGCGTGGCCGACCCAGAGCGCCGCGAGTCGCGCGTCGGGGCGCTTGGGCTGCGTCACCTTGTTCGGTATGGCGCGCGGCGAATCGAGCAGCGACGAGAAGCTCTTGCCGATGGCGCGCCCGATGAAGCACCCCGTGGCCGACGACGCCACGACGAACGACAGGGCGAGACCCGCCAGCGCGCGCACGGTGCGCATCAGAAGTACCGCACCTTGAGCAGCGCGACGCCGGCGAGCGGACCGTACGCGGGCGAGGCCGACACCTCGAGGCCGAGGATGCCGTTGAGCACGTAGACGCCGGCGTCGTACGAGACGTGGCGCCGGTTGCCCATGAAGAACGTCGAGGTGCCGAGCGAGACCGCGAGGTACTCGCCCCGATGCAGCACGGGGAAGTACGCGCGCACGCCCCAGCGCATCAGGAGCCGATCGACGTTGCCGCCCACGTACTCGGGCGTCGCGTGCAGCTCCACCGAGCCGCTCACGCGCGCGAGCGGGTCGACGACGAGCACGCGCCAGCGCGACACGCTGCGGTGCAGTCCGAACGAGTAGAGCAGCGGGGTCACCTGCCAGCGCGCGCCGGGCGAGATGGCGCGGCCGGTGAGGGCCATCTCGGGGCTCGGGATCAGCTGCGTCCCCAGCCACACCCACGTGGGGCGCGGCGTCGGCGACGCGGCCTCGTAACGCTGGTCGTCGGGCGCCGGCAGCGCGCGGTGCTCCGCCGGCGGCGTGGGCGCCTCGGCCCGCGCAGGGGACGCGGCGACGACGATCGCGACCGCGGCGAGCGCTGAGCAGAGCGATCGGCTCACGGCGCCAGCACCTCCCGTACGCCGCGCGGACCGAGCGCCTCGACCTCGGCCAGGCGCATGGCGAAGCGCTGCCACAGCTTGCCGTTCTTCCATGTCTCGTCGGTGATGCGCGTGATCATGAACCTGACGCACCCGAAGCAGAGCTCCTCGAACAGCGCGTCTCGCTCCCTCGCCGACAGCTCGCGACGAGACGTGTAGCCGCGCACGAGGGCCGCGCCGAGATCGCGGTCGAGCGACGATCCCCAGCACCAAGCGAGGAGAGACACCGCCACATCGTAGATGAACGGACCGTCGTGCGCGCTCTCGAAGTCGAGCAGCGCGCGGATCGCGCCGTCGTCGCCGACGAGCACGTTGTCGCGGAAGAGGTCTCCGTGCACGAGCCCGCGAGGCACGCCGGCGTCACGGCGTACGATCGAGTCGGCGAGCCGCCCGCGCAGCTCTTCTGCCCGGGCCCGCGCCGCTTCGTCGGGCGACGCCTCGACCCTCGCGCATCGCTCGAGCAGCGAGGCCGCGTCGAAGCGCCCCGCCCCGGGGGCGGGCACGCCCGACAGGTGCAGCTCGGCGAGGGCCACGCCGACGGCCGACGTGAGCGCGGCGGTCACGCGAGCTTGGCAGGTCGTCTGCCCCTCGACCCACGGGAAGAGCACCGCCGCCTTGCCGCGCACCGCCTGGACGCGCTGCCCGGCGCGGTCTGCCACGGGGGCCGGCGTGGCCACGCCGCGCGCCGCGAGGGCGTCGAGCATGGCGGCCTCGGCGCGGGCCCCCTCGACGCCTTGTTCCTCGTAAATCCTCAGGAAATAGCGACCAGCGCCCAGCTCGAGCGCGTAGCTCGTGTTGACCGTCCCCGCTTCCACCCCCTCGAATCGCGCCAGAGATCCCAGGCCGTAGGCGGCCGCGAGGGCCTCCAGCTCCGCTGGATCGAGTCGGGTGAGGATCGCCATGCCGCGAGGCCGGGAGGGTAGCCCAGGTCGCGTTCTGCCGGGCAGCCTCGAATTGTTGGACGCCTTTGTTGGAACGATGGTATGTGGCGCTAGCTCTTGAATTTATTACCGGTCTGCGCACTGGCGCACCGGGTTGTCGGCGAGGATCATGGCCAAGACCAAGAAGACCGCGAAGGCGGCGAAGGGCAAGGACGCCAAGGCGGGCAAGGCGCCTGCCAAGGCCACCGCGAAGGCCAAGGCGGCGGGCGCAAAAGGCGCTCGCGGTGCAGATGCCAAGGGGGCCGACACGCCGAAGCGCAAGCTCGGCCTGCGCGGCGCAGCGCCCTGGGCAGCGCGACACGCGGCCAAGCACGCCGCCGAGGCACGCGCACGCGCGGCCGAGCCGCCGCTCCCCGGCAGCGCACGGGCGACCATCCGGACGCCCACGCACGCCGAGGACATCAAGGCCACGATCGGCGCGCTCCACAACGCGCTCTCGCAGATCAAGGTGCTCCGCAAGAACCTCGCAAAGGGCTTCTTCGACATCGGCGTGGTGCTGCGTGACATCCACGCCAAGCGCCTCTACGAGGCGAAGGGCTTCGGCAGCTTCGAGGCGTTCCTCGAGCGCGAGACCGAGTTCCTCGGCAAGACCACGGCGCTGCGCCTCGTGCGCATCGCGGGGCTCTTCCAGAAGGACGCGGCGCTCGAGCTGGGCATGGACCGCATCTTCATGGCGCTGCTCTCCATCGAGGCCGGCGACGGCGTGCCCGCAGACCGCGCGAGCGGCAAGATCCCGCCGCCTCCCCTCTCCAGCTCCGTCCTCCCGCTCAAGCCGCCCGGTCGCTGAGCCACCACCGCCGTCCGGCTCCGCGGCACTTCCGCGCGAGCCGCGCGGCGTGACGTCGAGGTCTACCGCCCCGTCGGGACCTCGACGATGACGCGCGTCCCGCGACCGCGCTCCGTCTCGATCTTCACCTCGCCGCCGTGCTGATCGATGATCTTGCGCACGATCGCGAGGCCCAGGCCCGTCCCCGCCTCTTTGGTGGTGAAGAACGGGTCGAAGACGTTGCGGAGCACCTCGGGCTCGATGCCGGGCCCGGTGTCCTCGACGACGATGCGCACGCGCTCTCCGTGGGGTGACACCGCCGCGCGCAGCTCGCCGCCCGACTTCATGGCCTCGAGGGCGTTGAGCACCAGGTTGATGGCGACCTGCTTGAGCTTCTCGTGGTCGCCGATGGCGATGCAGCCGTCCTCGGGCAGCTGACGCTCGATCTTCACGCCGCGCGCGAGCGCCGCCTGCTCCTCGAGCGCGAGCACCTGATCGACAAGCCGCGGCACGCTGACCGGCTCTCGCGCGATGCCGCGCGGCCGCGCGAGCTCGAGGAACTCGCCCAGCAGGCGGCTCAGGCGCCCGACCTCGTCGCCGACGATGCGCACCCGCTGCTTGAGCGACGCGCGCGTCGCCTCCTCGGCCTCGAGCTTGTCGAGGTGGCGATTGAGCAGGTGCAGCTGCAGCACGGCGGCGTTGAGCGGGTTGCGGATCTCGTGCGCGAGGTTCATCGCCAGCTCGCCCATCGCCGAGAACGCCTCGGCGTCGGCCGCCCGACGCTCGAGGGCGCGGCGCTCCGTGACGTCGATGCCGATGCCATACACCAGCGCTCCCGGGTCGGTGCCGCTGCCCAGGTGCCAGCGGATCCTGGCCTTGAGCTCCCCCGCGCGGGTCTCCATCGGGCCCTCAGCGCGCGGCTCGAAGCCCGTCTCGACCTCGCGGGCCTTGCCCGGCGGCAGAGACCGGCTGTCGGCGAGCGCGGCGCGCATGGCCGCGCGGTCGGCCTTGGGGATCCACGCCTCCACCAGCTCTTGCCCGCGCGCCTCGTCGGGCGACACCCCCGCGAAGCTCGCCGCCTTGGGGTTCATCAGCGCGACGCGATCGTCGGAGTCGAGCGCGATGACGAGCACGTCGGTCACCTCGACGAGGTCGCGGTAACGCTGCTCGAGATCCTCGCGCTCCCTCTTGAGCTCCACCTTCGTGAGCGCCTGCTCGACGATGGCGATGAGCTCTTCGGGCCGGAACGACTTGAGCACGAAGGCGAAGGCCCCCGAGCGCAGCGCCGCGATGGCGGCGTCCACGCTGGCGAAGCCCGTCACGAGCAGGACCTCGGCGTTCGGCGATCCCTCCCGCAGCCGGGGGATGAGGTCGACGCCGCTCGCGTCGGGCAGCATCACGTCGACGATCGCGACGTCGAAGCCAGCCTTGGCGCGCTCGAGGCCCTCGGCCCCGGTCTGAGCGGTCTCGATACGCATGCCGTGGATACCCGACGCGATGACGGCGCGGAGCGTCTCGGTGAGCTCGGCGTTGTCGTCGACGATGAGGATGCGCCCTCGGGCGCGCACGGACGGCCCGCTCACCCTTCCTCGAGCAGGCGGCGGAGCACGTCGTTGACGATCTTGGGGTTGGCGCTGCCCTGCGTCTCTTTCATCACCTGACCGACGAAGAAGCCGTAGAGCGCCGCCTTTCCGGCCTTCAACTGTTCGAATTGTTTTGGGTTCTTGTCTATCACGGACCGACAGATCTGCTCGAGCGCCGCCGCGTCGGTGACCTGCGCGAGCCCGAGCTCACGCGCCACCTCTCGCGGATCGCGGTCTGTCCCGCGGACCGCCGCGTAGAGCTCCTTGGCCTGCTTACCGCTGATGGTGCCATCGTCGACGAGCGACAAGAGGGACACGAGCTGTTTGGCCGTGACGGGGAGGCTCGCCGTGAGCCCGCGCGTGGTGACGTCGCGCAGCACCTCGGCCTGGACGAAGTTGCCCACGCGCGCCGGATCGCCGTGCAGCGTGGCGGCCTCCTCGAAGAACGCGGCGACGCGCGGGTGCGACGTGAGCACCTCGGCGGCGTAGGGTGTGAGCGACAGCTCGCTCACGAAGCGGGCGCGCTTGGCGCGGGGCAGCTCGGGGAGGCGCGCGCGGACCTCGGCGATCAGCGCGGGGCTGAGCGCGAGCGGCGGCAGGTCGGGATCCGGAAAGTAGCGGTAGTCGTGGGCCGTCTCTTTGCTGCGCTGGGCCACCGTCTCGCCGCGCGCCTCGTCCCAGCCGCGGGTCTCCTGCGTGACGCGCCCGCCGGTCTCGGTGAGATCGATCTGCCGGCGGACCTCGACGGCGATGGCCTTCTCGACGAACTTGAAGCTGTTGATGTTCTTGAGCTCGACGCGTGTGCCCAGCGTGGTCGAGCCCCTGGGCCGGATCGACACGTTCGCGTCGCAGCGAAACGATCCCTCCTCGAGGTTGCCGTCGTTGACGCCCGCGAAGACGAGCACGTCGCGCATCGCCCGCAGGTAGGCGCCGGCCTCGGCGGCGCTCCGCAGGTCGGGCTCGCCCACGATCTCGATGAGCGGCACGCCCGCCCGGTTGAGATCGACGCGCGAGTCGGAGCCCTCTCCGTGGACGCTCTTTCCGGCGTCTTCTTCCATGTGCACGCGCTGGATGCGCACGCGCTTGGTGCGCGGGGTCGCCTCGCCCACGTCTTGCACCTCGATTTCGAGGGCGCCGCCCTCGGCGAGCGGCTCGTCGAACTGGCTGATCTGGTAGCCCTTGGGCAGGTCCGGATAGAAGTAGTTCTTGCGGGCGAAGCGGCTCGTCTCGCGCAGCTCGCACTCGAGCGCGAGCGCCGCCCGCATCGCGAGGCGCACGGCATCGGCGTTGAGCGCCGGCAGCGCGCCGGGCAGCCCCAGGCAGGTGGGGCAGACCTGCGTGTTCGGGGCAGCGCCGAAGTGCGTGGCGCACCCGCAGAAGATCTTGGTGCGGGTCAGAAGCTGGGCGTGGACCTCGAGGCCGATGACCGACTCCCACTCCGTCATGACCCGACACGCTACCACCGAGACCGGTTGAATCGAGCCTCCGATTCGCCCCGCCTTTCGGGCGACCGGGGCGAATCCCCGGTGTCTCGGGCCCGGCCGGGCGCGGCCAGGAATTGGCCCTCGTCGGAGGGCCCGGGTTAGGTTCGCGGGGTGAAGCTCGAGCCGATCCTCCGCGGGCTGCCGCTCGCCGTGCTCGTCGCGTCCCTGATCTCGGTGCCCATCTTGGTCTTCGAGCCGCAGGGGCTGCCGCGCATGCGCGCCCTCGAGCACGAGCTGTCGGGCGTGCGCGAAGAGAACGCCGAGCTCAAGCGCAAGATCAACGGCCTGCGCGCCGAGGTCAAAGAGCTCCAGGAGGACCCCACCGCCGTCGAGCGGATCAGCCGCGAGCAGCTCGGCCTGGTGCGCAAGAGCGAGGTCGTCTTCCAGTTCGATCGGCGTCCGTGAGCCGTTTTTCTGCGGATCGCGGCGGGCGCGCAGTAGTCTAGCGGCGTGGCGGTCGCGCTCGCGCAGGCTCTGCTCCTCCAAGGCGCCGTGCCCGAGCACGCGCTCCGCGAGGCGCTCTTCGTCTCGGTCGCCCGCGGGGTACCCTTCGCCTCGGCGCTGGTGGAGACGGGCGCGATCTCGCGTGAGACCCTCGACGCGCACCTCGCGCGCTCACCAGCACCGGCCCTCCAGCGCGTCGCCCCCCTGCCCGACCTGGTCGAGCGCCTCCCGCCCGGGCTCTGCGCGCGCCTGCTCGCGGTGCCCGTGCGACGCGACGCGATCACGGGCACGGTCGACGTCGCGGTGCCCGACCCCCTCGAGCCCCACGGGGCCCACGAGATCGGCTTTCACCTCAAGGCCCCCGTCCGCCCCGTGCGCGCGTCGACGGCGGCGATCGAGGACGCCCTCTACCGCTTGCGGCGCCCGTCGCGACCGCCCGTGCGCATGACCCTCCCACCGGCGGCCGGCTCGGCGATGCCGCCGCCCCCGCGCCCGAAGGACGACGTGGAGTACGACTCCCGTCCGACGTTGCTCGACGAGGCAGAGCGCGCCGGCTCGATGCCGCCGCCGTCTCGCGGGCTGACGCTCGCCACGTCGTCGCTCCCGCCTCCCCCCGCCGTCCCCAGCGAGGTGCGCGCCTCGTACCCTCCGCAGCGCCTCTCGGCCCCGCCGCGCGGCGGCACGTTGCCGCCTCCGCGTGGACCGATGAAGACGCCGCCGTGGGGCACCCCGGTGCACGTGCCGAAGACCGAGCCGCCGCTCAGCGGGTTCGGCTCCGAGATCCCGATCCCCCTCACCCGCCGCGCGCCCATCGCCGGCGGCACGCAGCGCCCGCCGCCCATGCGCGATCCGAGCGAGGCCGGCATGGGGCACGGCTACCCCGTCGACCCCGAGAGCGTACGCACCGTGGTCGAGGTCGATCGCAGCCACCCGCCCGCCGGCCCCGCGCCGCTGCCCGCGGAGGGCCGCTTCGCAGCGTTCGCGCCGCAGCTGCCCTTCGCCGACGCGACGGCCATCCTCGAGGCGATCCGCGCGGGCGCCGACCGCGACGCCGTGCTCGAGCTGGTCCTCACGGCGACGCGCCTGGTCGCCGCGCGCGTGGCGATCTTCGTCGTCAAGCAGGGCAACCTCGTGGGGTGGCTCTGCACGCCCGAGCTCGGCGATCTGGGCGCCCTCAAGGCGACGGCGCTCCCGATCGACTCGCCCACGGCGCTCAGCCAAGCGATCCACGAGGGCTCTTACCTGGGCCCGCTCCGTCACGACGCGTCTCACGCCCCGCTCTTGCGCGTCATGCAGTCGGCCTCGCGCGACGTGGCGATCGTGCCGATTCGCGTCACCGGTCGCACGGTGGCGCTCGTGCTCGCCGACGAGCTGGGCGACACGATGCTCTCGACCCGACGCATCGAAGAGATCGTGCACGCGGCCGGCGAGGCGTTCACGCGCATCGTGCGACACCGCAAGTAGACGCGCGCGCGCCGAGGAGCGACTCGAGCAGGCGCGCGTGCTCGTGCGCGGCCATGCTCGCGCCGCCAGCGGCCGCAGCGCGCGCCGCGGGACGAGCCACACGCAGCAGGGCCCGCGCCGTCGCCGGCGTCACACGTGCCGGGTCGACGTCCTCGGGCGGCGGAGGAGACGCGAGCACGTCGAGCGCCCGCGCCGCGTCACGCGGTCCGTTGCCGAGCTCGGACGCGAGCCGGACGAAGAACCGACAGCCCGACGCCGTCACGCGCGCGTCGGCCCAGAGGATCGCCGACACGAAGCGGAGCACGTCGCGGCGCTCGCGCCTCGAGAGCACGTTCACGTCGGACGTGGAGAAGAAGGTGGCGGTGTCGGGCGCAGAAGAGAGGGTGGTGAGCATGCGCGGCCATGAGCACGCGGCGTGCCCACGCGCGCGCGGGCTGCGCACGCAGAGATCCGTGCGCGCGCCGCCGACGGCCACCTGACACGGCCGGCCCGGGGGTGGCCCGGGCCGATCGCGCGCGCGTCAGCTCGGGTCGTAGGGCTTGAGATCGATCTTCACCGGCTCGCAGTGCCAGATGTCCCGGTTGTACTCCCGGATGGTCCGATCGCTCGAAAACATGCCCATTTTCGCGATGTTACGGACGGCCTTGGCGTGCCACGCCTTGGGATCCGCGAACGCCTCGTCCACCTGCCGCTGGCACGCGCAGTACGCGTCGAAGTCGGCGAGCAAGAAGTATGTGTCCTGCGTCAGCAGGTGCTCGGTCAGCGGCTTGAAGAGCTCGGGATCCTCGGACGAGAAGAAGCCCGACGAGATGAGGTCGAGCACCTCGCGCAGGCGCTCGTTCGACTCGTAGATCTGCCGGGGCGAGTAGCCCGCGCACTGACGCTCGTGGATCTGCTCGGCGGTGAGCCCGAACAAGAAGAAGTTCTCGGCGCCGACCGCGTCGCGGATCTCGATGTTGGCGCCGTCGAGCGTGCCGATCGTGAGCGCGCCGTTCATCGAGAGCTTCATGTTGCCGGTGCCCGACGCCTCCTTGCCCGCCGTGGAGATCTGCTCGGAGAGATCGGCCGCCGGGATGATGCGCTCGGCGAGCGACACCTTGTAGTTGGGCAGGAACGCGACCTTGAGCTTGCCGTCGATGTCGAGGTCGGCGTTGACGATGTCGGAGATGTTCGAGATGAGCTTGATGATGAGCTTGGCGGTGCGATACCCCGGCGCCGCCTTGGCGCCGAACATCACAGTGCGCGACACCTTGAAGTCCGCGGGGGAGCGCTTGATGTCGAGGTAGAGGCGCACCGCGTGCAGCGCGTTGAGCAGCTGGCGCTTGTACTCGTGCAGGCGCTTGATCTGGACGTCGTACATCGAGTCCGGGTCGAAGCGCATGGCGAACCGAGACTGGGCGTACGCGGCGAAGTCGGCCTTGTTGGCGCGCTTGACCGCCGCCACCTTCTCGACGAACGACGCGTCGTCGGCGAACGGCGCGAGCTTCTCGAGCTCGTCGAGGTCGGTCACCCACTTGTCGCCGATCGCCTCGGTGATGAGGCGCGAGAGCCGCGGGTTGCAGTGGTGGAGCCATCGACGCGGCGTGACGCCGTTGGTCTTGTTGGTGAACTTCTGCGGCTGCATCTCGGCGAAGTCGTGCAGGACGTCGCGCGTGAGCAGCTCGGTGTGGAGCGCGGCGACGCCGTTGACCGCGTGCGCGCCGACGACGGCCAGGTGCGCCATGCACACCTTCTTCTCGGGGCCCTCCTCGATGATCGACATGCGCCGCATACGCGCCGGCTCGTTGGGGAACCGCGCCTGGACCGAGCGCATGAAACGCCGGTTGATCTCGTAGATGATGCCCAGGTGGCGCGGCAGGAGGCGCTCGAACATCTGCACGGGCCACTTCTCGAGCGCCTCGGGCAAGAGCGTGTGGTTCGTGTACCCGATCGTGTGGACCGTGAGCTCCCAGGCGCGATCCCACGGCAGACCGTGCTCGTCCATGAACACGCGCATGAGCTCGGCGATCGCGATGGCCGGGTGCGTGTCGTTGAGCTGGATGGCGACCTTGGAGGGGAAGGCCTCGAAGTCCTTGTGGCTCTTGAGGTAGCGCCGGACGATGTCGGCGATCGCGCAGCGGACGAAGAAGTACTCCTGCTTGAGTCGCAGGTCGCGACCCGCCTGGTTGTGGTCGTTCGGGTAGAGCACCTTGCTGATCACCTCGCTGGCGTTCTTCTCCTCGACGGCGCGCACGTAGTCGCCGTCGTTGAAGACCTGGAGGTCGAACTCGGAGCCCGAGCGCGCCTGCCAGAGGCGGAGCGTGTTGACCGTGTCGTTCTCGTAGCCTGCGATCGGGGTGTCGAACGGGACGCCCATGACGGTCTGCGTGTCCACCCAGCGCGACGAGATCTCGCCGTCGGGTCCCTGCACCTGCTCGACGCGGCCGCCGAACTGGACGTGCACGGTGTACTCGGGGCGGCAGAGCTCCCAAGGGTTGCCGAAGCGCAGCCACTCGTCGGGGTGCTCGACCTGCCAGCCGCTCTTGATCTCCTGATCGAAGATGCCGAACTCGTAGCGGATGCCGTAGCCGTAGCCGGGCAGCGAGAGCGTCGCCATCGAGTCGAGGAAGCACGCCGCGAGGCGACCCAGGCCGCCGTTGCCGAGGCCGGCGTCCTGCTCGGACTCGAGGAGATCGCCGAGCTCGAGGCCCGCCCCCTCGCAGAGCTTCTTGGCGCGATCGTAGAGCCCGAGCGCCTGCAGGTTGTTCTGCAAGGCGCGACCGAGGAGGAACTCGGCCGAGAGGTAGTAGACGCGCTTGGCGTCCTTCTGCGCGTAAGCGTCTTGCGTCTGAGCCCAGCGATACGCCAGGCGATCGCGCACGGTCAGCGCCATGGCCGTGAAGAGGTCGAGCGGCGTGGCGCCCGTCGCGCGCTTGCCGAGGGAGAACGCGAGGTGATCGAGGAACGCACGACGCAGGGTCGTGTCGTCCATGCCGGTGCGATCGTCTTCAACCTTGATGATGGGCTCAGCCATGACGCGGAGATTCGGAGACTTTTGCCCTCCGCGCAAGGGGGTATGGCCGCCCGCGGCTACTTCGTGGTGCGCGGGAAGATCAACGCGAAAGAGCGCTCGCCGACGCGGTAGAGCGTGGCCTTGTCCTTTGGCGCGCCTTCGTCTGCGGCCCACGCCGCGTACCAAGGGAGCTTCTCCCACACGGGCGTCTTCTTGACGAACTCGGGCACGATGAGGTCGAGCTCCACGTAGCGACCGCCGGTCTCGCGGATCAGGTCCGGACCGAACGACCAGTCTCGGCTCGACTCGGGCGGGGACGCGTCGTTGTGCAGGGCGCCGCCGTACAGCACGACCATCTTCGAGGGCGCCCGCGCGGCGTTTCGATCGAGGTAGCTCCGAGCGTCGACCGTGCTGAGGCGGCGGATGAGCGAGAGCATCTTGGGCACGGCGTCGGCGCCCGCGTCGGCGAGCTCGGCGTAGTCGTCACACGTGGGCCGGAGCACGTGCGGTTGGACGCCGAGCGCCTTGGCGCGATCGCCGAGCTGGATGAACTCGTTGGGGTTCGACTTGGCCTGCTTCTGCACGACGGGCTTCTGCGCGCTCGCGACGGCGGCGACCTCGCGCTTGCAGCGGGGATCGCCGAGCCAGAGCTCGAGCAAGAGGTCGCTCGCGCGCGGCGCGATGACGGGGAGCAGGTCCTCGGTGAAGCGTTTGGTCGACGACGCGATGCCCTCGGTGCCCTTCTGGGCGTGCGCCTCGCCGATCGCGAGCACCTTGGGATCGTGTGCGGCCACCCAGACGAACGCGTCGCGCGCGCTTGGGAACCGGTAACACGCGGGCTCCTTGTCCGCGCCGCACGACGCGGCCCCCGCGGGCAGAGGCAGCGACGCGAGCGGCGCGATCCCGCCCGCGTCGGGCGCGTCGGCCGCGGTGGGCGCGGCGCTCGACGACGCGGCCGCAACAGGCGCGGAGGGCGGCGGGCTGGCCTTGTCACCGGACGGCGCCGCGGGTTGCTTCGAGCACGCCGCGAGCGCGAGCGAGAGGGAGAGCGAGAGGGCGACGGCGGTTGTCGTCATGTGCCCAGGATAGACCCCGCGGAGCGCCGCGTCGTCGGCCGCAGCCGGCGCGCGCACCGTGCGTCGTTCCGTTGACGGGTGCGCGGAGACTCGTGCGCATCGTGACGGCGCGCCGCGTCGCATCGCCACCGACGGCGAGATCCTCGATGGATCGCGGGGCGACCCGAGACACGAAGCTTGGCACGGCGCGTGCGAGCAAGCGCGCGGAGCCACTTATATGCATGATACATACACCTTCCGCAGGCGCCTCGCGCGCGCCGGCCTGGCCCTCGTCGTCACCCTCGGCGTCGGCGCGTGCAGCGAGACCGTCGTGACCGTGCCTGGCCCCGCGGCCGACGAGCCCCCGGCCGATCCCGTCGCCGCGCCCTCGCCCGACGCGACGTGCCCCCCCAGTCAGTACGCAGCGCCGCCCTCCGGTGCGTGCGCGGCGCTCCCTTCGCTCACCATCGCCCGCTCGAACCGGACGATCGCGCCCGCGCGCGACCACCACACGACGCACGTCATCGAGGTCGGCGGCGCGCCGTACCTCTACGTGTTCGCGGGAACCGACGGCTGGCGCTCGCTCCACACCGACGTGCAACGCGCCCCCATCGGCCCCGACGGCGGGCTCGGCGCGTTCGAGAACGTCGGCACGCTGCCCGAGGGGCGCGCCGGGCACTGCATCATCGTCAAGGGCGATCGGCTCTTCATCCTGGGCGGCGTCGTGGGCACCGAGCGGTCCGGTCCGAGCAAGTCGACGCTCACGGCGCGCGTCGGCTCCGACGGCAAGATCGTCGACGTCGCCGAGGGGCCGTCGCTGCCCATCGCCGTGATGCACCTCACGTGCGCCGCCCACGACGACACGCTCTACGCGTTCGGCGGGCGCGGAGTGAGGAGCCGCAGCACGACGCTCTCGGCCCGCGCGAAGATGAACGCCGACGGCACGCTCGGCGCCTTCGAAGATGAGGCGCCGCTCTCGCCCGACCGCAGCCACCACGCGACGTTCGTGCGCAACGGCCGCGTCTACCTGATGGGCGGACTGACGGGAGACCCGACGAAGACGAGCATCGACCGACAGGACGTCGTCTCGGCGGAGATCCTCGCGGGCGGCCACCTCGGGCCCTGGACGGCCGCGGGCGCGCTCGCCTCGCCCCTGAGCGTGTCGGCGGCGCTCCTCCGCGACGACGTCGTCTGGGTCCTCGGAGGCTACGAGGGCGCCGACGCCGCCGGGTACACCGATCGCGTGCAGCGCGGCACGTTCGCCAAGGACGGATCGATCGCGTCGTTCGAGGTCGTCGACGCCAAGCTGCCTCAGGGCCGCGCGCACGTGCACCAGACGCCCGTGTACGGAAAGCACCTCTACTCGGTCGCAGGAAAGAGCTCCGAGCAAGAGCCGCTGGGCACGATCGACATCGGCACGTTCGAGTGAAACGCGCGCTACCATCGCCGCATGCCGCAGCGCCCCGCCACGTGCACTCTGTGTGAAGCCGCCTGCGGAATCCTCGTCGACGTCGAGGGCGACGAGGTGCGCGGCGTCCGCGGTGACCCCGACGATCCGATGAGCCAGGGCTACGTCTGCCCCAAGGTCGTCGGCATGCAAGACCTCCACGACGATCCCGACCGGCTGCGTCGGCCGCTCGTCCGCGACGGGGGCGCGCTCCGCGAGGCGAGCTGGGACGAGGCGATGACCCGAGCGGCGGAGGGGATCCGCAGGGTTCGACGCGAGCACGGCAAGGACGCGCTCGCGGTCTACCAAGGCAACCCGACGGCGCACAACCTCGGCCTCATGACCGTGGGGCAGCTCGTCCTGCGCACGCTCGGCACCAAGAACCTCTACTCGGCGTCGAGCGCCGACCAAGCGCCGCACATGCTCGCGGCGCACGAGATGTTCGGGCACGTGCTGCTCATGCCGGTGCCCGACGTCGACCGCACCAAGCTCTGGCTCGTCATCGGCGCCAACCCCGTCGTGAGCAACGGCAGCATCATGACCGCGCCCGACACCAAGCGACGCATCACGCGCATCCGAGAGCGCGGCGGTCGCGTCGTGGTCGTCGACCCGCGTCGCACCGAGACGGCGCGCCTCGCCGACGAGCACGTGTTCTTGCGGCCCGGCACCGACGCCCTCTTGCTCTTCTCGCTCCTCCACGTGGTCTTCGAGGAGGGGCTCGCGAAGCCGATCGCGCACGCGGTCGGCGTCGAGCGCCTGGAGCAGCTCGCGCGCGCGTTCCACCCCGAGCGGGTCGCCCGCGCCACGGGAGTCACGGCGCCGCGCATCCGCGAGCTCGCGCGCGCCTTCGCCCAGGCCGAGAGCGCCGCGTGCTACGTCCGCGTCGGAACGTGTCACCAGGAGCACGCGACCCTCGCGTCTTGGCTCGCGTACGCGCTCGGCGCGGTGACCGGCAACCTCGATCGCCCTGGCGGCATGATGTGGACGCGCCCGGCCGTCGACGTCCTGAAGATCGCCGACCTCGTGGGGCTGCGCGGCCACGCGCGGTTCTCGAGCCGGGTGCGCGGCTACGCCGAGCTGGGCGGCGAGCTCCCCATCGCGACGCTGGCCGAGGAGATCGAGACGCCCGGGCGCGGCCAGGTGCGCGCGCTCGTCACGAGCGCCGGCAACCCCGCCCTGTCGGCGCCCGACGGACCGCGCCTCGAGCGCGCCATCGCGTCGCTCGAGCACTACGTCGCGATCGACGGCTACGTCAACGAGACGACGCGGCACGCGCACGTCATCCTGCCGCCGTGCTCGCCGCTGCAGCGCCCGCACTACGACGTCGCGCTCTCGGCGTTCGCGGTCCGCGAGTGCGCCAAGCTCGCGCAGCCCGCTCTGCCCATGGGGCCGGGCGAGCGCGACGACGCCGACATCCTCGCCGAGCTCGGCGCGCGTATACGCGGCGGCAACGGCGCGCTCGGCCGCGCCATGACGCGCGCGGCGAAGGCGATCACGCCGCTGCGGATCCTCGACGGCGCCCTCCGCACCGGCCCGCGGCGCCTCAGCGTGCTCGCGCTCACTCGTGCTCCGCACGGCCTGGACCTCGGCCCCCTCGAGCCGCGCCTGCCCGGGGTGCTCACCACGGCGAGCGGGCGCGTCGAGCTCGCGCCCGAGCTCTTCGCCCGCGAGGTGCCGCGCCTCGAGGCCGAGCTGGAGCGGCGGCCGCCCTCGATGGTGCTCATCGGCAGGCGCCACCTGCGCAGCAACAACTCGTGGCTTCACAACTCGCTGCGCCTCGTGAAGGGACCGCAGCGCTGCACGCTGCTCGTGCACCCCGACGACGCGGCGCGACTCGAGCTGCGCGACGGCGCCCCGGCGACGGTCAAGACGTCTCGGGGCGAGGTGCGCGCTCCGGTGGAGATCAGCGACGAGATCATGCCCGGCGTCGTGAGCCTGCCGCACGGGTGGGGGCACGACCGCGCGGGCGCCCGGCTCGGCGTGGCGGCCGCGCACGCCGGCGTCAGCCTCAACGACGTCACAGACGACGCGCGCGTCGACCGACTGAGCGGCAACGCCGCGTTCAACGGCATCGCCGTCGAGGTCACGCCCGCGCACGTCCGCGTCGCGGTCGACGACGGCGCCCTGGCGCGCTGAATCAGCCTCCGAGCGCGGCGACGAGGCTCGGCGCGATGGGCACGATGCAGTCCTTGGGGAGCTTCTGGCTCCCGGGGTGGGAGCTCGTGCCCAAGATCGTGGCGAAGACGCCGCTCGCCTGGATCTTCTCGTACGAGTCGCCGGGCAGGACGATGTGGCTCGCGATCGCGTGCACCTTGGACGCGCCCGCGGCGAGGTAGGCGCGCCCCGCCTGCACGAGCGACGAGCCGGTGCGGATCATGTCGTCGTAGACCATGACCTCGCGCCCCTTCACGTCGGCGTTCACGCCGGTCACCGCGGTCGCGCCCGACGTCGAGTCGCGCCGCTTGTACACGAAGGCGGGCTCCACGTGCAGATCGCGCGCGAGGCTCTGCACCCACTTGGCGCGGCCGGCGTCGCACGCGCCGAGCACGAACTCGCGGTCGCCCATCACCTCGCGGATCTTCTGCGTGACGAGCGGCGCGCCGTAGATGTGCCGGGTGAGCATGCGGTCGTCGAAGTAGAACTCGATGCCGTCGGTGTGCAGGTCGAAGAGGAACACGCGCGTTCCGCCCTCGCACGCGGGGATCGACGAGACCAGGCGCGCGCGCGTCTTGGCGACGACGACCTCGCCCTTCTTCACGGCACGCTCCATCGTCGAGTAGCCGAAGTACGGCATGACGAGGGCGAGCGACCGCGCGCCGCTCCGCGCGATGCCGCAGCCGAGATCGTAGAGCTCGAGCCAGTCGAGATCGCCGGGCGTACCGCCCAAGAGCACCACGTCACGCCCCCACACGTCGGACACGACGCGCAGGTAGCGCTCGCCGTCGGGGAACATCTTGCGCTCGACCTCGCCCCGATCGAACTCCCCCGCCGCGACGAACTCGGGCTCGAGGTAGGCGTACGACGTCGTGGAGAAGAGCAGGCGTGCGGTCATGACGGCAGTATCGCGGGAACGGCTCAGCTTCTCAACGCGCACGAACGGGTGACGCGCCCGGCCCCCGTCAGCCCTTGGCCGCCGCCTCGGCCTCGGCGAGCTCGGCCTCGACCTGCTCCCACTCCGTCATGCGCCCGTCGATGGCCGAGCTGAGCTCGGCCTCCTCGCGTTCGAGCTTGGTGATCTCTTCTTTGGGCGTGCTCTCGTAGAAGCCAGGCTCGCAGTAGCGCGCGTGGATCTCGGCCTTGCGCGCCTCGGCCGCCTCGATCTTGGCGAGCAGCTCGTCGCGCAGCTTGGGCAGCCGCTTGAGGCGGTTGGCGCGCTCCTTCTGCTCCTCCCAGCTGAGCCCCGGCACGGGCGGCGCCTTGGGGGCGGCGCTGGGCGCCTTGTCCGTGGCGCCCTTCTTCTCCTTCTTGGCCGCGAGGGCGACGGTGTCGGCGTCGAGGTGGTCGTCGCCGCACTTGGCGAGGTACTCCTCGTAGGTGCCTGGAAAGTCGCGGATCCCGTCGGGCGTGATCTCGATGACGCGCGTGGCGAGCGCGCTGACGAACGCGCGATCGTGCGACACGAAGAGCAGCGTGCCGTCTGCGTAGCCGAGAAGCGCGTCGGTGAGCGCCTGGATCGCCTCGAGGTCGAGGTGGTTGGTGGGCTCGTCGAGCACGAGCACGTTGGGCTTCTCGACCATGATCCGACAGAAGACGACGCGCGCCGCCTCGCCGCCCGAGAGGGTGCCGAGCTTCTTGTAGACGTCGTCGCCCGAGAAGAGCACCCGACCGAGCGCCCCGCGCACGAACGCGGTCTCGGCCTTGGGCACGGCGTTCCACACGAAGTCGAGCGGCGTCATGTCCGAGTCGGTGAGGGCCTCGTGGTGGTCCTGCGCAAAGTAGCTCACGCGCGTCTCGTGGCCCCACTTGACGGTGCCGGCGTCGGGCTCGAGGTGATCCGTCGCGATCTTGATGAGCGTCGACTTGCCGAGGCCGTTCGGGCCGATGATGGCCACGCGCTCACCGCGACGCACGGTGAGCGACACGTCGGTGAGGACGCGCTTGTCACCGTACGACTTGGTCACCCCCTTGACCTCGAGCACCTCGCGACCGCTGGGGCGCTCGGGCTTGAACGAGAAGAGCGGGGTGCGACGCGACGACGTCTCGAGCTCCTCGACCTCGATCTTCTCGAGCTGCTTGAGGCGGCTCTGCGCCTGGCGGGCCTTGGTGGCCTTGGCCTTGAAGCGCTCGACCCAGGCCTTCTTCTCGGCGATCGTCGCCTCGACGCGCGCGATCTCTGCCTCTTTTCGCTCGCGGACAGTGCGCTTCTCCTCGACGAACTTGGCGTACTTGCCCGTGTAGAGGGTGATCGTGCCGTAGTCGACGTCGAGGATGTGCGTGACGACGTTCTCGAGGAAGCGCTGATCGTGCGAGATGACGATCGCGCAACCCTTGTATGTACATAGAAACTTCTCGAGCCAGCGGATCGAGAGGATGTCGAGGTGGTTGGTGGGCTCGTCGAGCAGGAGCACCTCGGGCCGGCCGATGAGCACCTGGGCGAGGAGCACGCGCAGCTTGAAGCCACCCGAGAGCGTCGAGAGGGGCTCCCGGTGGGACTTCCCCGGGATGCCCAGGCCCTCGAGGATGCCGCTCGCCCGCGCCTCGAGCGTGTAGCCGTCGTGCGTGCGGACGAGGTCCTCGAGCTCCACGAGCCGCGCCGGATCGGGCTCGGGCGAGGCCAGGAGCTCGCGCTGCTCACGGAGCGCCCGCGTGACGATCTCGTCGCCCTCCATGGCCACGGTGAGGATGGGGTCCTCGTCGCGCATGAAGTGGTCCTGCCGGAGCACGCCCATGCGCGCGCCCGCGGGGAGCGTGATCTTGCCGCCCGTCGCGGGCTCGTCGCCCGCAAGGATCTCGAGCAACGTCGTCTTGCCCGAGCCGTTGGCGCCCACCAAGCCGTAGCGCGAGCCCTCGTTGAGCTTGAGCGACACGCCAGCGAAGAGCGTGCGCGCGCCGTACGACTTCTCGAGATCGATGATGCCGATCACTGTTCAGGTTCTCCTCGGGGGCACGTCTACCCCGTAGCGCGCCGCGCGACAAACGCGCCCTTGCCCGGGCGGCGGGCGGCGCGTCGTGGTAAGAGCGAGGCCGCCATGGATTACGCCGATCTCCGCAAGAAATGGCTCGAAGAGGACCTCGGGCCGCTCGAGGCCAAGAAGAAGACGCGGCCGCGCGTCGCGAACCTCGCGGGAAAGGAGGACGTCGCCCCGCTCTACGGGCCCGACGACCTCGACGCCCTCGACCCGGCGTTCGACCCCGCGCGTGACCTCGGCGTGCCGGGGCGGCCACCCTTCACGCGCGGCGTGCAGCCCAACATGTACCGCGGCCGGCTCTGGACCATGCGCCAGTACGCGGGCTTCGGCACGGCCGCCGAGTCCAACGAGCGTTACCGCTACCTGCTCGGTCAGGGGCAGACGGGCTTGTCGGTCGCGTTCGACCTCCCGACGCAGATGGGCCGCGACAGCGACGACGCGCGCGCGCTCGGCGAGGTCGGCAAGGTGGGCGTCGCCATCGACTCGATCGAGGACATGCGGACGCTCTTCGCGGGCATCCCGCTCGACAAGGTCTCGACGTCGATGACCATCAACGCGACGGCCGCAACGCTGCTCTGCCTCTACATCGCCGTGGCCGAAGAGAACGGCGTCCCGCGCGACAAGCTCCGCGGCACCATCCAGAACGACATCCTCAAGGAGTACATGGCGCGGGGCACGTACATCTACCCGCCCCGCCCCTCGATCCGGCTCATCACGGACATCTTCGCGTTCTCGGGCGCCGAGGTGCCGCACTGGAACACGATCAGCATCAGCGGCTACCACATCCGCGAGGCCGGCTGCGACGCGGTGCAAGAGGTCGCGTTCACGCTCGCGGACGGCATGGCCTACGTCGACGCGGCGGTGAAGGCCGGGCTCGACGTCGACGACTTCGGCGCGCAGCTGTCGTTCTTCTTCAACGTGCACAACAACGTCATCGAAGAGGTGGCGAAGTTCCGCGCGGCGCGGCGCATGTGGGCCGCGCTCATGGCCGAGCGCTTCGACGCCAAGACCGACAGGGCCCGTGCGCTGCGCTTTCACTGCCAGACGGCCGGCATGACGCTGACGGCGCAGCAACCTCTCAACAACGTCGTCCGCGTGACGATGCAGGCCCTGGCGGCCGTGCTCGGCGGCTGCCAGTCCCTGCACACCAACAGCTACGACGAGGCCCTCGGCCTGCCCACGAGCGAGGCCGTGACCATCGCGCTCCGCACGCAGCAGATCGTCGCGTACGAGTCCGGCGTGGCCGACTTCGTCGACGCGCTCGGCGGCAGCTACGCGGTCGAGGCGCTCACGCGCCGGATCGAGCGCCGCGCGTACGAGTACATCGCGCGCATCGACGAGCTCGGCGGCATGGTCTCGGCCATCGAGCAGGGCTACCCGCAGCGAGAGATCCAGAACAGCGCGTACGTCTATCAGCTCGAGATCGAGAAGAAGGAGCGCGTGATCGTCGGCGTGAACGACTTCGTCCAAGACACGGCGCCCATGCCCGTGATGAAGATCGACGCGAGCGCCGAGCGAGAGCAGGTCGAGCGCTTGCGAGCCTTCCGGGCCAAGCGCGACGCCGGACGCCACGCGGAGGCGCTGCGCCGCCTCGACGCGGCGTGCCGGACGAGCGACAACCTCGTGCCGCTCATCCTCGACGCGGTGAAGGCCGACGCCACCGTGGGCGAGATCGCGGGCGTGCTCCGCGACGTGTGGGGAGAGCACCAAGAGACGCTCGTCATCTGACGCGCGCGGTCACGCCCGCCGCGCGAGGACGTCGTCGGCCCACGCGTCGTCGGCGCCCTCGACCGCGTCCGGCGCCACGCCGGCGGCCCGCAGCGGCGTCCCGGCGAGGCGAGCGCGCGCGCGCCCCTCCAAGCGCGCGACGAGCGCTCTTTCGCGTGACGTGAGCCCGGCGAAGAGGCTCGCCCGCTCTCGGTCGAGGAGCTCGAGCGCCTCGCGCGGCATGCCGCGCGCCTCGAGCACGACGGCGCACGCGAACGTCAGGAGCGCGCGCGGGTCGCGGCCCGGCTCCAGGTTCTGCAGCGACGCGGCGACCCCAAGCGCGCCGAAGGCGGTGTCGTCGGCGATCGCGTCGAAGACGCCCGTCGGTCGCTCGGGGAAGAGCTGCGACGCCTGGCGCACCGCCGCGTCGGCCTCTTCGACGCGGCCGAGCGCCACGAGCGACACTGCGCGGTGGCAGAGCATCAACACACGCGCGTGCCGCTGCCACTTGAACGCGGCGAGCGCCGGGATCATCCGGGCGGCGCGGTCGAAGAGGTCCGCGGCCTCGTCGAAGTGCGCGTTCGACTCGGCCAGCAAGCCGAGCAGGTAGAGCGCCCTCGTGCGCAGGTCGGAGCGAAAGACGTAGCGGAGGGGTCGATGACATACCTCGAGCACGCCCCGGGAGTCACCCGCCAGGTGCTGTCGCGTCGCGCGATCGAGCCCCTTCGCGCCCGAGAGGATCGCGACCCACTGCAGCGCCGCCGTCGCGCAGAAGACGAGGAGCGCGACGACGAGCGACGACACGACGAGAGCGCCGCTCTCCAGCTCCGCGCCGACCGCCACGCCGACGACCCCGACCGCGACGGCGAGACCGAAGCCGCCGAAGAGCATGACGGCCGGTCCGACGCGGCTGCCGACGGACACGCCGGACGCCGTGACGAGGTAACGCGAGCCGGCCGCGCGCGCGACGGCGACCTGCGGAGGACGTTGGAGCGGCGGCGTCACGCCGCGACATGCTACCGGGGAGCAGTGCGCGCCGCGACCGTGGGGGCCGCGTGAGCGCGACTGTACGGTCCGGCGGGCACGGCGCGAGAGGTCGCGCCGTTGTCACCGCGCGCGCGGGCCGACGCGTTATGATGCGCTCCTCGATGACCGCGCACGAGCACCCGAGCGTCCGGAAGTTCGCCGAGCACGTGAGCCCGGCGCTCATGAAGCTGCTCGGCGCCTTCGGCTCGGGGCGCGCGTTCGTCCGCGCCAAGGGGACCACCCTCTGGGACCACGAGGGGCGCGCATATCTCGACCTGGTGTCCGCGCACGGCGCCGCGAACCTGGGCCACAACCCCGCGCGGCTCGTCGACGCGCTGACGCGCGCGGCGTCGGACGAGACGCCCAACCTGCTCCACGTGGGGCCGCAGCTCCACGCGGCCGAGCTCGCCGCGGAGCTCGCGCGGCGCACGTCACCGCTCGAGCGGTGCCTCTTCTCGACGACCGGGGCCGAGGCGATCGACAGCGCGATCAAGCTGGCCCGCGCGGCCACGCGTCGCAAGGTGATCCTCTACTGCAAGGGCGGGTCGCACGGCAAAGGCCTCGGCGCGCTCAGCATCTCGGGCACGGGGCGCGCGCGCGACCCGTTCGAGCCGCTCCTGCCGGGCTGCTTCGAGATCCCGTTCGACGACCTCGAAGCCCTCGAGCGCGCGCTCACCAAGCACAAGGGCGAGGTCGCAGCGTTCGTGGTCGAGCCCGTCCAGTGCGACGCCGGCGTGCTGGTGCCCGAGAGCGGCTACCTCAAGGGCGCGTACGCGCTCGCGTCGAAGCACGGCGCGCTCTTCGTGCTCGACGAGGTCGAGACGGGCCTCGGGCGCACCGGCCGACTGTTCGGCTACCAGGGCGAGGGCGTCGTCCCCGACGTGCTCGTGCTCGGTCGATCGCTCGGCGGCGGCATGTTGCCCGTCAGCGCCACGCTCACCACACCCGAGATCCACGACCGCGCCTTCGGACGCGTCGATCGCTTCGACCTCCACGGCGGCACGTTCAGCGGCTATGCGCTCGGCGCGCGCGTCGCGATCGAGGTGCTCACCGCGATCGACGAAGAGAAGCTGCCGGCGTCGGCCGCGGCGCGGGGCGCGCGCCTCGCCGAGGGGCTCCGCGATCGTGTGGGCAGCCACCCCTTCGTCCGCGCGGTCCGCGGGCGGGGCCTCTTGGTCGGCCTCGAGCTCGCGCCGGCGCGGCGCGGCGGTAGGCTCGGCCGGCTGCTCTCCGGCGTCGTGTCGGGCGTGTCGCGGAGCGTGCTGGGTCAGTGGCTCGCCGTGCGCCTGCTCGAGCGCGGCATCGTCGCGCAGCCCGCGGCCCACCAGTGGAACGTGCTCCGCCTCACGCCGCCCTTGGTCGTCACCGACGACGAGGTCGACCGCGTGGTGAACGAGATCGGGTCCGTCCTCGACGCGTACACCGAGCTCCCGCTCTTGCTCGCGGACGTGGGCCAGCGGCTCGGCGCGCAGTTCTTGACCGGCCTCAAGCTCTGAGCCCCGCCGCTCAGGGGCCGTCGCCGACGCGCACCATCGTCACCTCGGGCCGGCGCGCCGTCGGGCCCGCCGCCTCGAGCGACATCACGAGGAAGTTGCGCCCGATCCCGTCCATCCGCTCGGGGATGGCGCCGCCGCCGCCCGAGATGTAGGCCGGGATGCCCCCGTTCGCGAACGCGTAGAACGAGTGCACGTGACCGTACAGGGTCACGTCGACGCGCCCGCGGGCGAGCCGGCTCACGAGCATCGCGGCCTCGGCGCGACTCGCGAACGATCCGTTTCGCAGGCCCACCGGATCGAACGGCGCGATGTGCATCGCGACGACGTGGGTCGCGTCGCGGCCCTGCTCGAGCCATCCGTCGAGCCACCCGTAGACGAGCGGATCGAGCGTCGCGCTCGCAGAGTCGAGCATGGTGAAGCGCACGCCCCGATGCACGAAGCTGTAGCTCCCCCGCCCGTACATCTCTTGAAAGTACACGCGTTCCGCGCCCAGCTCGTGGTTGCCCAGCGTGGCGTAGAGCGGCACGTCGAGCTCCTGCTCGCGACGCTCGAACTCCTCGAGCTGCTCGCGCCGCCCTTGCCGAGTGAGGTCTCCGGTGAAGAGCACGAACTCGAGGCTCGGGTGCTCGTTGATGCGCGCGTAGACCTCGCCCACGGTCGCGATCGCCTCTTGCACGTCGGCCAAGACCCCCACGTCGAAGGGCCCGGAGTCCGCCGCCGTGGGGGCGCTCACGTCGAGCTCGACGACCCCCGCGGCGGGCACGGTCACGCGGCGCACGATCTGCTTTCGCCGAGTCGGCGGCTCCCCGGCGCTCGGCAAGAGGGCGCCGTCGGGCGCCCGAGCGACGAAGCGCGCGTCGGCGTGCACGTTGTCCACCGTCACAGTGAGGGTCGGCGCGCCGCCCTTGACCGTGACGCGGCCGCGCACCGTGGGCGCCTGCGCGCGGAGCGTGAGCGCGCCGGGCCCGATCGCTCGGACGCAGGCGAGCCCGTCGACCATCTCGACGTCGAGCGCGTCGGCGCTCGCGCGCCCCACGTCGAGGTCGGCCTCTGCGCGGCGCCGCGCCACGTTCACGCAGCTCGACGACGCGCCGAGCGCGAGCCCCACCACACCCGCGGCCACGAGCGCGCGCGCCGCGCCCCGTGCCGCCTCGCGCCACCGGCTCACGGCGCACCTCCCGCCCGCACCAGGAGCGAGAGCCCACCCATCCAGCCCGATCCCGCGCCGGCGTCGAGGGCGACGCCCCATTCGCGTGTAAAGTACATTTTTCCGGAGACCCCCACGCTCCCGGGTACGCCGCTGCCCAGGCCCGCCAGCCGCGCGCCCCCGAGCACGCCGTCGTGCCGGTGATCGTAGTAGACGAGCGCCTCGCCCCAGACGCCGCTCGGGTTGCCCAGGTAGAGGCCCCACGCGAAACGCGCGAGCAAGAGCTCCGAGAAGTCCGGGCTCGCGCGCGCGACGTCGTAGGCCACACGCGTGAGGGCGACGCCGGCGCTCGCCTCCGCGAAGGACCCTCGCATCGTCGACGACACGCGGGCGAGATCGAGGCGCCCCGCGAGCTGCGCCTCGACCGCGCCGATCTCGAAGCTCTCCGCGGGGAAGCCGTGACGCGACACCGCCGCCTCCATGTCGAGCGAGCTCCCGTCGGGGGCGCGCGTGCGTCCGGCCCCGCGGGGGAGCGGTCCGTAGATGCGGCCGGCCCCGCGCAGCTCGATGCGCGAGACCGAGTCGCTCGCCGCGAACCAAGCCTCGGGGCGCAGGCGCAGGCGGCCGAGCCGCAGGTCGGCCGACTCGACGACGTAGCCGCGTGGACGAAAGACCGGATCGTAGACGTAGCGGTACCCGGTGGAGGTCTCGAGCACGGGCAGCTCACGGCGCGGCGAGCCGGTGCCGGCGTCGGGCGCCGAGACGCCGTAGATGTCGGCGAGCCAGGTCAAGAACCACAGCCCACCCCCGAACGCGATGAGCGCCGCGGCGGGCCCGACGAGCTTGCGGGACGCGCCGCTCGCGACGACCGTGCCCAGCCCGACGCCCAGCATGCCGACGCCCACGCCCTGCGCGGCGAGGAGCGTCAGGCCGGTCGCGGGATCGCCGGCCGCGAAGTGTCCGCTGCCGTGCACGATGGCGCCGGGGAGCACGGCCGCGCCGATCGCCAACGGCGAGCGCCTTCGCCACGGCGTCTGCTTCGTCGAGGCAGGCGCCGCGGCGGGCGCGCTCGTCGCCACCACCGGGTCCGCGTCGTCGGCGCGCGCCGCGCGCGGAGAGACCCACGCGAGCAGGCACGCCAGCGCGCCGAAGCCACAGACCCGCGCGCTCACGTCCCTCCGGAGGACATCACCACCTTCGCCATGAGCGCGTCGGCCTCGTCGCGCTCGATGCGGAGCGCCGAGCGGAGCTTCTTGACGAGCTCGAGCTCGTCCTCCGACATGTTCACGTCGCGCAAGACGAGCACGAGCGACAGCTGGAACGCGAGGCGGCGCACGACCTCGCGGTCGAGCGACTCGCTCACCGTCCACATGCGGTCGCGCCATCCCACCTCGGCGACCTCTTCGAGGAGCGAGTCGAGCGCGCCCGGCGGCAGCGGCACGGAGCGCACACGCGCGTCGACCGGCATCGCCGCGCTGCGATAGGGCCCCTCGGGGCTCACCGCCTGATCGGCCGACGTCGCGTTCGCGTTGGGCAGCCCCGACCGCACGAGCGAACGGACGCGGCCGACGATGTACGTGAGCTGCTTGTACACCGCGCGCGTCACGGGCCCGTCGGCCGCGGCGGCGACCACGCACAGCTCGACGATCCCCTGCGCTTCGTGCGGCGAGAGCGCGAGCTGGGCGGGCTCGGGAACGATGCGGTCGACGACGTCCATCGTCGACCGAAGATACCCGATCCCACAGACGCGAGCGCAACCCGAACCGCAACCGCAGACGCAGACCGCAACCGCAACCGCAGACGCAGACGCAGACGCAGACGCAGACGCGAGCGCAACCGCAGACGCAGACGCGAGCGCAACCGCAACCGCAACCTCGATCGCACCCGCACCCTCACCCGCAACCTCATGTAGACACATGGGTTGACGATCGCTGGCGCGCTCTTAGCTTGCGCAACTGTCGTACCGAAGCACGCGCGACGCGAAGAGCTCGCGCGCAGAGCCCCCGCTCGCCCATGTCCCTCTCTCGTCGGCGGCGAGGCACCCAAGAACCCAAGAGAGCGCCGGAGCATCCCAGATGACGATGTCCTCAGCCATCCCGACCTTGCCTCTCCGCGGCGGAGCCCTCTTCCCTGGCGCCGTCTCGTCGTTCTCCGTAGGCCGCGCGGCCTCGCTCGATCTCGCGCGGCAGCTCGCGCCCGGAGACGTGATCCTCACCGTGAGCCAGAAGGACGCTCGGGTCTCTGCCCCGACCGAAGACGAGCTCTACCGCGCCGGCACGTACGCGCGCGTCCGCTCGATCGCCAAGAAGGGCTCGCGCGAGCTGCAGGTCGTGCTCGAGGGGCTCGGTCGCGCCCGACTCGAGAGCCTCGCGTCGAGGACGCCGCACTACACGGCCATCGCCGCGCCGGTCGACGAGGTCGACGGCGACACGCCCGAGGCCGAGGAGCTCGCGCGCGCGGTGCTCACCGCCGTCTCGGAGCTGGCCAAAGAGGCCGGCGGCGCGTTCGACGAGGACTCCGCGCCCAGCGCCCCCGGCGCGCTCGCCGACCACATCGCGTCGTCGGTCGACTTCCCCATCGAGCACGAGATCGAGCTGCTCGCCGAGGCCAACGTGCCCGCGCGGCTGCGCCTCTTGGTCAAGCGACTCGGTGAGCTCCGCACCAAGTCCGAGCTCCGGTCCAAGATCGAGGGCGAGGTCCGCAAGGAGCTCGGCAAGAACCAGCGCGACGCCGTGCTCCGCGAGCAGCTCCGCGCCATCAAGAAGGAGCTCGGCGACGGCGCCGACGACGACGTCGAGCGCCTGCGCAAGAAGATCGACGACGCGAACCTGCCCGACGAGGCGAAGAAGGTCGCCGAGCGTGAGCTCGGACGCCTCTCGGCGATGAACGGCGCCGGTCCCGAGGCCAACGTCATCCGTAGCTACCTCGAGCTCATCGCCGACCTGCCGTGGAACGAGCGGGCCGATACGCGGCTCGACGTCGACGAGATGGCGCGCGCCCTCGACGCCGACCACTACGGCCTCGACGACGTCAAGAAGCGCATCCTCGAGCACGTGGCGGTGCTCAAGCTCACCGGCCACTCCAAGGGCACGGTCCTCTGCCTCGCGGGTCCTCCGGGCGTCGGCAAGACGTCCCTGGGTCAGTCGATCGCCGACGCGACCGGTCGCCCGTTCGTGCGCGTCGCGCTGGGCGGCGTGCGAGACGAGGCCGAGATCCGGGGCCACCGCCGCACCTACGTCGGCGCGCTGCCGGGCCGCATCCTCTCGGCCGTGCGCAAGGCCAAGGTCAAGAACCCGGTCATCTTGCTCGACGAGGTCGACAAGCTCTCGTTCGGCTACAGCGGCTCGCCCGAGGCGGCGCTCCTCGAGGTGCTGGATCCCGAGCAGAATCATACATTTGCAGACCACTACCTTGAGCTGCCGTTCGACCTCTCCGAGGTGATGTTCATCTGCACGGCCAACGCGCTCGAGCAGCTCGCCGCGCCGCTGCGCGACAGGCTCGAGGTCGTCGAGATCTCCGGCTACACGCCCGACGAGAAGGCGCACATCGCGCGCCGACACCTCTTCCGCAAGCGCACTCAGGAGCACGGCATCGCCGACGACGCCGTCGAGATCACCGACGGTGCGCTCGAGGCGATCGTCCGCGACTACACGCGAGAGGCGGGCGTGCGCCAGCTCGACCGCGAGATCAAGAAGCTCTGCCGCGCCCTCGCTCTCCGCGTGGTCCGCGCCAGAGAGAGCGCCGACGCCACGGCGGCCAAGGCGCCCGTCCTGATCGACGAGGCGCACGTGCGCGAGCACCTCGGCAAGCCCAAGTACGACGGCGAGATCGCCGAGCGCGCGTCGATCGCGGGCGTCGCCACGGGGCTCGCGTGGACGCCGTTCGGCGGGTCCATCCTCTTCATCGAGACCTCGCGCATGCCGGGCCGCGGCGCCGTGGAGATCACCGGTCAGCTCGGCGACGTGATGAAGGAGTCGGCCCGAGCCGCGCTCAGCTACGTGCGCAGCAACGCCGACAAGATCGGCATCGATCCGCGCGTCACCGACCACCAGGACGTGCACATCCACGTCCCCTCGGGCGCCGTGCCCAAGGACGGCCCGTCGGCCGGCGTGACCATCTTCACGGCGCTCACGTCGCTGCTCACGGGCCGACGCGTGCGGAGCGACACAGCCATGACGGGCGAGTGCACGCTGCGGGGGCGCGTCCTGCCCGTCGGCGGCATCAAGGCCAAGCTCCTCGCCGCGCACCGCGCGGGCATCAAGCGCGTCATCGTGCCCACCAAGTGCGAGCGCGACCTCGACGAGGTGCCCAAGGAGGTGCGCGAGGCCCTCGAGATCGTGTTGGCCGAGGACATGAGCGACGTGCTCGCGGCGGCCCTCGAGGCCGACGTGACCGACGCCCCCCTGCCCTTCCGCGTGGCCCCGCCGTCCGCCGAGGCGGCGGCGCCCGTCACGGGCTGAACGCCTGACCGAGCGAGAAGAAGAAGCCCACCGGATCGACGGGGGTCGGGATCCCCGTCTCCGGAAAGGGCCCTCTCTTGAGGGGGAACGCCAGATCGAGGCGCGTGACCAAACGGTTGAGCTGCGGGAAGAGCAGGCGAGCCCCCACGCCCACGCTCTGCTTGGCCCGGAGCAGGTCGAAGCCCTGCGCCGCGTCGCCGGAGTCGAAGAACAGAACGCCCCCGATCTGGAAGCCGAGCAGCTCGAGCGGCCGTGACCGGTACTCGATGTTGTAGACGACGTAGTCCTTGCCGAAGAAGAAGTTGCTCGGGTACCCGCGCAGGCGATCGTCGCCGCCCAGGAACGACCGGCTGCGCAGGTAGTTGCGGTATCGGCTGAGGAACGACGCGTTCATGACGAGACGTCCGATGGGCGTGCGTGGGGTGGCCGCGCCGAAGCCGCCCGAGTACGACGCGTCCGACAGCGCGCCGTCTTGCAGCTCCTGCACCGCGCCGAGCGTCACGCCCGCGACGCCGTCGCCGATCGCGACTACGTAGCCGGCGCTCGCGCTCACGCCGATGAAGTCGCGCGACGAGCCGAGGCTGCGGCTGACCGGATAGAACGACGCGCTCAGCGAGTGGCCGAGCCTGAAGTCTTCCTGGAGCCCCAGCGTGTTGAGGTCGAAGGTGCGCAGGAAGTTGGTCGTGAACGAGCTCCACGACAGGCGCGGGTAGACGCGCGACTCACCGATGGGGATCGCCCGCGCCGTGAAGTCGTCGATGGCGTCCTGCGACGTGCCGGGGGCGAAGGCGAACGTGTTGTACTCGGCCGTCGACGCGTTGAGGCTCACCGAGAAGTTGTTCTTGAGCGCCCAGCCGAAAGAGCGCGTGAGCGCGACCGACCCCGAGTACGAGCGGCTCTTGTACTCGAACGGGATCTGCTCACGCACGTCGGGGGTGCGCTGGGAGTCGAACGTGGCCACGCGCGCGTTCACGTAGCGGCGCGCGACGCCGATGCTGTAGCCGACGTCGGCGCCCCAGGCCCACTCGGTACGTGTAGAATACAGTGGACGCTCGACGCCGATCGACGCGCTCGTGCCCTCGGGCTCGCCGCGGCGCCGGTTGAAGATGATGCTCGTGCTCGCCGTCGCGCCGAGCCAGCTCGTGCCGAAGCGCGGCACGCGGTAGCCCGCGCCCAGCGTGATGGTCTCGGGCGCCAGGCGGAACTGCGTCGACGCGGTGTGATGCCAGCCGAGGACGTTGGTCTCTTGCGGGAGGATGGAGAGGTTCTCGATGCCGCCCGGCGTCACCGCGACGTCGTAGCTGAGGCGCAGGCTCCAGATGTCCTTCGTGATCGCGAGCAGTCGCACGCGGTCGGGCGCGCTGCCCTTGGTGGCAACGATGACGACGAGCGAGACCTGGAGCGCGAGGCGGCGCATGTTGCGCGCCGTCTCGTCGACGAGCACCTGCACGTACTTGTCGCCCTCGCGCAGGAGCATCTCGCGACGGATGACGAAGTCGCGCGACTCGTAGTGCATCGAGTTGAGGATCTTGCGGGCCGAGAGCCCGAGCACCTTCTCGGGGACGGGATCGCGATCCTCGAGGACGTCGAGGCGCACGACGTCGACGCCCTCGATCGTCTTGCCCTCGGGCGCGGGATCGAGCTCCAGCCCGAAGCCGGCGAGCGCCCGCACGATCGTCTCCTTCTCGTAGCGCGAGTAGCCGGTCGTCTTCGACACGGGCGCCGCGCCCGACGTCTGCGCGCGCGCAGCTCCGACCGCGCCCCAGCACGCGAACGCCACGCACAACGAGACGCCCGCGCGCCGAGAGAGCACGCTCAGCGTCCTGCGGTGATCGTCGTGACGACGCCGAAGTGATCGCTCGGGAACGTGCCGTCGACCGCGGCGTCGAAGCACACGCGCGCGTCGCGGGGCTCCCCGCGCTGGCTGTCGTCGGGCCCGCGCACGAAGACGTAGTCGATGCGCCGCTCGGGCTCTCTCAGGTATTCGGCGAACGGGTTGCGCTTGGAGTAGGTCGTGCCGTCGCCGGTGCCCGACACGCCGAACGCGTCTGCAAAATACACGCATTCGCCGCCGAGCCCCGTGAGGCCGCGCATGAAGCGGATCTCGTCCGAGTCGGGCTCCGCGTTGAAGTCGCCCACGACCACGGGCGGGAAACCGTCGATCGGCGCCCGCGCCGCCACCGCGTCGGTGAGCGCGCGGACCTGGAGCTGGCGCACGTGCCCGTGGTGGAGCTTCCAGTTGAGGTGCGTGCAGAAGAACGGGAGCTTGCCGAACGGCGCGTCGATCATCGCGAACACGACCGAGCGTGACTCGTCGCTCCCGCCGTCGGGGAGCGGGATCGTCTCCGACGCCACGATGGGCCACTTGGAGAGGATCGCGTTGCCGACGGGGAAGCCGTGGTTCTCGGAGGCCTGCCCCCAGGCCACGTGGTAGCCGCCGACCTCTGCGAGCAGGGCGCCTTGGTCGAGGTCGGCGCTCTTCATCACCTCTTGCATACCGATGACGTCGGGGTCGACCGCAGCCAGGGCCTTGCGCAGCGCGACGAGCCGCTCCTCCCACGGACCGAAGCGGCTCCAGATGTTCAACGAAGCGGCGCGAAACGTTCGCATGGGTGGCGAGCGTACCCTATTCGACGACCACCGTGCCGCCCGGACAACCGGAGACGGTGTAGGCGAACGATCCCTTGGCGCTGATGGCCACGTCGCCCGACACGAGCCCGCGCTTGGCCGTCGCCCAGAGCTTTCCGTCGGCGGCCCCGCGGATCTCGTGGTCGACGGAGTCCTCGTTCTTGAAGCCGAAGTCGGCGTTGACCGCGACGGTCACGCTGGCCGGGCTGACGACGGGCGGACGGTCCGAGGCGCCTTGACCGCAGAGCGTGCCGCCCTGCGCCGCGCGGATGGTGATCACCGTCTGGGCCGGCGCCAGATCGGCGACGCACCGACCGAGGTAGACGCGTTGGCCCTCGGGGCACTCGGTCGCGTTCGGATCGCCGGCCAGGTGGCAGCCGGCGGCGAGCAGCGCCGCGGTGCTGCAGACGACCCGTAGAGCTCGACCGCGAGAGTTGGGCACCACCACGATGATCCATCGTAGCACGCCCCACAAAAGACGAACGGCGCGCCCCCCGTCTCCGGGAGAGCGCGCCGCACGCCTGGGCGGGCCGGGTCAGGCCTCGGCGCCCGCCTCGGGCTCGCTCTTGTCGGACTTCTTGTCGTCCGACTTCGACTCGGCCTTCTTGTCGTCCTTGTCGTCGGACTTCTTGTCCGACTTGGACTCGGCCTTGTCGTCGTCGGCCTTCTTGGTCGACGCCTTCTTGGCCGGCTTCTTGGGCTCGTCGTCGCCATCGTCGTCGTCGTCGGACGACATCGACACGCTGCCGCCACCCGCGCCCGCGGCGGCGAGCGTCGGCGCCGCGTCGGAGCTCTCGATGCGCATGTTGTAGAAGCTGCGGTAGACGAAGACCACCGACACGGCGAAGAACAGCGCGCCGAGGGCGACGGGCATCGTCTTGTCGCCGCCCGACTTCATCTGCTCGGCGAGCTCGACGGCCAAGAGGCCGAAGAGGGTCGTGAACTTGATGACCGGGTTGAGCGCGACGCTCGACGTGTCCTTGAAGGGATCGCCGACCATGTCGCCGACGACGGTGGCGTCGTGCAGCGGCGTGTCCTTGG
>JAGQJA010000335.1 GCA_020430845.1 Myxococcales bacterium
TTGGGATCGACCGTGGGCGCGGCACGGAGGTACTCACCCGACGGGTGCTTGTGCTGCGTCTGCTGCACCTGGCGCGCGAGCAGGAGGCGCAGCGCGGCCTCGAGGGCCACGGAGCGCTTGGCGAGCGCGTCGGGCGGCGCGAGCAGGCGCAAGAGCCTCGCGTCGAGCGCGCGGGCCGTCTTGCCGGCGAGGATGAGGAGGGCGACGCTCTCGAGATCTTCGTTCGAGAGCGGGTGCTCCGAGAGCGCGACCAGCGCGCTGCCCGCGACCTTGGGGTCGGCGTCGGAGACCAGCGTGTGCAGCGCCTCGCGCGCCTGGGGCGAGACGATCTTGCGGAGCGCGAGCGCCGCCGCCGCGCGGACGCGGACCTCGGGGTCGGCCGCGTAGCGGAGGATGATGGGCCCGTCGGTGGGCAGGCCTGCGTTGCCGAGGGCGGTGAGCAGCCCCGCGCGCTCTTCGGGCCCCGACGCGTCGGGCAGAGAGTGACGGAGCACGTCCGACGAGCGAACGGCGGCCTCACGCTCACCTGCCACGAACGCGTGGCCCGCGGCGGCGCCGAGCGCGTACGCGCACGACGCGCGCACGTCGACGGGGAGAGAGCGGCTCTCGCCGTACACGGCCATCAAGTAGCGGAGCGTCGGGCCGTCGGGGATCTCGACCAGACCGAGGCGCTGCACGAACGACGCGAACACGCGGCAGTTGCGGCGCGCGATGGAGAGCGAGAGCAGGCGACGCATGACGACCTGCGCCTCGACCGTGCCCGCGCCTGCGAGCAGATCGAGCACGAGCTGGCGACGCTCGTCGGTCGTGCTCGGGTCCTCGAACACCGCGCCCAACGCGTCGGCCTCGCTCGCGTCGATGCGCAGGAGCGCGTGCGCTGCGCTCTTCCACACGTCGGTGGGCGAGGCTCCCTGGGGGAGGTTGCGGAGGGTCGTGGCTACGGAGGTCATCGCTTGGCTCATAGGTTCACCATCGAGGGGGGGGCGCCCCTCAGGACGGAGACCAAGCTACGACACGCCGGCAGAAGTGCGAGTCACCCCGAAGGATGACCTCGCATCTATTTCAATAAAATCAGACACTTGCAATAGGTTGCCCAGCAAAAGAGGCCACCGATCCGCGCGCTCGCGGCACCCTGGGGCGCGCGCGCGCCCTACAGCGAGAACGTCAGCGCGGCGCCGACGCTCGCGAACGGCCGTCCCCAGTCGGTGACCTCCTGACCGGCAAAGCGCACGGTCAGCGCGGGGACCGCGGCGCCCGCGCGCCCCTCGAGCACGACGGCGAACGCCCCGATCACGTAGCCGAGCGACAAGCGCCCGGTCGGGACGCACGTCCAAGCCGCGTCGTCGCGAGAAGTGAAGGGCGCGACAGCGCTCCCGCGAAACCGTGTATATGCAGCGAACGGCCCGACGGCAAAGTCGACGTAGCCCGCCGACACGGGCCAGAGCCGCGCGACGACCTCGGGTCCGAAGAGCAACGGGCGCACCTCGGCGTCACCCTCCGCGCGCGCGACGCGCTCCGCGGTGACGGGGACGAGCCCCGCGACGGCGGCGCCGAGATCGAGACGCCTCGTCCTGAGCACCGCCGGGTAGTAAGCGACCGAGCCGAGGAGCGTCGCGCCTGCCGTCGACGTGCCGAAGGTCGCGCCCGCACCGAGCTTGAGATCGAACGCTGCAGGCCGAGGTCGGGGGGGCGGGGCGACGTCGCGTTCTCCTACGACGGGCGCGGGCGCAGGTGCGCGGCGCGGGGCCACGCGCACCTCGAGGAGGGGGAGCAAGAGTGCTCGTACCTCCTCGGCGACGAGGAGCGGATCGCCGCGGTGAGTCTGCAGAGCGCGCACCCGCGGCAGGCCACCCGCCGTGTCCCGAAGCTCCATCGGACCTTCACCCGTCAGGTCGAGCACGGCGCTGTCCTCCACGCCGTCACCACCATCCCGGGCGCGCACGGTGAACCCCAACTGCTCGAGCTCTGCGATCACGGCACGCGCGAACGGTTGCCGCTCGCTGTCGCTGGCGACCGCGATGTCCGCCGCGTGGGCGGAGACGGCGAGTGTCATGGAGAGCGCGGCGAAGCGCGCAGTCAGCGCTGTCTTCATCGCGACGCGTCGAGCACCGAGCGCGCATAGGAGCTGTGGGGCCCCTTGGGGTGCGCAACCAGATATCGCTCGGCCAGTGCGCGCGCGGTCGCGGTGTGGCCCTGCCGCTGCTCGAGCTCGATCATCCTGCCGAGTGCGTCCTGCGCCAGCGGACCGGTTGTGGCCTCGTGGCAGACGACGTCGTACCAGCGCGCCGCACCGCCGACGTCGCCGGCGTCCTCGGCGAGGCGCCCGAGCAAGAAGGCCGCCTTGACGGCGTCGGCCGTACCCGGGCGTTCTGCACGAGCCTGGGCGTACAGGGCACGCGCGCCGCGGCTGTCCCCCGCGAGTCGCGCCGAGTCCGCGCGGTCGAGCGTGCTCGCGCCCTTCGGCGCATCGGTCCGCGATGCGCGCGCGCCGTCGCTCTCCCCCGCCTGCACGCCCTCCGCCGGTACAGCCGCCTTGACGACGAGCGCCGGCTTGTCCGCGTCGTGACCGACCGCGCGCGGCGGCGAGGCCGGTGAAGCGCCCGCCCCCCGCGGCGCGGGCAAGCCCGAGGGCGAGCTGGGCGACGTGGCGCTGGTGGGAGCCGAGGTCGGGGTCGCGACGGGTACGGTGGCCGCAGGTGCGCAGGAGAAGGTCTTGTGGCTCGGGGCCGAGAGCTCCTCGCGGACACATGGTCCCGACACGCGCACGGTCCCTTCCTTCATGGCCACGGTGAGCTCGCCGCGCTCCGGGTCCCACGTCGCGTCGAAGCGCGTTCCCGTCACCGTCACATCGAAGTCTCCGGCGAGCACGTCCCACCGCGTCGCGTCGGTGTGGACGACGTGGACGTCGATCGTGCCTCGCACGAGCGCGACCTGCGCACCGTGCGACCTCACCTCGCGGACGTCCGTAGTCGCGCCCGGAGCGAGGACCACGCGTGTGCCGTCGGCGAAGTCGAGTGGGAGCGGCTCGCGCTCTGCGTGGCGTGGCCCCACGGCCGGCTGCGTGGCGGCGACGACGCCCGGCTGCGCGTCGCCGCGCATGCGCCAAGAAGCGAGGCCGAGGGTCACGGCGAGCGCCGTCACGGCAGCTCCTGCCAACGCCGCGCGCCGTCGCCGGGCGCGCCCACGAAGCCGCGCGACGCCCGCGAGCACCACGTCCACGTCCGGTCCCGGCGTGGCGTCGAGCGCGCGGTCTCCGGCAGCGGCGACGCGCCCCCCGATCTGTTCGAGCGACGGACGGGGCAAGCTCATCGAAGGGCTCCTCTCAGCCAGGGCGCGACGGCCACGTCATCGTCTCCGAGCAGCGCCGCGAGATCGGCCTCTGCGCGCGCAAGGTGCCTCTTGACCGTCGAGAGCGAGAGCTCGAGCGCGACAGCGATCTCCTCGAGGCGCAGGCCCTCGACGTACCTCAACGTGATGAGCAGCTGCGCCTGCGCCGAGACCTTGCCGAGCGCACCGTAGAACGCGCGGACGTCCTCGGGCACGGCCTCGGCACCTCGATGCTCGGTCAAGCTCGCGAGCTCGTCCCCCCCGAGGAACGAGAGCCACCGAGCTCGACGGCGCTTCTTGAGGGCCTCACGGGACACGAGGAGGGTGACGGTCGTGACGTAGCCCGGCAACGCGTCAGGGGGCTCGATCTTGTGGAGCCTCTGGAACACGCGGAAGAACACCTCCTGGAGGAGATCGTCGACGTCGGGACCGGGCCCGAGCGTTCGGATCAGAAGTCGCCTCCCGTGCCCCGCGAAGCGCGTGATGAGCTCTCGCTCGGCCCCCGGACGGCCGTCGGCGATCGCGCGGACAAGATCCGCGCACGAGCGCTCGACAGCGACGACCGGAGGCGCGACCTGCACGTCTACTTGACCTTCTCCTCCATCCAGTCGGCGACGACGGCAGACTCGTTGGCCGTCCGCTGCATGATCGACACACGCCTGTGGAGGTAGCCGAACGCGTGCAAGTTGGTGATGCTCACGCGATCGCTCTGGTAGCCGAGGTTGCGCTTTGCGTGCGTGTAGGTCGCGGCGCTCTGGAGACCGTACGCTTGCGCCCCCAGCAGGGCTGCCCCCTCGGCGAGGTGACAGCCGCCGCAATCGGTCGACTCGGCGGAATGACGCCGTGGGTCTTGCAGCCTCCGCGCGGCGTCGAACGCAGACTGGAGCGCCGCGGCGGCCCCGGGCGCGCCGGGCGCTGGCCGCCCTTCGGCCACGAGCGCGGTGACCTGGTCGGGCGACGTCGAGGTGAGAAAAGCCCCCGCGCTCGTCTGCGCGAGCGGACCCCGCAGCGCCGTGGAGCCGAAGATCACTTGGTCGACAGGTGTCTGGCTCGGCAGCAGCGGGACGCTCCGGCGCGTGAGGTTGCCGCTCAGTCGGTCGAACACCGAGAAGCTCCAGCCGTCGCTGTCGGGATCGAAATTGTGATCGAACATGGTGATGCGTCCGATCCGCGCCTCTCCCAAGTGCTCGAGCAAGATCGAGCGCAGCCCTGCCGCGAAGGGCCCACCCAACCCCTGTTGCTTCAGGATCGGGTGGGGCGTCAGCGTCTGCGAGGCGAGGTCGCCATTCGCGCGCTTGAGCGTGAGCAGCTGCTTCATCATCGTGACGAGCTCTGCCTCCGGCACGTCGTACATGACGTGCACGGCGCCGTCGGTCGCTGCGATGCCAAGCGAAGGGTCGTCGTCGACCTGCGGGCTCGTCTTGTCGTAGAGCGCCTGGAGCACGAGCCGCACCTCGCTGGTGCAGCCGGTGAAGGGGTTGCCGCGAGCCGAACAGCCGTCGAGACGCACGGAGACGAGCGCGAGCTCCGCGTACCCGCTCGCGGGCTCGCTGTTGACGCGGTCGAGGCGCGTGCCCACGACCACATCGAACGCGCTCTTCGGAAAGAGCACGCCGTGCACCCCCTGCTCCGTGGGCCGGACGAAGTCGGTGGCTTCGCCGGGCGACGGCAGCGGATAGAGGATGGAGACGTCGGTCGTGTGGACGAGCCCCGTGTACGGACCGACCGGCGCGACCGGCGCCGGCGTGGTGGTTCCGGCGGACGGGGTCTCAGGATTGGCGGGCGCGCTGGGGGCGCTGGGCGTGGGGCCGCCGATGGGGTCCACGTTGACCGCGCCGCCGCAGGCCGCGCTGGCCACGAGGAGGGCGACGGAGAGAGACGAAGAAAAGCGAGGCGAGAGGTTCATGGAAGGGAGATGGCCGCGAGCGCACAGAACGGCTCACGCGCGGCTCACATAGCCTCTTCTTTCGACCTACGCACGTCCCTAGGTAGGATATTATCCTACCTCGCCCCGGCGGCGCGGCCCCTCGCCGCCCGAACCGGCGCTCAGCCGCCGCCGAGCAGCGTGCGGCGCTCGCGGGGAGAGAGCGGCCGCGCCGAGACGGCGTACCACCCCGGTCCCCACGGCGGGCGCGACCAGAGCT
>JAGQJA010000336.1:0-1082 GCA_020430845.1 Myxococcales bacterium
CGACGTCGCGCGCGTCGTCGGCGAGCTCACACGCGACGCCGTCCGGGCGCGCGTCCGAAGGACGCGCATCGCGGACGGCGACGCAGCCGCCCACGAGGATCGTGAGCGGCGTCGGCGGCGGCCCCGGCGCTGGGCCGCGCCGCCGCGCGCAGGCGAGCGCGGCGACCGCGAAAAAAATCGACACCCACCTTGTCAGACGTCGCGGCCCCACCTCGTAGACACCGTTACCCCTCACTCTTCTCCCGAAACAAGGAGCATCTTCCATGCGTCGCGCCATCTTCTTCTTCTCTTGTTGCCTCCTCGCCTCCTCCGTCGCCGTCGCGGGCTGCGCCTCTGCCGACGACGGCGCCGCCGCGTCCGACGACGAGGCCGTCGCGGCGTCCAGCGACGAGATCACCGTCGCAGCGCGCGGGCTCGTGGCCCAGTACTTCACGCGCAGCCCGGCCTCCGGTGGCTTTGCCCGACTCGACCTCCGCGCCGACGGCTCGTACACGGCGAAGGTCGAGGCCGGCGCCACGCAGATCTGCTTCACGTCGCCGTGTCTGCTCGACGAGGCGGGCCAGTGGAACGCGTACCGGTGGCGGGGCCGGCTCCGCCTCCGCCTCCGCCCCGCCGGCGCGCCCGCCCGGTACTACGGCGCCGCGCGCACCGCCAAGGAGCTGACGCTCACGCGCGGGGGCTTGACCGAGCGCCTCGGCATCCTGCCGACGGGCCAGTGCGTCGAGGACATCGACTGCGGCGCCGGCGAGCTCTGCCCGCCGCAGCTCTGCCTGATGTACTGCGAGGTCAACGATCCGTCGTGCTGCGGTCCGGTGACGTGCGAGCCCCGCTCCGGCGGAGGCTCTGACGCCGGCGGCGGCACGGGCGGCGGCGCCAGCGACGGAGGCTCATGCTTCGGCGCGTGGGTCGACCACCTCGGCGGCTGCCGCGCGCCCAACGACGGCGCCTACCCCGCGTCCTGCTGCGCGGGCCTGCCCGGCCCCACGTGCGGCAACGTCACGTGCGCCTCGGGGGAGGTCTGCTGCAACCCGCTGCTCGACATCTGCACCAAGCCCGGCGAGTACTGCGCCTTCTGAGGCGCC
>JAGQJA010000336.1:1290-13270 GCA_020430845.1 Myxococcales bacterium
TCCCATCTGTTCGCATGCGAACAGATGCCGTCCCGGCCACCGCGGCGGCCCGCGACGGGGCGCGTGGGCGGCGCGCAAGTGCATGATCTAACGGCACTTCCCCACCTCGAGGACCACGGCACCCGCCCTTGCTTGTCTTACCTTTGGTGCTATCACCCTACACTCCGAAGATGCCCTCGCCCCTCCGCAGCCCGACCGCCTGGGTCGCCACGTCGCTCCTCCTCGTGGCGTGCGGCGCCTCGCCGACCGACGCTCCGTCCGCGTCGTCGGCCGTCGCGCCAGCCGGCGACGTGGGCGCCGAGGACATGACCGACGACGAGCTGCGCACCACCACGTCCTGCGAGCGGCCCAAGCAGTACGCCGTCAGTCTCCGCGCCGGCGCCTGCGCCGAGGTGGCCGGAACGCGCGGCCGGTGGGTGCCCGGCGCGCTGTCGAGCGATCTGCCCGACGAGCTCGCATCCACGGCGTGCATCTTTCGCTGGCAGCCCGACCGCCGCGCGCGCCCGGATCGCGCCTCGCTCGAGGCCCTGCCCGAGCTCGACGCGATGGTCGCGATGTGCGGCGCGTCCTCGAGCCCTCGGCTCGCCGTCGCGCGCAAGATCCCGCACCTCGACAACGTCGGGATGGGCGGCGCGGTCGGCTGCGACGTCTGCGGCGTCATCGGTCGCGAGCGAAAGCTCTGGGCCATCTTGCCCGCGCGCACTTACCTGAAGCAGCTCGAGGTTCCGCTCTCCGACGGCAGGAGCCAAGCCTTCCAGATCGACAGCGAGGTCGAGGCGGGGGTGCTCGAGATCGAGCTGCCCGACGATCTGCCACGCGGCGTCGCCTACGCGCAGGGCCGCGTGCCCATCTGGTGAGGACTCCGTCGCGGCACGGCCCATGACGATTCACCGTCGGCGCGACCGGGTTGCACCGTAGAGTCTGCCCGTGGACGAGAAGCAGCTCGTCGAGCGCGCGCTCCAAGGTGACGACGCGGCCACGCGTGAGCTCGTGCGCTACGTGCTCCCGGCGATCCACGTGCGCGTCGCACGTGCGCTGCTCCGGCGCCGTGGCCGCGGCGCGCGCGACGTGCGCCAAGAGGTCGAAGACCTCGCGCAAGAGGTCTACGTGTCGCTCTTCGCCGACGACGCGCGGACGCTCCGCGCTTGGGACCCCGCGCGCGGCATGACGCTCGTCGGCTTCTGCGGCCTCGTCGCCGAGAGAGAGGCCGTCACGATCCTCCGCTCCGGTCGTCGAAGCCCGTGGACCGAGTCACCCGAGGAGGACGACGTCTTGGAGGGAGAGGCCGAGCCCGAGCCCGACATCGAGCCGCGCGTCGCGTCGCGAGAGCTCTTGGGGGCCCTCATGGAACGACTGCGTGAGACGTTGAGCCCGCGAGGGCTGGAGCTCTTTCATCGACTCGTCGTCGACGAGGAGGCGATCGAGTCCGTGTGCGCCACCACGGGGATGTCGGCGGACGCGGTCTACGCGTGGAAGAGCCGTCTCCTCAAGACCGTGCGCAAGACCCTACGCGACATCGAGCGCACCGCGTCCTCGCGCGCGCGCGTCGCCGCGGCCGCCACCGGCAAAGAAGACGTGAGCGACAAGAAAGACCGTCAGGAATCCGACGCCCGCGTCGAAGATCCTCCTGGGAGCAGGGATCGATGAGCGACTCCGAATTCATCCAGAGCCTCCGGGAGCACGTGCGCGAGGAGGCGCGCGGCAACGAGGCGCTCGAGCGCGTCGCGCGCGGCGAGGCGGCGCCCGACCCATCGTCCGAGCTCGAGGTGGCGTGTGCCCCCCTCGACGACGCCGCCGTCGATCGGATCGTGGCCAAGGTCGAGGCCGTGCGCCCGCGCCCAGCGGTCGTCGTGCGCGTCGCGCCGTCGGTGTGGCGCAGGCGGGCGGCCCTCGCCGCGGGGCCCCTCGCCCTCGCCGCCGCCGTGGCGCTCTACGTCGTGGGCGGGCCCAAGGCCCCTCCCGTCGAGCTGCCGGCATACGGCGTCACCGCGCGCGGCGAGTCGCTCGAGCGCAGCGCCGCCGACCCGTCGCCCACGCCTCGCCTGCGCGTCGGTACGGGTGAGGGACGCTTCGAGGTGCTCCTGCAGCCGGAGCGATCCGTCGACGCGCCGCTCGTCGCGTACGCGTTCGTCGTGCCTGCCGGTGGCGAGCCCGCGGCGGCCGCGGTCGACGTCGAGGTGGCTCCGGGGGGCGCCGTCCGCGTGCGCGGGTCGACGCGCGCGCTCTCGGGCGCGGCCGAGCTCCGCGTCGTGGTGGGCCCGCGCGATCGCTTCACCTCCGAAGAGAGCGCTCGCGCGCGTGCTCGCTCGCCCGCGACGGGCGCGTCCGACGGCGCGCGGGTGCTGTCGGTCGCCGTCGACCGCTGAGGGGTCGCCCCCCGCCACGCCACAAAGACGAAGCCCCCGCCGATCGCTCGGCAGGGGCCCTCGTCGCGCGTGCGTGCGTGCGTCGCGCGTGCGTCTCTCGCGCTCAGTGCGCGACAGAGCGGAAGGTGCTGAACACGCCGTCGATGTTGTCGACGAACGGGCCCGCGCCCATGCACGAGTAGAAGCTGTCGGTGTACTTCTTCGTGCCGGCCGGCGAGGTGACCTCGAGCGTCATGAAGGGCTTGTCGGCGCCGCACACCTGGTGCTGCGCGATCGACACCTCACCCATCGCCGCGTCGACCTTCGCCTTCTCCGCGGCCGAGAGCACCTTCGTGCCCGTCTTCAGCGTGAGCGGCGTGTTCCAGTCGATGAAGGAGCACTCCTCCCACGCGAGCTCGTTCGTCGCCACGTCGAGCGAGTATTTCGCGCGGCCGATGGCGCAGTTCGACCCGGGCGGGGGCGGAGGCGTGAAGCCGCCGCCGGCGTTGTTCGCGACGAGCTTCGTCGCGTTCGCGGGCCAGATCTCCTGCGTGGGCACGCCGCACGAGTAGGCGCACGTGTTCTCGGCGCCGCACGTCCACTGGCCGACGCACATGACGTGGATGAGGCCCTGCGCGTCGCAGTCCTTGGGCGCGGAGCAGTACGAGACCTCGGGCGCGAGCGACTGCTGCCAGCCGTTCTTCCACGGGCGCTCGAGCGAGAGCTTGTGGCCCTTCGAGTGGGTGTAGCGGTACCAGCCGCGCAGGCCGCCGACGCCGTTCGAGAGATCGCCGCCGACGTTGTAGAGGTAGAGGTAGCTGCGCGTCGCGAAGAAGCGACCCGAGATGCGCGCCTGCGAGGGGCACGGCGCACGCACGCAGACGATGCCCGTGTTGGCGTCGGCGAAGAAGGTGCCGTCGGCCTTGAAGACGATGCCGTCGAACGCGGGCAGCTGCGTGCCGGCGTGGAAGTCGCCGTGGAACGCGCCCGCGAGATCGGCCGCGTACTGGTGCAGGGCGGCCTCGCTCGTGGAGGACTTTTCGGCCTCGCCGGCGCTGTCGCCGTCGTCGGCCGCGCCCGAGTCGACCGCGCAGCCGGGCGCCGCGGCGATACCCACACCAAGAACCAGGGCAGAGGCGAGAAGCTTAAGTTTCACGTGGAATTCTCCGTAGTTAAGGCCCGGTGGCTGACCAGGCAGGGCGTCGAGTGCCCAAGGTGTGACACTGTGCGTTATTGTGCGCAAGGAGAATTTTCGCGCGACGCGTTAGACTGCCGGTGTTGCTCACGAAGTCCTCTGTGCGCGTCGACCCCGCGAAGAACCGCGTCTACCTCGTGATGGAGGGGCTGCACGATCTCGACGAGGCGCGGCGCATGCGCGATGCGTACGCGAGCGCCGTCGCGCAGTGCGCGCGGGGCTTCACCGTGCTCGCCGACGTACGCGACTACCGGCCGGGCTCCGAAGAGGTGCAGGCGGTCCACGCCGAGGCCGTCAAGATCGCGGCGCGACACGGGGCGCGACGTGTCGCGCGCGTCACGGGCGAGACGCCGCTCGGCGGCATGCAGATCCAGCGCATCGCTCAGGGTGAGCACGTGAGCTACGAGTCGCGCGCGTTCAAGACGATCGATGCGGCCGAGGCGTACCTCGACGCGCCGTGACCGAGGGCGTGTAGCATCGCCACCATGCGCGCGAAGCGGGCAGCGCTGCTCGCCCTCGTCCTGCTCGGGCCGACGGCGTGCGGCCGGGGGTGTGGGTGTGTCGAGGGCGAGACCTCGTACGAGAAGCTCGACGGCAAGGTGAAGGTCGAGCTGGTCCGGAGCACCAAGTGGACCGGCGGGCGCATCCCCGGACCGGTCAGCCACTTCATGGTGCGCGTGCACACGACCCCCCGGTTCGACGAGCCCGTCGGGTGCACCAAGGTCGATCTCGCAGAGGACCGCGAAGGAAAGTTCGTGGCCTTCCGCTGCAAGGGCGCCGAGAGCTGGACCGTGCTCCGCCTGCGAGGTGGCGATCGACGGCTGCGCGAGTGTGACGCCCCCGTGGGGGACGGTCGCAAGCCCGACTTCGCCCAGCTCGGGCCGGTGCGCGACGCCACCTCGCGCCTGCTCGCTTGCGTTTCTCAGGGCGGTCTCTCGGCGTCGCGCGTCGTCGAGGAGATCGCACGATCGATCACGGAGGACGACGGTGACGACGTGGCGTCGCGCGTCGTGGTCGATCTCGCCGCCTCGACGCTCGAGCCTGCCGACGGCGGTGAACGCGATCCGTGGCGTGCCGGCTTCGCGGCGCTCTCGGACAGGGGCCGCGAGCTCGCGCACGCCGGCCTGTGCCGCGGCCTCGCGCAGCCCGACGTGGAGCCCACGCGGTACGCGCGCGCGGCGGCCCGGTGCAGCCACGACGGCGCCGCGCCGAACGCGCTCGCCCAGTTTCGCAGGTGGTTCGCCACGTCAGAGCCGCCGGCCGACCGAGGCGCGGCCGAGGAGGTCCGCGCGCGTCGCCTTCGCGCGAGCGCGCTCCGCTGGGCGACGTGGGTCGCGGCCGAGGGGGCGCCCGAAGAAGCCGGCAAGCTGGCGTGCGAGCTCGGAGGCGGCGCGCCCGGAGAGGTCTCGCGGACCCTCGCCGCGATGCTCGTCGCCCACGCGCAGACCAAGTGTCCGGGCGTCGCGTCGTGGCGCCGCCGCCCTCCGTGCGGCGACGTCGACTGTGACGGCGGGCTCTGCTCGGCGGGGGAGGTCCGCGCTCGCATCGACGGGCACTTGGTGCGCGACGCGCTCGACGACGCGGGCGCGCGCGCGTGGCCCGTGCCGCCGTCCGAGAGCCTCGCCGTGCTCGGCGCGTGGCACGCGCAGGGGCCGCTGCCGAGATCGATCACGCTCCCCAACGCTCGCGTCCACTACGCGCTCGTCTCCCCCGACGGCGGTCCGCGCTGCACGGACGAGCTCCGGCGTGGCACGCCGTGCGTGTGCACCGCGCCGCAGGTGGGCATGGCGTGCGCTTTCCGCGACGACGAGACGCGCGGAGAGTACGGCGGCTGCCAGCTCCACTTCGACGACGCCCGCCGACGCATCGACGAGATCACGTGCGCGTGCGTCGAGGTCTCCGAGTCGTGCCGCGCGGGCAAGCGCTGCTGCGGCGGGCTGCGGTGCGCTGCCGACGGCGGCGTGTGTGTCCCGTCGAGAGCCCCGCGCGCGGCGGGCGCCGACGCCGACGCCGACGGGCCAGACGACGACGCGAGCGACGACGCCGCGGCGCGATGAGGCCCGCCGCGCGCGCCCAGATGCCTCGGGGCCCGGCCGGCGGACGCTCCGCTTGCCCCTCGGGCGAGCATGTGCGACGAGGCGGCATGCCCGCGTCTTGGCCCAAGGTGTGCCGCTGCGGTGAGACCTGGTCTCGCGCAGAGTGGTCCGAGCTCACCCCGATCGGCCGCTACCTCGCGGGGAGCGAAGGCTGGATGGAGCTGCGCTCGTGCGTGTGCGGCGCGACGCTCACCGTCGAGGACGGCGACCTGACGACGCCGGACGCAGAGGCCGAAGACGCGCGGCCCTGACCGCGCGCCTGACAAGGAGGAGGGCGTGGTCACGTTTCCCGAAGATCTCAACCTCGCGAGCTACTTTCTCTTCGATCGCATCGCCGACGGCCTCGGGGCCAAGGAGGCCATCCTCTACGGCGAGCGCGCGTACACGTACGAGCTCGTCGCCGCGCGCACGCGTCACTTCGCCGCGCTGCTCGAAGAGAGCGGCGTGCGACGCGGCGAGCGTGTGCTCATCGTGCTCCCCGACAGCCCTGCGTTCGCGTGGGTCTTCTTCGGCACGCTCGCGCGCGGCGCCGTCGTCGCCATGGGCAACCCTCAGGCCCCCGCCGAGTCGATCGAGTACCTCGTGGGCTACACGCGCGCGACGTGCGTGGTGACCATCCCGTCGGTCGCCGAGAGCCTCCGGGGCGCGCTCGACCGCGTCGGTCGCGAGGTGCTCCGCGTCTTCGTCGTGCCCGATACGGCCACCGGCGAAGATCCCGAGGGCGCCGTGGAGTTCGTGTACGACGAGGTCTTCCGCGAGCTCGCGCCCGAGATCGCGCGCTCGCGTCCGCGCAGCGAGCCGGTGACCTTGCACCGCGACGAGCCCGCGATCTGGCTCTTCACCAGCGGCTCCACCGGCGAGCCCAAGGCCAACGTCCACACGCAGCGCGACTTCGCGTTCAACACCGAGGTGTACGCGAAGCGCACCGTGGGCTACCGGCAGGACGACGTGACGGTCAGCGTGCCGCGCCTGTTCTTCGGGTACGCGACGGGCACCAACCTCATGTTCCCGTTCGCGGTCGGCGCCACCACGGGACTCTTCAGCGAGCGGCCCACGCCCGAGACGCTCACCAAGGCCATCGCCACGTACAAGGCCACGGTCGTCACGAACGTGCCCACCATGCTCGGCAAGCTGCTCGAGCACGACGCCGACCTCCGCGCCAAGGGCTCCGACGGGCTCGACTTCTCTTCGATCCGCTTCTCGCTCTCCGCGGGAGAGGCGCTGCCCGAGCCCCTCTTGCGCCGGTGGCTCGATCGTTTCTCGAGCGACGTCTACGACGGCATCGGCTCGGCCGAGATGTTCCACATCTACTGCTCCAACCGTCCCGGCGACGTGAAGCCCGGCTCGCTCGGCAAGGTCGTCGACGGCTACGAGCTCCGCGTGCTGCCCGAGGACGCCGCGGGGCCGGGCGCCGCGCCCTGCGCGCCGGGAGAGATCGGCGTCTTGTGGGTCAAGGGCGACAGCGTGAGCCAGGGCTACTGGCTCGACCGCGACAAGTCGTTCCGCACGTTCCACGGTCACTGGTGCAAGACGGGCGATCTCTTCCGCGTCGACGAGGCCGGGTACCTCTACTTTGCAGGGCGCGCCGACGACTTGCTCAAGGTGGGCGGCCAGTGGGTCGCGCCCGTCGAGGTCGAGGAGTGCATGCTGGGGCACGCGGCGGTCGCCGGCGTGGCCGTCATCGGCGTCGAGGACGCGGGGCTCGTCAAGACCAAGGCGTTCGTCGTGCTGCGCGCCGGGCACCTGCCGTCCGACACCCTCGCCACAGAGCTCCAAGAGCACGTCCGTACGACGCTTGCAAAATACAAGTATCCGCGCGAGGTGGAGTTCGTCGAAGAGCTGCCCAAGAACGACCGGGGCAAGGTCGACAAGAAGGCGCTCCGCGCGCTCGAGGCCGGGAGGCGCGCGTGAGCGACGGGCCGCGTCGCCTCGCCCGCATGACGTACGAAGAGGTCGCCGCGGCGTGCGCGTCGGGCAAGGGGGTCGTGCTCATGCCGGTGGGGAGCGTCGAGCCGCACGGCCCGCACCTCCCGCTCGGCACCGACACCACCATCAGCGAGGTCGCCTGCGAGCGGGCGGCGTCGATGCTCGCCGCCGACGGGCTCGAGGTGGTGCTCGCGCCGTCGTTGCCGTACGGCGTCACCGACTACGCCCGCGGCTTCGCGGGGGCCGTGGGCGTGCCCGAGGGGGCGCTCGTCGCGTTCCTGGGCGCCATCGTGTCGCGCCTCGTCGATGACGGATGGGCGCACGTGTGCGTCGTGAACAACCACCTCGAGCCCGCGCACGACGCGGCGGTGCGCGCGTCGATCGGCGGTCTGCCCAAGGGCCGCGCGAGCGTGGCGTGCCCGCTCACACGGCGCTGGGGCCGCACGTTGTCCGACGAGTTCAAGCGCGGCGACTGTCACGCCGGCCGGTACGAGACCTCGCTCGTGCTCGCCGCGGGGGAGCCGGTGGGCGACGTGCGCGGCGAGCTGCCGTCGCTCGGCATCAGCCTGGCCGAGGCGATCCGCCAGGGCAAGAGCACGTTCGCCGAGATCGGGATGGATCGCGCCTACACGGGCGCGCCGTCCGAGGCCACGCGCGAGGAGGGCGACGCGATGTACGCCAAGCTCGCCGAGATGATCGCCACCGAGGTGCGCGAGGGGCTCGTCGCGCGCTGAGATACCCGGCATGCATGCGTATGCATGTAGTTTCTGGCGCCCTGGTCCTTCGCGTCACCCGAACGTGGGACGCCGGCAGAGTGACCGCGTTCGGGTGACGCACGCGGCGCGAATCTCTCGCGCGCGAGGTCGTCTGACCTCGCATGAAAAAGCCGCTCCTCTTCGCGCTGTGCTCCGTCTTCGTCGCGTCGTCTGCCTCGGCCGAGCTCCCCCGCGCGCCGCAGCCGATCAAGCCCCTGCCCATCAAGCCGATGCCGCCGCTGCGCTTGCCCAAGCCGCCGGTGCGCCAGTGCGTCGACCCGGCCGCCACGGCGATCGACGCCGTGATCGTGGCGCGAACGAGCCGCTTCGCCGGCACCGTGCGCATCACGGGCCGCGTCAAGAACGTCGGCAACGCTGCGTACGTGTCGAGGCCCGGTCAGCAGATCGTGCAGATGTGGGAAGAGACGCCCGGCGCTCGTCCTCGCCTCGTGGCGCAGCAGGCGTTCACCAACCTCGCCGTCGGTCAGGAGATGTTCGTGAGCTTCGCGCGCCCGTGGAGCTCGTCCGACGAGTTCCAGCCCCAGTACAAGGTCGTCATCACGTACGACCCCGACATCTTCCTCGACGGGAACACCAAGAACGACGACTGCAACATGAACAACAACGCGCGCGTGCGCGCGCCCGCGTCGATCAACGCGCTCTTCCGCTGAGACCTCGCGCGGCGCCCGGCGCGGGGCGGCCCGGCGAAGGAGGCACGCGCTCAGCGCGCGGTGAAGCCGACCTCGTCGATGCGCCACCCCGCGTCGGTCGAGCTGCGTGACGTGTCGGCGTTGGTCGTCGACGAGCTCACGCCCGACGCGAACGAGAAGCGGACGCGCGCGTTCGCCGTGAGCGCAGAGGCGGGGAGGGTGAGGCTTACGGTCTCGGTGGCCTTGGCGCCCGTGAAGCCCGCCTTGTTGTTCACGCCGAAGTTGGTCGAGTCGGTGCAGGTGTAGGACGCGCCGCGGTTCGGGTTGATCTTGACCGTGCCCGGCGTGGTGCCCGTGACCCCGCTGAACGTCGCGCCGTCGTTGCCCGAGGCCTCGACCACGCCGCCGTCGTAGTAGACGACCCCGTTGTAGAGCCCCGACCAGAACGCGTACGCGTGCTTGAACGTCACGGCGACGTCGCGCCCGGCGCACTTGGAGAGGTCGAGCTTGGGCGAGAGCAGGTAGCCGCGCTGGCACTGCGCGTAGTTCTTGGTGAGCTCGGTGCCGAAGCACTTGCCCGACGCGCACGCAGGCCCCACCGTCGCGGTCCCCTGCGCCCAAGGGTCGTACGGCCACGCGGGCGGAGGCGCGACGCCGTCGCTGATGCCGTGGGTCCAACCCTGGGCGCCCGACTCGAAGTCGAACGAGAGCGCCTTGAGCGCGTCGGCGCACGCGTCGCCGGCGTCGGGCGCCGCGGCCTCCGCGCCGCCGTCGGTCGGTCCCGGCGTCACCGGGCCCGCGTCGGTCTCGGGCGGCGCGAGCCGATCGGGCCTGCCGCCGTCGATCGTGTCGTCGTCGTCGACGCCCGAGCCGCCCTCTGCGCACGCGCCGGCCGCGCCGACGCAGACGGTCAGCCCGACGAGGTGGAAGAGGCGCACGAGCGAGCGCAAGGGTCGAGGATAGCGCGACTCGGGCCGCGCGCACGTGGCGACCATCAAAACGCTCGTCGGGCGTCGATCCCCACCTTGGCGAAGCGCGGGAGCCAGTCGCGCTCGAAGGCCTTGTCGACGCATGCGCGGTAGGTGTCGAGTGGCATCAGCCCCCAGGCTCGATCCTCGTCGGGCACCGCGCTGCTCTCTACGCCCACGGGCGCGTAGCTCGCCTTGAGCTTGCGGAACCAGCCGGGCAGCTCGGCCACGATGAGGGCTTCGAGCTCGGGCCACATGGGGTGCTCGGTGAGCCAGCCCAGCAACGTCCAGCCGAAGTCGCGGTGGCGCACCTCGTCACGCAGGATGCGATCGAGGGCGCGGCGCGCCGTGGGGACCGTGCACGGCTCGCGCAGCTCCTTGAAGAGCGGGACCGCGACCGTCTCGCCGAGGCAGAAGATCTCCACGCCGAAGCGGGTCACGTCGCGCTCGAGCGGCTCGTCGGTGCGCGAGAACGCGAGGGACTCGCGCGTGATGCGTGGGGCGTCGGTGCCTCCGGCCGCGACATACGTGCGGTAGCTGAGGTCGGAGTGCACGATCTCGTCGGCGGCGATGCGCAGCCCCGCCTTGACCAAGTCGGGCGACGCGCCCACCTGGGTGAGCCAGAGCGTGAGGTGCTGCGTGATGGAGCTCGAGCGGTACTCGGCCTCGACGCGTCGCAGCCACTCGCCGCGCACCGCGTCGCTCGCCTTGGGCTTGGCGCGCCTGGACATGCCGCGAGGATATTACGTCGCGGACGATCCGGGCGCCCGAGTACGTCACTCCCGCGAGACGCACGCGGCCTCGGTCACGTGCACGAGCTTGCCGTCGTACCACGTCATGGCGAGCCCCTTGGCCGTCGCGGTCGCCGACAGCCCGCGGAAAGAGGCCGCCGTCGCGATGTCGGTCGGAGCGCCCAGCTCGCCATCGGGGCCGAGCACGGCGGCGCGGACGACCGTGACCCCTCCGCGGGCGGCGATCCACGCTGCGGTCCACCTGCCGTCGGGCAGCCGCGTGGTGACCGGCGAGCGGGGGCTCAAGGGCTCGTCGCGCGCCATCGCGGGCGCCGAGAACTTCCCCGTCGCGGCGTCGAGGTGCGCCGACATCAAGCGCGTCTTTCCCGCGCGATCCTCGGCCCAGAGCACGACGAGCGTGCGGCCGGCGAAGGCGACGGCAGGCCGCGCCTGGATGGGCGTGACGAACATCACGTCGCCGGCGCGGGTCAGCTCGGTGTCGAGCAGCGCCGCGTGGATCCCGCCGTCGGCCTGATACGCGACGGCGATCTTGTCAGGCGCCGCCGCGATGGCGGGCGCGGTCGTCACGCCGTCTTCGATGATCACCTGCTTGGCGGGGGCCGGCAGGAGGCGGTGCGCTCGCGCGGCGGGTGGTAGCTTGCCCTCGCGGCCGGGGATGCCGCTGTACGCCTCACTCGTCGTCACGAAGTACACGCCCCCGCCGACGGCGTCGATGTCGAAGCCGCTCACCGTGACGGGGAGCCGCGACGAGCTGAACCCTCCGCCCGGTTGCAGCAGCGTCACCAACGGTGTGCGCCCGACCTGCGTGATGAAGCTCGCGACCGCAGGCTCGTCACCGACCTGGAGTCCGCTCATCACCACGTCCTCGAAGTCGGTGAACTTCGCGATCGGGTTCGCAGAGATCAAGGGCTTGGTGCTCCCGTCGCGGGTGACGCGCTCGAGCATGAGCCCGCGCCTGAAATCGCGCACGACGGCGACGCTGCCGTCGTGCAGCGCGGCGAGGCGATCTTCGTCGACGGCAGGGATGGTCCAGTGGCCCACGACAGTGCACGAGGGCGGGGCCTCGACGACGCGCGCGACGGGCACGGTCTCGGCCGGCGTCTTGGCCGCGCGGATGGCCCACGCCGCGGCGCCGACGACGGCGACCACCGCGATCGCCGCGACGGCGAACGTGCGGCGGCCGGTCGGCGGAGGGGCGTGGGCCGACGACGCCGGCGGCTCTCTGTCGGAGGCGGGACCCGTGGTCGCGTCGCGCTCGGGGTCGCGGGGCTTGCGCTGTCGCGGGGCGGCGGC
>JAGQJA010000336.1:13334-13513 GCA_020430845.1 Myxococcales bacterium
CATCGCGTCGAAGCGCTCCTCCTTGAGGGGCTCGAGCGTGCGCGCGATCATCTTCGCGATCGGGTCGGCCACGAGCCCCTCGAGCGCGGCCAGGCACGCGTCGGCCGTCCTCGGCGAAGCGCGATCGTCTTGCTTCGTGATGGTGACCTGAGACTCCGAAGGGTGGGTCCCGGTCAGCA
>JAGQJA010000336.1:13606-46829 GCA_020430845.1 Myxococcales bacterium
CCCTCCTCGGTGCGGAGCGAGGACGGCCCCGGCCCGTCGTCCGAAGGCGGTCCCGTCGCCGGCTCGTCCTCTCCGCGCTTCGCGATGCCGAAGTCGAGGAGCTTGAGCGTGCCGCCCTTGCACACGAACATGTTCTCGGGCTTGACGTCGCGATGGACCAGGCCTCGCTCGTGCGCCGCGGCGAGAGCGCGCGCCGCGTCGAGCAGCCAGCGCAGCTTGTCCGATGTCGTCGACGCGCCCCGGTCCATCACCCCGCGGAGGTCCTCGCCCTCGAGGAGCTCCATCGCGATGAAGACCTCTCCGTCTGCCTCTCCGACCTCGAAGATGGTCACGGCGTTCGGGTGCGAGAGCGAAGCGGCGGCCCTCGCCTCTCGGAGCACGCGTCGGCTCCGCTGCGAGCCCTCGTCGCCGTCCCCCGGGCGGAGGACCTTGAGGGCGACGGCGCGGTCGAGCACGGGATCGTAGGCGCGGAAGACGTCGCCCATGCCGCCGGAGCCGAGCGGGCCGTCGATGCGGAACCGACCGACCGTGCTGGGCGCGTCGCGACCTGCGCCCGAGGAGCCGGACGGCGTGTGGGGCGTCGGCGCGGCCTCGGTCTGCGCGAACCCGACGTCGCGGGTGTCCACGTCACCGTCGGGCGGGTCTGCAGGCACGTCGGGAGGATAGACCCACATCGCGCACGGCGCACCGGATCGCTCAGCGGCTCAGCTCCCGATCGAGCTCTTCGAGGAACACGCGCCCGTCCTCCGGGATGAACGTCTCGAGGATGCCGAGGACGAAGAGGCGCTTCGAGAACGTGTCGTCACGCCACGCGTCGGTGAAGGGCTCCACCTTCTTGGTGAACGTGAGCGCCTCGGTGTCGAGCACCGACTTGTCGTAGTAGTAGAAGAGCGACGGCTTGGCGACGTCGAGCGCGCGGGCGACGTGCACGAACTGCCACAAGAAGCTCGACCCGACGAAGAGCGTCGGCACGCGGAGCGTCGCGCCCGCGCGGAGCCCCGAGAGGCGCGCGACCGTCACGTCCGCGGGCTTGCGATCCCACGTGTTGAGCAGGCGGAAGAGGTCGAAGGGCTCCTCGTCGATCGAGGGGTCTTGCAGGGTCGTCGTCGCGCAGTCGAGGTGCTCGTCGCCGAGCTCGGGCATCTCGGCCCGCGCGAGCGCGAAGACGGCGTCGAGCGTGAGGCACCCGGCCGCGGCGGTCCAGTGGCGGCCGGTGCGCGGGAATGCTCCGGGGCGCTTCTCGAGCATGGCGCGCGCGTCGACGAACGGAGCCCCCTCGGCGCGGAGCGTGGCCACGAACGCCCCGTAGATGTTCTCGTCGGACGCGCCGAACACCCCGCGTCGTCGCCACGCGAGCGGCACGGCGTCGCGGTGGAGCGAGGTCTTCGCCGGGATCACCACGGGGACCAGCACCACGCCGCGCGCGCGGAGCCGAGCGCGGACGCTCGCGAGCTTGTGGGCGATGGCGCGCGCCGCGTCGGGCGGATCGGAGCGGTTCACGAGCTCCACGTCCTCGCGGCTGAACAGCACGCCGCGTTCGCCGACGACGACGCTCTCGGCCGAGCGCGGCTGTCCGAAGAGCGCCATCACGAGGGAGTTGTCGGAGCGCACCGCGTACCCGCGCAGACCCCACCGCTGCTCGTACCACGCGAGGAACGCGCGCTGGAAGGTCTCGTCCCGCCACGCTCGCCAGGCCAGCGGCGGCCGCTCCGCGCCGACCTCGACGCCGAAGAGCTTCGCGTCGGGCGTGAGGCGAAGGGCGCCGTTGAGCGTCCCGGCGCCCGCGACGGCGAGCATCACCACGACGTACGCGAGCTTGGCGATGATGTGGGCAGGCGGGCGCATACGTCGGTGGACTGCGCGGCGTCGGCGCGCGTAACGCACACTACTACCGCTGAGATCGATGGAGGAGCACGTCGGCGCCGTCTATCGTTGCACGATGGGGAAGCTTCGATGGGGATGGGCGGCGTGGGCTCTGGTGACGGGGCTCCTGGTGGCGTGCGGGGGCGACGAGGGAGGGGCACCCGGCGCTTCGCCTGTCGGTGAGGACGGCGGCCCCGGCGGTCCCCCACCGACGCCTACCGGAGTCCCCGACGGCGGCGGCCCGCAGGCCGACGGCGGCGGCGGTGGAGACGGCGGAGATGGTGGGCCTGGCTACGACGTGGCCGCGCTGCCGGGCCTCGTGCTCTGGCTCGATCAGGCCTCGGCGGGCACATCGCCCACCACGTGGTCGGACAAGTCCGGCAAGGGCCACGACGCGAAGACCGGCGGCGGGTGCGCCAGCCCCGATCGCAACGCGCCCGTGCTGAAGGGCATCAAGGCGCTCGGGTTCCACGAGACGGAGTGCTTCTCGATCGCGGACCACCCCGACTTCCAGTGGGGGACCGGCGACTTCTACGTCGCGACCGTCGCGCACAACAACTACAACGATCCCACCGGCGCTGGCGGCACCACGTTCACGTATCCGGACGGGCGCTTCACGCGACGCCGCTTCGGAGAGATGTTCTCCAAGATCCCGTCTGGGTTCGGGCCCGGCCCGACGGTCGTCTTCAACGACTGGACGGACCGATCCTACAAGTGGGTGGGCTCGGTCGACGTCACGCAGATGGTCAAGACGCCGGCGCCGGGGCGGTTCGCCGAGCCCGCGCACCTCGTGAGCTTCCGACGCAAGGGCGGCGTGCTGGAGCTGCGCATCGACGGCGTCGTCAAGTCGACCATGGCCGACGCCGGAGCCCCGATCGACGTGAGCGCGGTGGGCACTCCGGTGGCCATCGGCGGACGGCCCGGGCTCACCAACTTCGTGGGCGGCATCTGGGAGGTGGTCGCCGTCAAAGGCAGCCTCGACGACGCGCCGATGACCGCGCTCGAGAACCACATGAAGGCCAAGTACGGCCTCTGACGCGCGGCGGACCCTACGGCCCGGCGCCGCCGTCGATGGGCGGAGGCGGCGGGTTGCAGCTCATCTCGGCGACGCTCCACGTGCCCTTCTCGAGATCGCACTTGGCGTGGATGGTCGGCGTGCCGCCGCAGTCTCCGTAGCCGCACGACGGAGGGTACGCCTCGCCGCACGACGTGCACGGGTCGCCGTGCGAGGGCGCCGTCGACGGGCACGCGGCCTCGTACGGCTTGCGATCTCGCTGCCACTCCCCGTTGAAGCATGTATATACACGCGAATCGGGCTCTGACGTCGGCCTCTCGGCGCAGCTGTCCTTGAACGAGCACCGTGCCCCGGCCTGCACGCACGAGCGGCCGACCGTCGGCTCGACGTCTGGGCACGCGGGGGGCGGCGGGTTGCAGGTGGACGGGAGCGCGCGCCACGCGCCGTCGGTGCACACGTACGAGACGGGCCCGCAGACGATGCCCTCCGAGTAGCTGCACGGCGTCGTCGTGGAGCACGAGGCTCCGACGGTGGGCTGCGCGCCGGGGCACTGCGGGGTGGGCTTGGGCGGTGGCGGGTTGGTGATGAGCTCGCCGCCGCCCCCCGGGACGCTCTCGATCTTGCCCGCGCATCCCGCGAGCGAGGCCACGCCCGTGAGGGCGACGGCGGAGAACGTGACCACGAACGGGGCTCGGACGGGCTTGCGGCGCTTCGACATGACGGTCTCGGCAGAGCACCGGGCGTGCCATTCGTTTCTGTCGTCGGTACGCGTACTTGCAGCCGCGCGGCTGGCACAGCTCGGCACGTCGCGGATCGGAGAGTCGCGCGCCGCGTGAGCGACGCGTGGACGCGATGTGAAACGTCTGCGCCCCCGCGGGCGCGCAGGAAGTCGGCGCGTCAGGGTGCCGTAGCGACTGTGGTGCGGTGATGGTTCGCCGCAGAGGGAGAGCGCGTGATCGAAGCGAGAGGGATGGAGACGGTGGCTCGGGCTCGCGGCTGGCGCGACGTGGCGGGGCGGCTGCCGACGGTCGTCGTGGCGTGCGCCGTCGCGGCGTCTTGGCTGTTGGTCACGCGCCTCGTCGAGCGCTGGCCGCTCGTCAGGATGGTGCAGCACGTCGTGGGCGAGCTGCGCGTGCTCCACCTCCATGGTCGCGCCCCGTGGGAGATGGCGGAGGACGTGCGGGCCGACGCGGCCCTCGTGTGCTGCCTGGCGATCGTCTCGATCGTCCACCTCGTCGCGACGGCGCGCGTCCTACGCCGCGGCGCGCCGGGCAGCGTCCACGCGCCGGAGCTCGGAGCGTTTGCGGCGCCGTCGCTCGTGCTCGCCTCGCTCGCGTTCCTCGTCGTCGCTGCCTTCGGTCCGTCCTCCGCCGCACGCGCCGCCGCGGCAGGCCACCGCGGATCGCTCGTCTTCGTCGGCACCGCGGCGTGCATCGGCGCGCTCGCCGCCGCCGCGTCGGGCGCTGTCGCCCTCGCGTGGCTCTTGGCCCGCGCGACGTCGTCGCGCGAGACGGCGTCGACGTCGCGAAAGGCGCTCGCCGGCTACGTGGCCTGCGCTGTGAGTGTGGTGGGCGCACACGTGGTGACGCGCCGCGCGGGGAGGGCCGAGCTGCTCGCGATCTTCGTGCTCGTGGCCCTGGCGGTCTGGCCGCGAGCGCGTCGCGCCGCGCTGCCGTCGGCCGCTCTCGTGGCGTCTGCGAGCTTCGACGTGGCCGGGGGGCTCGACCGGATCGCGCAGATCGTCCTCGGTGCTGTCGACGCTGCCCAGCCGGCGCGGATGCTCGACGCGGCCGTGGCCATCGAGCGCACGACGGCGCTCCTCGTCGTCCCGCAGCTGCTCGTCGCGTGGCTCCTGCTCGCCACGTCGCGCGCGCCGCAGTCGTCCCCCAAGCGTCGATGGGGCGCGGTGCTCGCGCTCGCGTTCCCGCTGCTCTTCGTGGGGGGCTCGGCGCGCTGGATCTCTCGCGCGCTCCGCGCGCCGCTCCTCGAATACGAACCGTGGCGCAGCGCCCTGCCGGTCGTGCCGTTCGAATCGTACGGACGCGTGCACCCGACGCGCCCACGCCTGGTGCTCGACGCCGGCGGACACGTCACGGGGTCGTCCTCTTCGGTGAGCGGCGCGAGCGTGGACGTCGTCGCCGACGCGCAGGCCCCGGCGCGCGCGGTCCTTCGCCGGCTCGAGCCCGGCGTGACGCACGCGCTCGTCGTCAGGGCGCCCACGACGTCGCGCGGTTGGCGAGGCCTGGGCGGCGCGGACGCGGGCGGCCTCGCGTTTCGCGTCGGGCCTGCACCTCCCGCGGTGGGCGTGCTCGTCGCGCACGCCCGCGTCGCGCCCCGGGCCACGGTCGGCGAGCTTGCGACGGCGCTGGTCACGGCGAGCGCGAGCGCGCTCGAGCACGCGCAGCTCGGCCCGCACGCGGTGTCCGTCGTGGTCGAGATCGGCTCGACCGACGAAGAGCCGACAGAGGCGACGGCGAACGTCGCGCCGCTCCGCGCTCGCGCGCCGACGGCCAGCGGGGGCTGCAGCGCGAGCCGTGGGGCGCGTGGGGCGTCCGGGCGGCAGACGATCGACGTCGACCGTCGCGCGCGCTCGGTCCTCGTCGAGGTCCCTGAGAGCAGCGCGCCCGCCCCGCTGATCGTCGCGTTCCACGGCAACGGCGACAGCGGCGACGGGCTCCGAGAGCAGCTCGGGATGGAGCGCCGCGCGCGCGACGCGATCGTCGCGTACCCCGACGCGCTCGGGGGACGGTGGGACACGGACCACGCTCCGCCGGACAACGGCGACTTCCGGTTCGTCGACGCGCTCGTCGCGCACATCGCGCGTACATCTTGCGTCGACGTCGAGCGCGTGTACCTCGTCGGCTTCTCGCGCGGCGGCTACTTCGCGAGTCAGCTCGCGTGCCGGGCGGAGCGCGCGTACGCGGGGCTCCTTGTGTACTCGGGGGGCGCGGCGTACGGGAGCGATCTCGAGGACACCGACGGCATCGCACGGTGCGTCTCGCCGACTCCGGCCATCTTCGTGCACGGACTCACCGACGACGCCGTCGTGCCCGCCGAGGGGCGCGCGGGTCGTGACCTCTGGCGCGCAACCAACGGCTGCTTCGGCACGCCCGAGCGCGACGGCCCGGAGCCCTGTGTCGCGTGGTCGTCGTGCGCGTCGGGCGCCCCCGTCGCCTGGTGCGCCGTGTCGGGTCTCGGTCACGAGCCCTGGGCGGGCCTGCGCGATCCGAGCCCGTGGCACTTCTCGTGGGCGCGATGAGCGCTCACGTCCCGGGATCGGACGGCGCGCCCGCGTCTGCGGGCTCACTCGGCGGGTCGCAAGGCGGCAGCTCGACGGGCGGAACGTCTGCGGGCGGGGCGTCTGCGGGCGGGGCCGCAGGCGGGGCATCGGCGGGCGGCTCTGCGGGGGCGTGGTCTGCGGGGGGCGGCGCATCCGCGGGCGGAACGCTCGGGTCGGCGGGAGCGCGAGGGCTCTCGTTCGCGGGCGGCGGCTCGGCGGGACGCGGGCTCGCCTTGGCGAAGCGCACGCGGAGGTCTCCGGCGTACGAGACGTGCCGCGCGACGAGCGCGCCGACGACGCGCGTCGAGCCTGCGACCTCGAGGCTCGCGCGCGGCGCATACACGAAGGCGCGGAAGTCGAGCTCGCCCGCGCCGCCGATGACCGAGCCCGCGCCGCCGACGTAGAGGCGAAACGCGGACGGGTCCTTGGCGTTGCCGGCCACCAGGCTGCCGACCGCGTGGACGCGCCCGGCCACGAAGAGGTCGAGCGTGGCTCCCTCCGCGAGATCGAACGACGAGCGGCCGACGCTCTCGAGATCGCCGTCGACGAACACGCGGACGTTGCCCTCGATGTGCCACCGCGAGGTCCCCACGGCGGACGCGTTGGAGAAGTAGTAGCGCCCACCGCGGAGCGTGATGTCGCTCCGGCCCACGGAGCGGAGCTCGGGGTCGACGCCTCTGCGGGCGTCGTCGTTGTCGTCACGCGCGATCGCGACGGCGGCGGCGACGTCGAACGCGCGGCATCCGCACGCGGGTGCCGTGGGCGCGCCCCAGCTCGCGCGGCCTCCCACGTGGCTGCCGCCGACGTGCCCGGAGTCTCCGCGCACGCGGAGCGTCCCACCCACGTCGAGGCTGCCGACGGTGTCGAGATCCCCGCCGACGGACAAGTCACGGCCGACGTCCACCGAGCCTGCCGTGTCGAGATCGCCGCCGCAGACGAGATCGTCGCGTACGCGGATGCTGCCCGCGTTCGAGACCTCGCCGCGCGCGAAGAGCGAGCCCGCGATGCGGGTGCCCGAGGCGCTCGACATGTGACCTTCGATGCCGACGTCCGCGGCCTGGCCGTCCTCGGCCTCGGTGACGAGCGAGCCGGCCGCCTCGAGCTTGCCGCACACGCAGAGGGCGCGATCGAACAGACCTTCCGGCGCCGAGCGCGAGACGACGGCCTGGCCGAGCGACGCGTCGTCGCCGTCTCCCTCGCCGATCGAGATCGAGCAACCCGCGAGCGCGAACGCTCCGACCACCGCACTGCCCCACATCGCCCATCGTCCGATCATGTGCTTCGTCATCTCCTCGAGGGAGAGCGATTGCACCGGGCGGGCCAGGCGGCCGGCGGACGCTATGCGTGTAGATTCAAGAACTTACGTCCTGACTGTGCGACGTCCGCGACGCGCGGTCGCGCGCACCCCCTCGTGGGGACCGGGGGGCCGCGTCACGGGCGACGCGCCCTTCACGCCGCCTGCGCGAGGCGCTCGAGCCGTCTCTGCCGCGCCGGGCCGTAGGGCGCCATCACCGAGAGCGTGCCCAAGGCCGCGCGCTCGAGCTCCTCGGCCGCGCCTGCTTGCGCGTCGGGGGGCACCTCGACGACGAAGCCGCGCTGGAGCGCGTCGGTCGCGGTGGCCATGATCCCGATTTCGGTGAGGCACCCGGTGAGCGTGAGCGTGTCGACGCCCAGGTCTTCGAGCACTGCGTCGAGCTCGGTCTCGAAGAAGCTGCTGTACGACGCCTTCTTCACGACGCGATCGCCGGGCTGAGCGGCGATCGCCGGCCACACGTCCGTGCCGCCGGAGCCCTTCACGGCGTGCGTTCCCCACGCGTCGAGGTCGGGATCGTCGGCGTCGTGCTCGTCGACGACGTAGATGACGGGCACCCCGCGCCTGCGCGCGTCGTCGAGGCGTGCCTGGAGCGCAGGGACGATCGCCCGGGCGCGCGGCACCTCGAGCAAGCACCCCGGCTCGAGGTGGTCGCGGATCATGTCGATGACGACGAGCGCGCGCCGCGGTGTGCGCGCCCGCACGGAACGCACGATGCGATCACGGAGCGCTACGGGGGGCGCCGCGGCCGGCTCGGCGAACGCGAGCAGTGAGAGGGCCTCGCGGACCCCTCGGACGCCGTCGCGCATCTCGGGTGGCGCCAGGGCGAGGTAGCCCTCTTCGATCCTCTCGGGGCGGCCGGCGAGGACGAAGGCGGCCATCTCCGCCATCGCGTCCTCCCACTGCAGTGCATCATCCTTGGGCATCGCGTCCTACCTGACGCGCGTGGGCCGGGGTCGCACCGTCCTCGCACTCGTCCCTATGGCGCGATCGGGTCGCGCCGCTCGTCGTTGTCGTGTCGGTTCGTCAAGTGCTCGAAAGCTCTTCGGGGAAGTGCACGCGCGGTCGTGGCCCGTGGGCCGACGCCGCCGAGGCTCCTGCTCTCGGGGTGCTCGGGAGAGTTACGCGGCAGCTCGGCCGCCGGATCGGCCGGTGCGAAGGATTCTTTGCAGGCAGACCCCGGCGCCGGCGCCGGCATCGGGCGCGCCTTTTCCCCGGAAACGCTTGAGATGGCGCGCTCGGCGGGTTCTCATGGACTTCCCGCTACTTGCGGTGAGGACGACCGCCATGAGCTCCCCCATCTTCGGCTTCAACAGCTCGCGCAAGACCATCGTCGAAGAGGTGGTCGAGCGCGTGACGTCCGGTACCAAGGACCCGCTCCACGCGCTCAACGACGCCGCGTACCACGAGACGCGGCGCCTCCAGAAGAGCGGCGGCTCGGAGCTCGCCGAGTGGCGTCACCTCGCCGGACACCTCGGCCGCATGAGCGTGCCCGAGCTGCGCGAGAAGCTCCGCGAGTACGCCGAGCGCTACGCATGGGACGTCGCGGGTAACTTCGACCCGCGCGTCTACAAGTTCGCCTCGCGTGCCATGGCGCCGCTGCTCGGCGCGCTCATGGCGCCGCTGTCCGTCGTCAAGAACCTCCCCGGCTCGTTCGACCTCACCGCGCTCGACGGGCGCATCCTCGTGCACGGGCCGCGAGAGCACATCCGCAAGCTCGGGGACATCGGCACGGTCGTGTACGTGCCGACGCACCTGTCGAACCTCGACTCGGTCGTCTTCGGCTTCGCGCTCGAGCGGGCAGGGCTGTCTCCGGCGACCTACGGCGCTGGCAAGAACCTCTTCACCAACCCGGTGCTGAGCTACTTCATGTCGAACCTCGGCGCGTACCGCGTCGATCGACGACTGCGCCACGCGCTCTACAAGCACGTCCTCAAGGCGTACTCGTGCGTGCTGATCGAGCACGGCTACCACAGCCTGTTCTTTCCCGGCGGCACGCGCTCTCGCTCGGGCGCGGTCGAGCGCCGCCTCAAGCTCGGCCTCGCGGGCACGGGGCTCGAGGCCTTCGTGCGGACGACGCTCCGCGGGCAGACGCAGCGCGTGTTCTTCGTGCCGGCGACGATCAACTACCTGCTCACGCTCGAGGCCGAGACGCTCATCGACGACTTCCTCCAAGAAGAGGGCAAGGCGCGCTACCTGATCGAGGACGACGAGTCGACGCGCGTCGGGCGCGTCGCGGCCTTCATGCAGAAGCTGCTGGGGCTCGACGCCGCGTGCGTCATTCGCTTCAGCAGACCGCTCGACTGCTTCGGCAACTTCGTCGACGACGAGGGCAACTCGCACGACCCGCGCGGCCGCGTGGTCGATCCGGTGAGCTACGTGCGCGGTCGCGACGGAACGCCCGTGCTCGATACCGTGCGCGACGCCGAATACACGCGCGAGCTCGGAGAGCGCATCGTCGAGTCGTTCGCGAGAGACACCGTGGTCATGCCCACACACATCGTCGCCGCGTGCGCCTTCGAGCGCTTGCGACGCGGCGCCGGTACGGCCGACCTCTTCGCCGTGCTGCGCCACCGCGACGACGTCGCCGTGCTCCGCGCCGAGCTGGCAGAGGACGTCGAGATCATGCTCGGCAAGCTGCGTGAGCTCGAGGAGAAGGGGCAGGTGCACCTCGCGCCCACGCTCAAGGGTAAGCACCCCGAGCGCGTCGTGGACGACGCCCTCCGCGCCTTCTCGGGCTACCACACGCAGGAGGTGCTCGCGCCTCGCGGCAACGAGCTCGTCCTCCACGACACGCGCCTCCTCCTCTACTACCAGAACCGCCTGGTGGCCCACGGCCTCGGCTTCGACCCGCACGCGGCCCGCGGCCGGGCGTAGGACCTCGCCGTCCGGGCCGTAACGGACCGCGATCTCCGGGGGGCTGGCGCTCGGCGTGGCGCCTGCGCTATGGTCCCGCCCCCCCGGCACACCGATCGTGCGCGTGGGGCAGCACCATGACCGAGCCCGAACACTCCGACCCGACCTCTCCCGCCACGGACGCGGGCAGCCCGCCTCCCGCCCAAGCGGTGACGGCGGACGCGCCCACGTCCCCCGACGCGTCGCCCGCCGCGGACGCCGCGCCGACCGACGGCGACCACAAGGAGCCGGCACCTGCGGCCACCGCGACGGCGAGCGACGCCGCGAGCGGGGACAGCGCAGACGCCGCGTCGGAGGGGGCCGACGAGGCCGACGACGGCGGTGAGAGTGAAGGCGAGCCGGGCGCGACCGGCGCGCAGGCCGACGGCGCGCCGGCAGATGGTGCGCCCAAGAAGAAGCGTCGTCGTCGCCGCAAGAAGAAGCCCGCGACCGGCGATGCCGCGCAGGCCGACGGCGCCGCGCCGCAAGAGGGCGCCGCCGCCGAGGGCAGCGCAGAGGCCAAGCCCAAGCGAGAGAAGAAGGAGAAGAAGGAGCCCCGCGAGCGCCCCGCGTTCAACGTGGGCGACGTCGTCTTCGGCAAGGTGCTCGAGGTGACGGAGGACGTGCTCTTCGTCGACCTGTCGGGCAAGGCACGCGCCCTGTTCGATCTCCGCGAGCTGCTCATCGTCGACGAGCCCGACGCGCCGCGTCCGCCCGACGACGACGACGACGCAAGCGCGACCGACGTCTCCGCGAGCGCAGACGCAGCGGCAAGCACAGACGCAACCGCCCCCACAGACGCAACCGCAGACGCGAACGCAAGCGCAACCGCCCCCGCAGACGCAACCGCAAGCGCAGACGCAAGCGCAGACGCGAACGCAAGCGCAACCGCCCCCGCGGACGCAAGCGCAACCGCACCCGCGCCCGCAGACGCAAGCCCCGACGCGCCCCCGCCCGCTTCGTCCGAAGTGGGCGAGGCGGTGCCCGCCACCCTCGCGAGCGGCGACGTCCCCGCGGACATCGCGGCGGCCGTCGCGGGCGAGACGCCCACGGCGCCGACCGGCGAGACGATCCGTGACAAGGTCGCGGTCGTCGCGGCCAAGCCGCCGCCCGAGAACCCGCAGCTGCCCCGCGTGATCCTCGAGCCCGGCGCGTCGTTCGTCGGCCTCGTGCACAACGACGGCGGTCGCGGTGGCCTCGTCGTCCTCACGCACCACCCGCGCCGCGCGTCCCGCGCGAAGGCGCACGTGTCGCAAGCGGCGAAGGACAACACGCTGGTCGACGGCCTCGTGACGGGCGTCATCAAGGGCGGCGTCGAGGTCGACGTCGACGGTCTGCGCGCGTTCGCTCCGGCGTCGTGCGTCGACCTGCGCCCGGGCGCCGATTTGTCCCACCTCGTGGGCAAGCGCCTGCCGTTCCTCGTCACGCAGTACGCGAAGCGCGGGCGCGACGTCGTCCTCTCGCGGCGCGCGCAGCTCGAGAGCGAGGCCAAGGCCGCGCGCGAAGAGGCGCTCAAGACGCTCCAGATCGGTAGCGTCGTCGACGGCGTCGTCCGCACCGTGGTCGGCTTCGGCGCGTTCATCGACGTGGGTGGCGTCGAGGGCCTCGTCCCGCTCAGCGAGATGAGCCACAACCGCGCCGACCAGCCGCGCGACGTCTTCAAGGTCGGCGAGACGTGCCGCGTGAAGATCCTCCGCGTCGACGAGAAGGGCAAGATCTGGCTCTCGCGCAAGTCTGCGATCGAAGATCCGTGGACGCGCGTGGCCGAGAAGTACGCCCCCGGCACCAAGCACATGGGCAAGGTCGCGCGGCTCCAGCCGTTCGGCGCGTTCATCGAGCTCGAGTCCGGCATCGACGGGCTCATCCACACGGCCGACCTCTCCATCAAGCGCATCGAGCACCCCGAGGAGCTTCTCAAGGTCGGACAGGACCTCGAGGTCGTCGTGGCGTCGGTCGACGCCAAGGCGCACCGCATCGCGCTCCACCCGGCGCCCACGGGCGACGCGGCCAACGAGACCCCGCAGCGCGTGCAACTGCACAAGAACCTCAAGGTCGTCGTCATGGCCGTCGAGCAAGCCGGCCTCACGGTGCGCGTGCTCGGCGCGACCGGACGCCAGGCGCGTGGGTTCGTGAGCGCGAGCGCCACGGGCACGCCGCGCGGCACCGAGCTGCGAAAGCTCTTCCCGGTGGGCAAGGAGCTCGAGGCCAAGGTCATCGAGCACGACCCGCGCAGGGGAGACCTCAAGCTCTCGATCCGCGCCCTCAACGACGAGAGCGAGCGCAACGCGTACCAGCAGTACCGCGCGCAGGTGAAGCGCGAGGCCAAGTTCGGCACGTTCGCGGATCTGCTCGCGAAGCGCAACGACTCCAACAAGTAGGCGCCCCAGCCCGCGGGCGTCAGAGCAGGCGTCGCGCCTTGATCTCGAGGAAGCGCTTGACCAGCTCCGGCGTCACGTCGGCGGGGCGGGCGTCGAGCACCAGCGCGCCGGCTCGCTCCAGCGCGCGCACCGTGCCCGCGCGCCAAGAGAGCGCGCTCGCCGCGGCCGCCCGCCCGAACGCGTCCTCTCCGTCGTCGTCGGCCGGCCCGAGCGCGAGCTCTTCGACGGCGTCGTCGCGCATCAGCACACACAGCGGGAGGTGTCGCGGCACGAGCGCGCGGACAGCCCCGGCCAGCTCGCGCGCGGCGCGCGGCTCGAGCACCTGGGTGAAGATGACGAACAGCGACCGCGCCTTGACCTGCGCCTTGAGGAAGACCATCGCGGCGCGGTAGTCGGTGGCGGCGAGCCCGGCTTCGAGGGCGTACGCCGCGCGCGTCAGCTTGCGCGCCCCCGCGCGTCCGCCCGTGGGCCGAAGGAGCGATCGAGGTCGATCGTCGAAGGTGAACAGGCCCGCCTTGTCGCCCCCGCGCACCGCCACGTCGGCCGCGAGCAGCGCGGCCGCGAGCGCCCGATCGACCGCGCCGATGCCCGCGCTCTCACCGCGCATCGAGCGGCCCAGGTCGACGGCGAAGACGACGTTTTGGTTCGACTCGGCCTGGAACTGACGCACGACGATCTCGTCCTTGCGCGCGCTCGCTCGCCAATCGACGTGCCGCACCTCGTCGCCGCGCACGTACGGGCGCAGGCGCTCGAACTCGGTGTCGCCGCCTCGCACGCGCAGCGACCCGAGCCTCGCGTCCTGGCGGCCCTGTCGGCGCAGGAGCTCGAGCGCACGCGCCGCGTGGACGTCGGGGTAGACGTCGACGTCGCGCGGGAGCTCGTGACGCTCCTGGCGCCAGAAGAGCCCGAGCGGCATGAGGTAGCGCACGGTGACGGCGCCGAACGCGCGCGGGCCGCGGCGGAGGGGCGTGACCTCGTAGCGGACCGTGCACGTGCCGCGCGGCGCAACCGTGATGCGCGCCGGCAGGTCGCACGGCTCGCAGGCCTCGAGCGGATCGTCGGCGACAGTGCCGCGCACGGGGCGGTCGCTCGAGCTCCGAACCGTGAGCGTCACGAGGTTGGGGCGACCGACCGAGAAGATCTGCGGGGCCTCGCGCTCGACGGTCAGGCGCCTCCTCACCGCGCTCGCGGCGTCCACCGCGCACGCCACGAGGACGAGCACGTCGATGATCAAGAGCGGTCGGGCGTCGACGCGCGCGATGCCCGCGGCGAGCGCGACGGCCGCGCACGCGAAGGCGAGGGTCACGAGGCGCCGCGTCGGGACGATCACGTGACCCGAGGCACGGGGGCGGCGCGCAAGATGTCGTCGATGCGCTCGTCGGCGGTCACGCCCTGCAGCTCGGCGTCGGCGTGCATCATCACGCGGTGCCGCAGGACGGCCTTGGCGATGGGCTTGACGTCGTCGGGCGTGACGAAGTCGCGGGCCTCGCTCGCCGCGATCACCTGCGCGGCCTTCATCATGGCGATGGACGCGCGCGGAGACGCGCCGAGCTCGATGGCGCGGTCCTCGCGGGTACGCCGGACGAGGTCGACCACGTACGAGATGACGCCGTCGTCGACGCGGACCGATCGCGCGAGCGCCTGGAGCGCGGCGAGCTCGTCGGGGGTCGTCACCGCCTGCACGGCCGACAGGTCCGTCGGGTCGAAGCCGCTCGCGTGGTTTCGCACGATGCGCTCCTCGATGTCGCGCGGCGGGTCGGCGACGGTGAGCTTGACCAAGAAGCGGTCGAGCTGCGCCTCGGGCAGCGGGTAGGTGCCCTGCGACTCGACGGGGTTCTGCGTGGCGACCACGATGAACGTGGGCGGCAGAGGGCGCGAGACGCCGTCGACGGTCACCTGACGCTCCTGCATCGCCTCGAGCAGCGCAGACTGGGTCTTGGCGGGGGCGCGGTTGATCTCGTCGGCGAGGAGCAGCTCGCAGAAGATGGGCCCCGGCACGAACGAGAAGTCGCCGGCTTGTCGGTCGTACACCGACGAGCCCGTGACGTCGCTCGGCATGAGGTCGGGTGTGAACTGCACGCGCTTGAACGCGCTGCCCGACGCACGCGCGAAGGCGCGGGCCACCAGCGTCTTGCCCAGGCCAGGGGCGCCCTCGAGCAGCGCGTGGCCGCCGGCGATCGCCGACACCATCAGACCGTGGACGAGCTCGTCCTGGCCGACCACCGCCCGCGCCATCTGCTCACGGATCTGATCCCACACCGCTTGAAAGCGTTCGAGGCTCATGCGCGCACGGATGGTACGGGGTGAGCGCCGAAGGACAAGGGGAGAGGCGCGTCGGCGCGCGGGCGGCGCGTCACATGCGCTCGATGACGTCGATGCCCAGCATCGTCAGGCCGTCGCGCAGCTGTCGCCCCGCGAGGGCGCAGGTGGCGAGGCGGGCTGTGCGCTCGTCGCCCTCGGCCCGCAGCACGTGGCACTGTTCGTAGAACGCCGAGAACCCGCGCGCCACGGCGTAGAGGTGATCGCAGAGCAGGTGGGGGAGGCTCGCCTCGGCGGCGGCGTGCACGACCTCGCCGTAGCGCAGGAGCACTCGGCACAGCGCGTCCGCGGCGGGCGTGTCGAGCGCGGGCGCGCCGCGCACCGCGTCCATGTCGACCTCGGCCTTGCGCAGGATGCTGCGGATGCGGGCGTAGGCGTACTGCAGGTAAGGTCCCGCGTTGCCCTTGAACGAGATCATCTTGTCCCAGTCGAACGTGTAGTCGCTCGCCCGATTCTGGCGCAGATCCGCGTACTTGACCGCGCCGATGCCCACGGCGCGCGCGACGGCGGGCGCCTCGTCGGGGCCCAGGTCGAGCCCCTCTTCTTGGATGCGGGCCGACGCGCGCGTGGCGGCCTCGTCGAGCAGGCTCTCGAGCGTGACCGCCTTGCCGTCGCGCGTCTTGAGCGGCTTGCCGTCCTCGCCCAACACCGAGCCGAACGCGACGTGCTCGAGGCGCGTCTCGATGCCGAGCATCTTGGCCACGGCGAAGAGCTGCTTGAAGTGCAGCGCCTGGCGCATGTCGACGACGTAGAGCGCGCGGTCTGCGTGCAGCTCGTCGCGTCGGTAGAACGCCGTCGCCACGTCTGTCGTCGCGTACATGAACGCGCCGTCGCGCTTGCGTACGAGGAAGGGCTCTTTCGTGGCGCGCAGGTCTTTGGGGGCGTCGTCGAGCTCCTTGAAGAACACGCCGATCGCGCCCTCGCTCTCGCGCGCGATGCCCTTGGACACGAGCAGGTCGACCACGCCGGCGCACGCGGCGTGGTACGCGCTCTCGCCGAGCCAGAGATCGAACGACACGCCGAGCGTCGCGTAGACCGCGTCGAGGCTCTTGCGCGTCGCCGCCACGAAGCGCTCCCAGAGCGCGCGGTTGGTCGCGTCGCCGGCCTGGAGCTTGGCCAGCTCGGCCCGGGCTTGCTCGGCGAACGCCTCGTCGGTCTTGGCGCGCTCGCTCGCGAGCCGGTAGACGCGCTCGAGCTCGTCGATGGGCTCGCGGTCGAGCGCGGCCTCGTCGCCCCACTCGCGCATGCCGGCGATGAGCAGGCCGAACTGCGTGCCCCAGTCGCCGAGGTGGTTGTCGGCGATCACCTCGTGCCCGGCCGTGCGCAAGATGCGCACGAGCGCGTCGCCCAGGATGGTCGATCGCAGGTGGCCCACGTGCATGCGCTTGGCGATGTTGGGGCTCGAGAAGTCGACGACGACGCGCTCTTTGGGCTCGGCCGCGGGCACGCCCGTGCGGGCGTCGTCGAGGTCGCGCGCGAGCGCCTGCGAGACGAACGCCGGTGAGAGGCGGAGGTTCACGAAGCCGGGGCCCGCGATCTCGGCCTCCGCGATCTCGGCCGCTTCGAGCATGCGCGCCGCCACGGGCGCGGCGATCTCGCGCGGGGGCTTGCCGAGCTTTGCCTTGAGCCCCAAGAGCCCGTTGATCTGGTAGTCGCCGTGCTTCGGGTCTTGGGTGGGGCGGAGGGCCGGCTCTGCCTCGACGCCGAGGGCGTCTTGGATGGCTCTGCGCGCGAGGGCGTCGAGGTGTCGTTCGATACGCATCTGGGGAGGAGACGTCTAGCCTGGCCTGCGCCTCGCGGCCAGAGCTCACCTGCGTCGGTAGAGGGCCCTCCGCGCCAGGCGCACGAGCTCGCCCAGCGCGCTCAGGTCACCGGCGCGGCGCTCGTCGGGGCGCTCCTTGGCCGCGGAGGCCTTCTCCCATACGGCGGCGACGTGCTCGTCGGGGCTCTCGGCGCGCGACGCCAGGAGCGCGACCGGATCGTGCGCGCCGCGGGCCTCCTCGCGCAGGCGCTCCTCGACGAAGCGCGCGTAGCTCGCGAGCGCGACGCCGTCGGCGCGAGCCCGCCTCCAGAAGGCGCCCGTGGCGCGCACGTGCTCGAGGAAGGCGCGTCGCGTCGGCGGAGGCGTCTTGCGGGCGCGCGCGTGGCGCACGCCGTAGGCGAGAAAGAGCAGGGCGGTGGCGACGATTGCGTGCCAGAGGCCGAGGTCGAGGCCGGCGCGCGAAAGCGCCGCGAACGGGTTGCCCGGCGGCGGGATGCCGTCCTCGGGTCGCGCCATCTTGATCGTGCGGTGCGCGTTCGGGTCGGGCGCTCCGTCGACCGCGGCGGCGAACGGTGACGCTGCGCTCTGCACGATGGCCGCCAACATCACGGCGTTGTCCCCGCGCGCGACGCTCACGTTGGTCAGGAGCTCGGACGTGGCGACACCGACGACGCGTCCCCGGCCGAAGATGCGCGCGCCCGCGTACGTCCCGTCACCGACGCGCACGAGCGGCGCAGCGCCGGGCCACTGCAGCGCGTCGCCGCGGGCGAGCGTGGCCCGGATCGGCACGACCGACGTGGCGGCCGCCTCGTCGTCGTCGTCCTCGTACCAGACCCAGCGCAGCTCGCGGCCCGACGCCGACGTCTCGGTCGCGCCCACGTCTCGGGGCCACCGCGAGGGCGCGCCGAAGAGCACGAGCACGCCGCCCTCGCGCACCCAGCGCATCACGTGCTCGATCGCGTCGTCCTCGAGCACCGTCTGCTCCATGTCGACGACGACCACAGGCGCGAGCTCGTCGTGCGCCGGCATCGGCAAGGTCGCGATCGAGCGGTCGAGCTTGGAGACCGTGAGCCCCTGAGCGCGGAGCACCGCCACGCCGAGCTCGCCGCCGGCCGGATCGTCCACGGTGCCGGGCTTTCGCAGGCCGCCACAACCGACGAGGCCCACGAGCAGTGCGACCACTCCGGCGGCGCGGACGATCGCCTCGGCGCGGGAGCGGGCGCGCGTCGACACCTCGGCCGTGGCGGGCCGGCCCCCGAACTCGACGCCGTCGACCTCGCGCACGATGTCGCGGAGAGGCGCGCGCGCGCCAGCGTCGGCGCAAGATCGGACGTACTCGCCGTTGGTGCGGTGGCGCGCGATGCGGATCGCGCCGCGCGCGTCGAGTGCAGCGAGCGACGCCGAGAGGTAGAGCGACAGCGAGCGCGCGTGGTCGCCGGCGCGCGCGAGCTCGTCCGCGCGTGAGAGCAGGCTCGCGGCGTCGCCGATGGCGCTCGCCTCGTCGGTCGGCGCGTGGGCGTGGACCTCGACGGGGCGCCGGACGTCCTCGCGATCGGCCTCGCGCTCGCGGCGGGACCGCAGGAGCGCGCGCACGACGGGGATGATGACGAGGAGGGCGATCGCGCCGACGAGCACCCACACGAGCGCCTGGGCCACGACACCGAGGCTGGCGATGAGGTCGTCGAGCCAACGCGTCGATCGCTCCACCTTCGGCGCCGGTACGTCGCACGCGGCGCGCAGCCCTTCGCAGCCGTCGAGGTCGGTCGCCAGCGGGCACAGCGCGGCCTGTCTCGGGCCGAGGGGGCGCTGCGGTTTAGTGCAGAATGCATACTTCGGGTCCTTGCGGAGATCGGCGCTCGCCCGCGCGGCGTCATCTGGCGCGTGGAGCGCCGGAGCGCCCACCGCGCGGACCGGCGATGCGACGAGGGCGATCAGCGCCACGCACGAGGCCACGCGGCCGACGGCCCTCGCGTGGGCGCGTCCCGTCGCGCGGGTCACGCCTCGGCCTCCGACGCGGCGCGCGCCGCGATCGCCGCGAAGCGCGTCTGGATGTCCCAACCCTCGGTGCGCGTGCGCACGTTGAGGTAGACGAAGAGCCGCGCGGTCGTGCGATACGGCAGCGTGAGCCACATGCCGAGCAGCGCGAAGTCGCTGATGCCTTGGTCGAAGAGGCCCGGCGGGAGCCTGAACTGCAAGACGTCGCCGGCGATCGCGCGTCCGACCCACTCGCCGAGGAGGATCGACGCGACGAGCAGGATGCCCAAGACGATGTCGGCGAAGATCGCGTCGGTGAACGCCACCGACGACATGCGCTGCGCGCGCGAGAGCGTCGCGCGGAGGCCGCCGCGCTCGAGGATGAGGATCTCCGGACCGAAGACGAAGACGGCAGAGGCCCAGATGCCCGGGAGCAGGAGCATCGAGTAGGCGATCGTGAGCGCCGCGGCCTGCACGACGCGGAGCACGAGCACCAGCGGGAGCAGGCGCGCCGACGCGCCGAGCACGTCGCGCACCGACGTCTCTTCTTCGAAGACGAGGCGCGACGCCAGGAGCGTCACCGGCGTCTGCGCGATCGACGCGAGCGCGAGAGCCGCCAGCCAACCCCACGCCGCGCCCATCTCACGCGCGATCGCCGCGCTCGCGAGCCAACCGGGCACGACGACGACGAGCGACACGAGCGCGAAGGGTTTGCCGCGCGTGACGACGAAGCGGAGCGCGAGGTCGAGCACGTCGAGCACGGGACGGTCGCGCAGCACGACGTGGGCCTTGGGGACGCGGGCCGTCACGCGCGCCCCTCCTCGCCGCGGCCGGCGAGCGTGAGGTAGAGCGCCACGAGCACGAAGAGGGCCGCCCCGACCGAGAGCTTGACGACGGCGGGCAGGGAGGACGCCGACCAGAACGCCTCGAGCCCGGCGGCGAAGACGAGCATCACGGCAGCGCCGAAGACGATCACCACCACGTCGCGCGCCGCGCGCTGCAGCGAGGCCGCGCGCGTCAGCTCGCCCGGCGCGACGACTGACCACCCGAGCGCCATGCCCGCGCCCCCGGCGAGCACGATCGCGCCGAGCTCGAGCGAGCCGTGGCCCACCACGAACGTGAGCACGTTGAAGCCGGCTCCTTGTGCCGCGACGTAGCCGAGCGTGGCGCCGATCGAGAGGCCGTTGTGCACGAGGTAGAACGCGGTCGGCAGCCCGCCGAAGATGCCCACCGCGAAGCAGCGGAGCGCGATGCCGACGTTGTTGTTCACGTAGAACCCGGCCATGAGCGCGCCTTCGCCCGCCTCGCGGCCCTCGCCGAAGCCGCGCGCGTACGCCTCTGCGAGCGGCCGCAGCATGCCCTCGGGGACGACGCGGAAGGCGAACGTGGGGTCACGGAGCGCGAGCGCGAAGCCGAGCGCGAACGAACCGAAGAAGAGGGCCGCGGCGAGCCACATCACGCGGTGGTGGCGTCGCACCGCGCGCGGAAAGGCTCCCATCCAGACGCGCAGCACCTCGCCGCGTCCGCGCCGCTTGGTGCGCCCGTAGAGGGCGGCGTGGGCGGCGGCGGTCAGATCGCGCAGGTAGTCGGCGAGCGGCGCGCTGTAGTGCGCGGACTGCGCGTAGGCGAGGTCGGCGCACACGTTGCGGTAGAGCGGTGACAGGCGCTCCACGTCGCCGGCGCTCAGCTTGCGCGGGCTGCGGCTCGCGCGAGACGCGAGGTCGGCGAGCGCCTCCCAGTCGGTGGCGCGGCGCTCGGCGAACGCCTGCTCGCTCAGGGCCGACGTCAGCGCCACGGCTCTGCCCCTTCGCGGCCCGACTTTGCCGCGCGCGACGACGGCGGGCTCTCGACGCGACCGCTCCGCGCCGCCCGGTCGTAGAGGAGCGCGAGCAGACGGCTCGGGCTCGCGTGCGCGCAGCCGAACCTGCGCATGAACACCGGCGCGACCATCGCCGCCAGCTCGAGCTCGCGGGCCGGGCCGAGGCGCGCGCGCCGGCGCAAGAAGAGGTCGAGGGCCGCGCGTTCGTCGGGATCGAGCCGCACCACGTCGGGGATCGTCGCGAGCTCGCTCGGCCTGGGCTCCGGCCGTATCTCCAGTCGCTTCGCGCGCGCGGCGCGATCGGGCGCGACGACCATCGTGTCGGCCACGAGATCGCCGATGCGCTGGAACTTGCTCCCGAGCGCCATCGTCACCACGCCGACCCCGTAGCCCACGGGCAGCACGTCGGCGGCGCGGAGCAGGTTCCGCAGCGTCGCGGCGGTGAGGTCGATGGGACGGCCGGCCGACGTCACGACGCGCAGCCCGAGCGCCATCTTCCCGGGCGTCGCGCCGACGGCCGCCTCCCACGCGGCGAAGTAGATCCACTGCGCGAAGAACGCGAGCAGGAGCAGCACCCCGATGCTCGTCTTCATCCACGCGCCGAAGTCGTCGACGTCACCGCCGGCGAGCACCAGCACGAGGCCCACGGCGGCGACCGCGCCGTAGCAGAGGAAGAGGTCGAGCAAGTGCGCGACCGCGCGGCGCGCGGGGCCCGCGAGCCGATAGTGGAAGACGATGTGCTCGGGCGTCTCGATCGCGACGGCGTTGTCGAGCGGCGTCATCGACCGTGACGATAGCTCAACGCGGGCGCGCGGCGTTCTCGCGCGGAACGCCGTCGTCGCCGGTCCGGGGCGGGTCGAGCCGGATGCCCGTGACGATGCGGGCTCGCGCCACCGCCAGCCGCGCCGAGAGCACGTCCTCGTCGTTCGCGCCGGGCACGTCGGTGGTCACGTGGACGAGCAGGCAGCTCCGGATGAACGCGCCGAACAGGTACACGTGCCCCGCGAGCGGCGCGCCGGGCCGGGCCACGGCCAGGGCGACCCACATGCGTGAGTCGTACGCCTCGGGGCCGACGGTGACCGCGTCCTCCACCGTGGTGAGCTCGCCCGTGACCCAGCCGCGGGCGCGCGCGCGCTCCTCGCACTTGGCGCGGTTGACGAGCTCCTCTTCTTTGGTCGCCAAGAGGCGCAGGCGCGTGTGCGTGGCCTCGTGCGTCGCGACGAGCTCCTCCTTCGAGTGGTCGTCGATGCGCCACGTCTTGCCGTCGGGCAGCGGCAGCTGGAGCCGGAAGCGCTTCGAGTGGAACTTGCCCCAGCGCGCGTCGCTCGACGCGAAGGCCACGGGCTTGGGCGCGACGGGCGGTGTGGGCGCCGCGGCAGGCTGCGGCGGCGCGCTCGCCTCGCACCCCGTCGCCACGAAGAGCGCCGCGATGATTGCGCAACGCCGCGAGCTCATTGGGCTAAACGGCGGTCAGCCAGTCGACGTGCTTGGTGTCTGTGCCGCGCACGATGTCGAAGAAGCGCTCCTGCAGCCGCTTCGTGATCGGGCCGACCTTGCCGTCGCCGATGGGCCGATCGTCGACCTCGCGCACCGGCGTGATCTCGGCGGCGGTGCCCGTGAGGAAGACCTCGTCGGCGAGCCAGAGCTGGTCGCGCGTGATGCGCCCCTCTTTGACCTCGATGCCGGCCTCGCGCGCGAGCGTGATGACGGTGTCGCGCGTGATGCCCTCGAGGATGGACGACGAGAGGTCGGGCGTGTGGATGACGCCCTTGCGCACGATGAACAGGTTCTCGCCCGAGCCTTCGGACACGTAGCCCGCCGCGTCGAGCAGGATGGCCTCGTCGTAGCCGCCCAGCTTGGCCTCGCGCTTGGCGAGCATGCTGTTCGTGTACTGGCCCATCATCTTGGCCTTGGCGAGGCTGATGTTGATGTGGTGCCGCGCGAACGAGCTGATCTTGCAGCGGATGCCGCTCTTGAGCGCCTCTTCGCCGAGGTACGCGCCCCACTTCCACGCGATGATCGCCGTGCGGATGGGGTTGTTGGGCGCGTAGATGCCCATCGCGCCCTCGCCCATGAACACGATCGGCCGCAGGTACCCTTCGTCGAGGTGGTTGGCGCGGAGCGCGTCGATGCAGCCGCGCGCCACGTCCTCGTGCGTCACCTTGGGCTTGATGAGGATGAGCCGGCAGGTGTCGAAGAGGCGGTTCACGTGCTCCTCGAGCCGGAACACGTAGCTCTTGCCGTCCTCGCGTTTGTAGGCGCGGATGCCCTCGAACGCGCCCAGCCCGTAGTGCAAGGAGTGCGTGAGGATGTGAACCTGCGCGGCGTCCCAGTCGACGAGCTCGCCGTCGAGCCACACTTTCTGGAGCTTCTCGACCATCTCAATCTCCGCGCCGGACACTAGTCCCTCGCGCCACCCGTGCCACGGAAAATGTGCCGCGGCCTCGCGTTCAACGACGCAGCGCGACGTAGAGCGCGCCCGCGCCTCCGTCCTCGGCGTGCGCCGTGACGAACGCCGAGACGTGGTCGCGCGCGCGTCCTTGTGAGAGCCACGCCGTCAGCTCACCACGCAAGACGCCCTCGCCTTTTCCGTGGATGACGAGCACGCAGCGCTCTCCGCGACCGCGCATCTCCGACAAGAACGCGAGCGTCCGAGCCTTGGCGTCGGCCGCGCTCAGTCCGTGCAGGTCGAGGCGCGCGTCGATGGGCAACGCACCGCGGCGTAGGCTGCGCACGAGCGCGGGTGGCGTGTCGACGCGCCGGCCCTCCACGTGGTCACCGTCGTCCGACACCTCGAAGCGCACGCCGTCGTCGACCAACGCGCGCAGCCGCTCCACCGCCGCGTCGGCCTCGACCGCCGTGCGCTCTCGCGCGACGTCGACCGTGGTGCGCTCCGCGCCGCGCTCGAGCGGCTTCACGCCCGACATGAGCCGGTGGAACGTGACGCTGTCGTCCGCGTCGTCGAGCGGCGACGAGCGCGTCGTCGTCGCCGGCTTGGGTGGCGTCGGCTTGCGTGGCGTCGGCTCGGGCGCGTCGGCCTTCGTTGCAGGCGCGGCCTTCGTCGCAGCGGCGCTCTTGAGCGGGCCGAGCTTGTCGGCGAGCGCGTGGAACCCGCCGAACGCCTTGGGCGCGGGCTTGGTCTCGGTCGCGTCGGTCTTCTTGCGCTTCTTGCTCACGGCTCGGGCTCGCCGTCGTCGGTGCCCGGCTTGGACGCGCCGCCGCGGCGCATCGCGCGGAGCGAGTTGGCCGCGCTCTGGATGCCGGTCAGCACGCCGTCCGCGTAGTGCCAGTCGGTGTCCTCGAGGGCGGGGAAGTCGTGCGGGTTGCGGATGTCCTCGGCGGTCAGCCCGGGGTGCAGGCGCCGCGCGAGCTCGAGCACGCGCTCGGCCTCGAGCTTCTCCTGCTTGGCGAGCGTCTCCTCGATGGCGGACCAATCGGGTGCGGCTTGCGGCGCGCGGAGCAGCGCGTCGGCGTCGGAGGCGTCCACTTCCGAGAGCACCGCGACCCCGTCGAGCGCCGGGCTCCGTGCGACCGTCGCGCCACGCCTCGGGCACACGCCCAAGCAGTGCGTGCGGCTCACCCATGTCTCGCGCACCTCGCCGCGCTCGGCCACCGCCCGCTTGAGCGCGGCGTACACGACCTCGCCGCGCTCGCCGCAGCCCTCGCCGAGCGGGTCGGCGGTGTCGCGGCGGTTCGTGCACACGAACAAGTGCAGGCGAGGGTGCAGGGGTGAGGGGACCACGCCCTCTCGATAGTCCACGCCGACCCTCGCCGCCACGGGCACGTCCTCGCCGCCACAAGCACGTCCTCGCCGCCACGGGCACGACGGTGCGCCCGGCGGCTCGCGGTCGCATCACAGACCACACTCGTCCACATCGCTCCAGAACGACCGCGGATCCGCGCACGGATCCCCACGGATCCACGGACTCTGAGGGCCTCACGAAGCCCGAGGCGCCAGGGGCGACCGGTGCGGCGTGCACGTCGGGCGCGAGCGCGGCGCGCCGTTTGCAACGGGATATAGCGGAGTATTCAATGCGCCTGAACGGGCATGATGCCTTTCGTAAGTCGGAGGTCGTCGATCTTGGGGGGGGACGAAAGATAGAGCTCGCCGAGGTCCTAGGACGCGGCGAAGGCTCTGTCGTGTACGCGGGCGTGCTCTCGAGCGCGTTCGGCGTGCGTCGTAGGGTCGCCGTCAAGATGTTCCCGTCCCTCTCGTCGGACGACGCGGAGGTCGTCGCCGAGGCCCTCGCGGTCGCGGCGGCGAAGGGCGCGTGCGTCGAGCACCCCAACGTGGTCCGCACGTACGAGTTCGGCTTCTTCTACGGGCAGCCCCACGTGGTGATGGAGCGCGTCGACGGCGTCTCGCTCCGTACGTTCCTCGAGCACGCCGTGAGCGGGGGGCGGCGCGTCCCCCTCGACCTCGCCCTGTACGTGGGCGCCGAGATCGCGGCCGCGCTCGACGGAGCGCGCACGGCACGCGGCACCGACGGCGTGCACCTCGGCCTCAACCACCTCGCGCTCTCGGCGAGCGAGGTGCTCCTCTCGTGGCGCGGCGAGGTGAAGGTCGCCGACTTCGGCTACTCGTCGGCGCGCGCCGCGAGCTCGACCGTGCGAAGCCTCCGCAGCGTGGCCAAGCGCGTCGACACGATGTCGCCCGAGGTCGCGCGAGGGCGCAAGGGCGACGCGCGCTCGGACGTCTTCTCGCTCGGGCTGCTCGTGCGCGAGCTGCTCGTGGGCCCACGCTTTCCCCGCGGCATGGCGCACGACGAGATCCTGTCGCTGGCGCGCGACGGCCACATCCTCGGTCGTTGCATCGAGCCCGATCTCCCCGGCGATCTCGCCAACATCCTCCACCGTGCGCTGCAGGTCGACCCCGACGACCGCTACCCGTCGGTGAGCGCGATGGCGTGGGACCTGAGGCGGGCGGCCATCGCCATGGGCGCCGCCGACGCGCGCGACGTGCTCCGCCGGGCGCTCGCGCGCGAGCTGGGCGTCGACGCCTGCGAGATCACGCAAGAGACGGTTCTGCCCGCTCAAGACGACGCGGAGGAGCTCGCCGACGCCGACGTGATCGACATCTCGCCCGCCGCGCGCCGCCGCAAGTAGGTCTCGAGCGCCACCACCGCGAGCGCGTGCTCGATCTCTCCGGCGTCGAGCGCGCGCGCCACGTCTCGCACCGACACGAGCACCGGCTCGCAGATCTCCCCGGGCGTCGTGCGCTGCGCGCCGAGCCGCGCCGCCCGCGCCACGAACGAGAAGCATCGGTTGCCCTGGAGCGCCGGGTTCGGGTGCACCGACGTGAGCGGTCGCGCGCCTTCGGCCTCCCAGCCCGTCTCTTCGGCCAGCTCGCGGACCGCCGCCTCGAGCGGCGCCTCCCCGGGGTCGACGAGGCCCCCTGGGATCTCGAGCGACGGCGCGTCGATGCCGAAGCGATGCTGCCACACCAGCACGATCTCGTCGGTGTCGGTCACGGCGACGACGTTGCACCAGTCTCCGCACGCGAGCGTGAAGCCCTGCACGTCGTGCGGCGGCGTGCCCGGCTGGGTGAAGACGCTCCGCTCCACGCGAAAGACCCGGTGATCGGCCAGCGTCACGGGCGTCGAGCGTCGAGGACGGGGCAGGGCGCGGGGGGGAGGAACGACCGGCATCGCGAGCACATCTACGTTACACTCCCGGCCCTCGAACATGGCGATGGTGCTGCTCAAGGCCGCCGCGCGGTGGCTTCGGTCCATGCCCGCGGCGATCTCCCGCGCGCGTGAGGACATCGCGGCGGTGCGCTGCAACGACCCCGCGGCGCGCTCGGCCGTCGAGGTCGTCTTCCTCTATCCCGGCATCCACGCGCTCTGGCTGCACCGCGTGGCGCACGACCTGTGGACGCACAAGGCGATCTTCGCGGCGCGCTCCGTCAGCCACATGAACCGTTTCCTCACGGGCATCGAGATCCACCCGGGCGCCAAGCTCGGGCGTCGCGTGTTCATCGACCACGGCATGGGCATCGTCATCGGCGAGACGGCGACTGTGGGCGACGACTGTCTGCTCTACAAGGGCGTGGTGCTCGGCGGCGTGTCGCTCGCGCGCACGGTGCGCCACCCGCAGCTCGGCCAAGGCGTGGTCGTCGGGTCCAACGCGTGCGTGCTCGGCGCCATCGACGTCGGCGCGCACGCGCGCATCGGCTCGGGGAGCGTCGTCGTGCGTCCCGTGCCCGAGGGGGCCACCGTCGTCGGCGTCCCCGCGCGCGTCATCGTCCCGGCCAAGTCGCGCGTCGACGCGGCGCTCGACCACGCGAACCTCCCCGACCCGGTCACCGACATGGTGCGCGCGCTCGTCGCGCAGAACGAGCAGCTGCGGCAACGCCTCGTCCGCCTCGAGGACCGGCTCGGGATCGAGCACGCAGAAGAAGAGTTCGTGCTCCCGTACGAAGGCGAGGAGCTGCCCCCGGCCGACGGCGGCTGACGACCCATTGACCCTGGGCCGCGGCGGGGCGATAGGTCCCACGCTGCCGTGAAAGACAAGAAGACCGAGAGAGCCGAGGCGCAGAAGGTCCTCGTCCAGAACCGGCGCGCGACGCACGACTACACGATCGACGAGCGCTTCGAGGGTGGGCTCGTGCTCGTGGGCAGCGAGGTCAAGTCGATCCGACACGGCAAGGTCGAGATGGTCGACGCGTACGCGTCGGTGGATCGCGGCGAGTGCTGGCTCAAGCAGATGTACGTCGCCCCGTTCGAGCAGGCGACGGCCTTCCCGCATGACACGCGGCGCGCGCGCAAGGTGCTTCTGCACCAGAGCGAGATCAGCAAGATCGACCGCGCGCTCTCGCGCGACGGCTATACGCTCGTGCCGCTCAAGCTCTATCTCAAGGGCGGCCGCGTGAAGGTCGAGCTCGGCCTGGGCAAGGGCAAGAAGCTCCACGACAAGCGCGCCGACATCGCCAAGAAGACGGCCGAGCGGGAGGCCAAGGCGGCGATCGGTCGCGCGCGGAGGGGCGAGTGAGCGTCGAGCTCCGCCTCGACTCGGGCGAGCGCGCGGACCTCGAGACGCTCGAGGGCGACGCCGTGACCGTCCGCTCTCCGGTGCCCGCTCCGCCCGGGGCGCGCGTGAGCACCGTCGTCGTCGAGACGGGGGCCGCGCTCCGCGTGAAGTCTCACGGGTCCAAGCGGGACGGAGAGCTCTTCGTCGTGCGCGGGCGCCTCATCGACGCGACGCGCGAGCTCCGCGCGTGGCTCGCCGCGCAGCTCTCGGCCTGACGCGCTCGCAGCCGTCGCCGCACCGCGCTCAGCGAGAGGCTTGGCGCACGTCGACCGCCGCTTCTTCTGCGGTCGCCGCGCGCAGGTCCTCGTCGTCCACCCGGAGCGTCGTGCACACGACCTCGACCGAGACCGCGTTCGCGCCCGAGATGGTGCCCTTGCCGTTGACGATGACGCAGCTCTGCACGGGCGAGATGGGCTCGCGCGCGATCTCGACCGCGTACGGCGTGCCGTCCTCGAGACGCGTGCCGAACGCGAAGCGGCCGTCGTCGTCGACCTGGAGCAGGCGCCCGTCGGCGTCGCGGAGCGACAGGCCGATCCCCTCGAGCCCGCGCACGCGCCCGCCGACGACGTAAGCGGGGCGATAGGACTCGGCGGTGGGCGTCGCGGGCTCGGGGTGGGCGGAGGCGGCCGGGGCGCACGCCTGCGTGAGGCCACCGAGGGCGAGGGCGGAGACGAAGAGGGCGCGGGCGAAGGGGGCGGTGCGGACGGGCATGACCTCAGGTTGACCACCCGAGCGCGCGCCGGAACCGCCGCCTGGCCTATGCTCGCAATAGGGCGAGCTTATGGCCTGAAAGTCTTTGAGATACGGATATTTACCGCCCCGTGTGCGCCCTCGCCGCGGCGCGCCTCAGCGTCGCGCGCGCTTTACGCGGCGCGTTCGCCGTTGCAGACACGTCGGGATGCCGAAGCCTGGGATCGACGAGAGGGACGAGCCGGTCCGCGTGGTGGACGGCGCGCTCGTGCCCGAGGACGCCCGCCTCGAGCGCTCGCTACGCCCCAAGGCGCTCGACGACTACGTCGGCCAGACCAAGCACAAAGAGAACCTGCGCGTCTTCGTCGAGGCCGCGCGTCGCCGCAAGGAGCCGCTCGATCACCTCCTCTTGTCGGGGCCCCCGGGGCTGGGCAAGACGACGCTCGCGCAGATCCTCGCGCACGAGATGGGCGTCGAGCTGCACGCGACGAACGGCCCGGTCGTCGAGCACAAGGGCGCGCTCGCCGGCGTGCTCACCAAGCTCGGCCCTGGCGACATCCTCTTCATCGACGAGATCCACCGCCTCAACCCCGTCGTCGAAGAGAGCCTCTACCCCGCGATGGAGGACTTTCGCATCGACGTGATGACGGGCGACGGCGCGTTCGCGTCGGCCATCCAGATCCCGGTCCAGCCGTTCACGCTCATCGGCGCGACGACGCGCACGGGCTTGCTCACGGCGCCGCTCTTCTCGCGCTTCGGGCACATCATCCGGCTCGACTTCTACCCGGTCGAGGACCTCGCGCGGATCGTACGACGCAGCGCCGAGCTGCTCGGCAGCCCGATCGACGACGCGGCGGCGACGGGCATCGCGCGCCGCTCTCGGGGCACGCCGCGCGTCGCCAACCGCCTGCTCCGTCGCGTGCGCGACTTCGCCGAGGTCCTCGGCACGGGCAAGCTCGACGCGTCGATCGTCGCGCGATCGTGCGAGCGGCTCGACATCGACGACGCGGGCTTCGACGAGATGGACCGGCGCCTGCTGCGGGTCATCATCGAGGACTACGACGGCGGGCCCGTGGGCGTCGAGACGCTCGCCGCGGCGCTGGGCGAGCCGCGCGACACCATCGAGGACGTCTACGAGCCGTACCTATTGCAGCAGGGGTACCTGGGCCGCACGCCGCGCGGACGGGTCGCCACACGCCGCGCGTACGAGCACCTGGGCGCGCCGCCGCCCGCCGAGAAGGCGCCGCCCCCGCAGGGCGGGCTCTTCGACTGAGCGTCGAGATCCGTCGCGCGTCCGGGTGTCGCGGTCGTTCGATCTCGGGGCCCGACCGCGCTCCGCTTGGCGCTGCGGCCCCCAGACCGATATGATCCCCCCGTGAGCGACGAACCTGTCTTGGTCGTCGACGACGACATGGTGAGCCGCCATGTCCTCGCGCAGGCTTTGACCGCAGCCGGAATGCAGTGCATCGCCGTCGCCTCTGGCGCGGAGGGCCTCGCACAGATCGAGAAGGTCAACCCCTCGATCGTCCTGCTCGACCTGGTCATGCCTCCGCCCGACGGCTACCAGATCCTCCGCATCTTGCGGGCGCGCGCCGAGACGCGAGACCTGCCCGTGCTGGTGATGACGGCGCTCGACGCCGAGGACGAGATCGCCAAGGCGTTCGAGGCCGGCGCCGACGACTTCGTCAAGAAGCCGTTCCGTCCCGTCGAGCTCGTCGCCCGCGTACGCGGTCAGCTCCGCCTGCGACGCGCCATGGAGGCGCTCGCGCGAAAGGAGAAGGACGCCCAGGTCGTGCTCGAGCTGACGCAGGCGCTCGCGTCCAACCTCGACTTCCGCGGCATCCTCTTCACCGTCGTGCAGCGCCTCGCCGAGGTCGCCAAGACGGATCGCGTCTCCATCGTTCTCGTGCGCGAGAACGACACGGTCGGCTACGTCGTGGCCGCCAGCGACGACGAGCAGCTCCGCGACCTGCCCATCGACCTCTCCAAGTACCCCGAGATCCAGGCGGTGCTCTCCAAGGGAGAGTCGCTCGTCATCGAGGACGCCGCGACCCACCCGCTGCTCGAGGTGCTCCGCACCATGGGACAGGGCAAGGCCACGTTCTCGTCGCTCGCCATCGTGCCCATCCTCTACGAGGCCCGCGCCCTCGGCGTGCTCTTCCTCCGCGCCAAGCGCCCGGGCGCCTTCGCCGCGCGTGAGGTCGAGCTGTGTCGCACGGTCGCGAGCGCGATGGCGATCGCGCTGCGCAACGCGCGGGTGCTGCAGTCGCTCCGCGATCAGACGCAGCAGGTGGCGGTCGCCAGGTTCGAGGCCGAGCGGCGCATGCGCTCGCTCCAGCGGTACGCCGACTTCTTCGAGAGCTCCGCCGACGGCATCGTCGTCATCGACAGCGAGGGCGGCCTGCTCTTCTCCAACCCCAAGGCGCGTGAGATCACCGGCTACGACGAGAACGACCTGCGCGGCCGGCGCCTCGGCGACATCTTCGACGACGCGAGCGGCGCGCTCGCCACCGACCTCCGCGCCGGCTTCTTGCGCGGCGACTTCCCCAAGGACGTCGACATCCGCGTGCGGCGGAGCGACAAGACGTCGATCGTCGTCAACGTCAACTTCAGCTCGGTGCTCCGCGAGGACGGCGCCGTGCTCTGCTCGTTCCGCGACGTCACGAAGCAGCGCGAGGTCGAGAGCGAGCTGCTTCAGACCAAGGAGTTCCTCCAGCGCGTCATCGACGCCTCGGCCGACGCGATCATCAGCGCCGACATGAAGGGGCGCGTGCTGCTCTTCAATCGCGCGGCCGAGCGCATCTACGGGCGCTCGAGCGCCGACGTCATCGGCGGCGACGTCCGCGCGCTCTACCCGGAGGGCACCGCCAAGACCATCATGAAGATGATCCGCGCGGGCGGCGGTCGCATCGAGGGCCTGCAGGTCGACATCCGCGACAAGGACGACGTCTCGGTGCCCGTGTCGCTCTCGGGCGCGCTCATCTACGAGGGCACGACGCCCGTCGGCTCGGTGGGCATCTTCCACGACCTCCGCGAGAAGGTGCAGATGGAGCAGCGCCTCGCGCAGGCGCAAGAGCAGATCCTCGCGCAGGAGCGGCAGGCGATCATCGCCGAGCTCGCCGGGGCCGCCGCTCACGAGCTCAACCAGCCGCTGACGAGCGTGCGCAACTACGCGACGCTGCTCCGTCGCCTGCTCACGGCGGGCGCGCCGGCGGCCACAGCGGCCGAGGTGATCGAGACCGAGGCCGAGCGGATGGCCGAGATCGTCCGCAAGATCGGCAAGATCACCAAGTACGAGACGAAGAGCTACGTCGGCAAACAGAAGATCCTCGACCTCGACCGCTCGAGCGAGGGCGACGTCCCCGCGACCGGTCGTTCGGGCCCGCCCGACGCCGTGACGGAGAGGGAGTGATGAGCACCGCGCCCAAGCCCGACCGGTCGGACACGAGCGAGCTGCGCGAGCGCGTGACCGTCTCGTCGGTGCCCGTGAGCCAAGAGGGCCGCGTGTCGGTGACGCGGCGGCTCGACATCGATCCTGCGTGGCTCGACCACCTGCTGCTCGCCACGTGCGAGATGCCCGTGCGCGAGGGCGAGGCCGCGGTCGTCGAGTGTCTCGTGCGCGCGTGCGGCGAGATCCTCGGCCAGGCGGCGGTGGGCGCGTGCTTCGCCCTGCCGGCGTTGCCGGGCGACGAGGTCGGCGAGCAGCGCATCTTCAAGTGCTTGCCGCCCGGCGAAGAGGCGCGCGGCGTGGGCGTCGATCCGACGCGGCTCTTTCCGGGCTACGCGCACGAGCGCGCCCTCACCGTGGAGTCGAACGGGACCACGCTGCACGTCGCGAGCGACGACCCCACCATCGAGGACGACGACGCGCCGGTCATGCACGTGGTGCGTCGCGCGGCCTTGGCGATGGCCCGCGGGCTGTCGTTCGCGCGCGCGCACGAGAAGGCCCGCGCCGACGCCGAGAACCTGCGAAAGCTCAACGACCACATGGTGCAGGCCGAGAAGCTCGCGGTGCTCGGGCAGCTCGCCGCGGGCGTGGTCCACGAGCTCAACAACCCGCTGACGGCGATCGTCGCGTACACCGACTGGCTGCTCAAGCGTCACGAGAACGGCGACGCGGCCGACCTCGAGCGGCTGACGCGCATCGGCGAGTCTGCGGCGCGCATCCTCCGCTTCACGCGGGATCTCGTCGCCTACGCGCGGCCGTCGAGCGAGACCCCGGCGCGCGTGCCGATCGAGCTGGTCGTCGAGCGCGCCCTCGCGTTCTGCGAGCACGTGCTCGCCGCCGCGGGCGCCACCGTGGAGCGAAGGTTCGAGCCGGGCGTGCACGCGGTCCGCGGCATGCCCGAGCAGCTCGCGCAGGTCTTCGTCAACCTGTTCACCAACGCGTGCCACGCGCTACCTGCCGAGGGGGGCGTGCTGCGCGTCGCGATCACCGGCCGCGACGACGTCGTCGTCGTCACGCTCGACGACAACGGCCACGGCATCGAGCCCGAGCACCTCGGTCAGATCTTCGCGCCGTTCTTCACCACCAAGACCGACGGGCGCGGCACGGGCCTCGGCCTCTCGATCGTCAAGAGCATCATCGACCGTCACAAGGGCGAGCTGTTCGCCGACCGCCTCTCGCCCGGCACGCGCTTCACCGTCATCCTCCCTCGCTGGGAATGACGCTCGGCGGAGGCGGCGACGGCGCCGGCCCCCACTCGAACGTGTCGATCAGCGCGGCGGGGCTCGGGTCGAGCACGTCGTCCTTGCCGATCGTCCACGCCTCCACGCGCCCGTCGGGGTGGACGCACAGGCGCACGAAGTGTTTGTAGCCGGGGTGTCCGAGCACGGTGAACGCCTGCTGGTGCTCGAGGCCGAGCAGCGTGAGCACGGTGAAGTAGG
>JAGQJA010000337.1:0-3421 GCA_020430845.1 Myxococcales bacterium
TGGGCGCTGACGCCCACGCAGACCCCGCTCGGATCGCGGCGCTGGCACGACGAGCCCGACACGTTCGACATCCTGCGCAAGAGCTTCGAGAGCGCGCTCTTCACCGGCTCGACGCTCCACGACCTGATGCTCGACTTCGGCGTGGCGCGCGCGTTCATGGGCAGCGCCGACGACGGCCTGCATCACCCCGAGTCACGCGCGCTCGGTGACTCGGCCCGCGTGACCCCCGACTGGGACGTGCCGTGGCCCGCGACGCCCAAGCGCTACCCGCAACGCGCGCCCGTGGCCCCCACCGGCGCGAGCTACCTGATCGTGAGCACCCGGGGTGCCCCGGAGCACGCGCGCCTCCGCGTCGAGATCGAGTGGGAGGAGCACGCGCTCTTTCGGTGGGCGATCGTCAAGCTCGACCGCGAAGGCCGTGAGCTGGGTCGCCTGGCGATCCCCACGCGGGAGCGCGCGACGTCGTCGCAGATGTCGGTGGTCGATCTGAGCGGCGCCGACCGACTCATGCTCGTCGGCGTGAACGTGGGCGATCCCGCCTATCGCTTCGACCCCGACGACGCCGTCTGGGAGCCGCACGGGTGGCTCGTCACGATCGCGGCCGAGTGACGGCGCGGCGCCTCGCCGAGAGCAGCGCGAGCGCGAGGCCCACGCCGACGATCGACCCGGCGCCGGAGCGCTCGGGGCGCGTCGCGCAGCCGCTCCCCGACGCGCTCGCCGGGTAGGCCGCCGTCCAGCCGTCGGGCGCGATGGGCACGGTGCGGTAGCCGACGATGGGCTCGCCGTCGAAGGTGGCGCCGAGCGTGACGCGCCGGCCGCCGAGGCCCGGCGGCGCCCGCAGCTCGAAGTAGTGGACGCCCGGTCCGCGCCGCACCATCACCGGCTCGCCGATCGGCTTTCCGTCGACGAGGGCCACGGGCCGGAGGCGATCCTTGTCGAAGAGGTCGGCGCGGTGCACGCCGTCGACCGTACGCAGCTCGACGATCGCCGTGAGCGGGGTGGACCCGTCGGCGGTGAGGTAGTCGGCGCTGAGCGTGAGCCAGCTCGTGGCCACACTGGGCATGTACAGCTCGGGCCGCTGCATCTGCTCGAGCGCGTCGAGCGCGCCGAGCGCGTCGACCTCGCCAGGGCCGGACTGATCGAAGAACGGCGACGAGCCCCGGAACGGGTGCGCGCCCGCCTGGAGCAGCGCCCGCACCGACTCCTGCGTGAGCGTGGGATCGCGCTGCATGAGGAGCGCGACCACGCCCGCCACGAGCGGCGACGACATGGACGTGCCGACCGCGATGCCGTGCTTGTCGTCGATCTGCAGGCAGCGGGGATCGTCTTGACCGCGGCGGTTGCGCGGGCACGACGGGTTGGTGAAGACGCTGCCCGGGTTGCCCGGCGTGGCGGTACGGCTGAGCGCAGAGATGACGAGGGCGCCCGGCGCGGAGATGTCGGGCTTGGGCACGCCCACGACGGTCGGGCCGGCGCTCGAGAACCAGCAGACCTCTCCCTCTTCGAGATCGCGCACGCCACCGGCCGAGAAGAAGCCGCCCTCGTCGAGCACGGGCACGCGCAGAGAGACCTCGGCCCCCCCGATGCTGATCCACTTGGGCCGGTTGACCGTGCAACCGACGCCGATGATGCTGGGGTGCGTCGCGGGGAGGTTGATGGTCCCCTCGCGAACGCCCGAGCGGAACGTCGCCGACCGCGAGGCCCCGAGCGACGCGTCGCCGAGACCCTGGAGGTAGAGGTCGGCCATTCCCTCGCCTTCGAGGGTCACGTGGTAGGTGCCTTCGGGCCACGCGCCGGTCCACACGACCACGGCGCCGCGCGAGCCCTCGGGAACCGGGCTCTGGTCGACCGACGAGCCGTGGATGACGCCCGCGTTGTAGCTATCGGTGTTCTTGCCCGCCTGCGAGCCCTCGGCGACCGGCGCGATCCACTCGCCGTCGGGGCCGTCGAGGCCGATGCGCAGGTCGGCGCCCGCGCGCTTGGTCACCCAGATCTGCACCGAGCCGCCCTCGGAGCCGCGCGTACGCACCGGCACGCGCATGGTGGTGCCCCGCGACGCGCGCACGCTCTGGTGGATGGGAGACTCGACCACCGACCCGCTGTTGCCGGCCGCCGCGACGATCGCGCGGCCCGGCTTGGTGGGGCCGACGTGGCTCGCGATCGCCTGCTCCCAGAGGAACGTCCCGTCGTGCGGGCCGAAGTCGCTGCCGAGCGAGAGGTTGACGACCATCGGTCGCTTCATGGCGTCGGCGCGGTCGAACATGAACTGGACGGCGCGGACGAGGTCGTCGTTCTCGATGCCGTCCGACTTTCCGCGCGTCACGCGCACGAAGACGATGTCCGCCTCGGGCGCGATGCCGGTGTAACCGCCGGGCGAGCCCGTCGACGCCGCGATGCCCGTGACGTGCGTGCCGTGACCGATCTCGTCACTGGGCGCGCACTTCTCTCCCTTGGCCTCGTCGCATCGCACGCCGAAACGATTGAGCAACGCGTCGATCTCGAACGACGAGAACACAGCCCCCGCCACGGGCTTGCCCTGGTCGTCCTTGACGGAGAACTTCTCCTCGACCTCGGGGTGCGCGCCGATCGGCAGCAGCGAGAGGTCGAGCATCCACGCGACGCGCGTGCGCCCCTGCGCGTCGCGCATGTCGGGGTGGGTCACGTCGAGGCCCGTGTCGGCCACGCCGACGAGCACCCCGCGGCCGGTCGCCCCCTTGGTCGCGCGCGCCACGTCGGCGAACACCCACCGCCCGGCGAGGTTCATCAGCGGGTGGAGCGGCGGGGCGATCTCGAGACGGATGTCGGGGTGGGCCCGCGACCAAGCGTCGATGCGCGAGGGGCTGGCGCGGAGCCGACCGATGCCTGGCGCGATCTCCTCGACCCCGAGGGCCGCCGCGCCTTGGCCGGGCGGGATGCGCACGAGCGCGCCCACGAGCCCGCTCGACGGTGCGAGCGCGTCGGCCGCGTGCGGACCGAGCCACCGCAACATCTCGGCGCCGATGGGTGAGCGGACCGCGCGGGACTCGACGGCCGGCGCGACGGGCGCCGACGTGACGCGTTGCGCGGGCTGGAGCGTGAGCGACGGGGCCGCTCGAGCGCGACCGTGGCTCGCGAGCGAGGACGTCGCGAGCGCCGCGAGCACAAACCAACCGGCCCTTCTTCGCGCCATCAGGGGCCTGTGGATCTCCGGATCATGACGATTGAGGATCGCAACCGAGCTGCGCCCTTAAGTTGGGGGAGAACGCCCGCCCGATCAAGGGGTCTCGTCCTCTTCTTCCTCGGCCTCGCGGATGCGCGTGTCGTCGACGACCTCGTCCCACTCCTTGCCGTACCCCTCGTAGTGGATTCGGTACTGGCCCTCGGATTCGACCTCGAGCACCGTGGCCGCGTACCAGACCCCGTGCCACTCGACCTCGACCGT
>JAGQJA010000337.1:3469-5126 GCA_020430845.1 Myxococcales bacterium
CGGTGCGCCGGCCCCGTACGCAGCCAGTCGCCGCCGGTGGTCTTGGCAGGCGTGACGTGCACGACCGGCACGACGGGCGCCACAGGCGCGGGTGAGGCGCACGAAGCGACGAGCGCGGCCGTGAGCCCAGCCGCGACGAGCTTCAGGGTTTGTTCGCGCAGGACGAATCGCCGACGCACTTGTCGAAAGCTACACACTCGGGCTCCGCTGCGCAGGCCCCCGCGACCGGGCCCTTGCACTCTGCATCCTTGTCGTTCGCACATTGGGTGCACCGCGCGTCCGGATCCTTCAAGTCGGTGGCGCACAACGTGTCGGCGCAGTCTGCCTTGCAGCGCGTCGCGTCACACAGGCAGTCGATCGTGGCGAGCAAGAACGCTGCGGCGCCGTCCTGGTGGAAGTTGGAGCAGCACTTGATGCAGCCGTCCCGCGAGGGCTCGGCCGAGCACGCGCCGCCCGACGGGCCATCGGTGACGCCGGCCTCGAAGCTCACCTGGGCATCGGACGCCGGCGCGCCGTCGCGCGAGGTCGAGGTGCCGCCGTCGGCCCCGCCGTCGGAGCGGGCGACGGAGCCCGTGTTGGTGGACGAGCACCCCACGACGACGGCCGAGACCAAGAACGAAACAACGACGCGAGTCATGACTCTCTCCCGGCGCCCGCAACACAACCTTGGAACGGGGCGGGCTCGCGCGCAAGGCGCCTCACACCGGCAGGACCATGTGCTTGCGCCGCGGCCGCGGCTCGACCTTGTTCTCGAACCGGGCGAACCGGGCCGAGATCTCTGCGCGGAGCCGATCACCGGGGACGACGCCGTCGACCACGAGCTCGCTCGCGAGCTTCATCAGGTCGATGTCCTCGCGGTACTCGTCGCGCAGCTTGGCGACGTAGGCGTCGCGCTCGGGCCCTGCCGGTACCTCTTGGATTTTATTGTAGAAAACGGCGTTCACGGCGGCCTGGGGCCCCATGACCGCGATGGAGGCCGACGAGAGCGCGAGGCACGCGTCGGGCTCGAACGCCGGCCCACACATGGCGTACAGGCCCGCCCCGTAGGCCTTGCGCACGACGACGCTCACCTTGGGGACCGACGCCTCGCTCACGGCCGCGATCATCTTGGCGCCCGCGCGGATGATGCCCTGGCGCTCGACCTTGGTGCCGATCATGAAGCCGGGGACGTCGGCGAGGTAGAGGAGCGGGACGTTGAACGCGTCGCACAGCCAGATGAACCGCGCGGCCTTGTCGGCCGAGTCGACGAAGAGCACGCCGCCCAGCCACTTGGGTTGGTTGGCCACGATGCCCACGACGCGACCGTCGATGCGGGCGAAGCCCGTGATGAGCTCCTTGGCGAAGAGCGGCTTGATCTCCAGCCACGAGCCCTCGTCGATGAGCTCGCGGACCACGAGCATCATGTCGAAGAACTTGTTCTCGTCGGCAGGGATGATCTCCTCGAGCGACTTGCCGCTCAGCTTGGGCGGCTTGGGCTCGGCGCGCGGCGGCTTCTCGTCGGAGCTCGTGGGCAGGTACGAGAGGTAGCGGCGTGCCCAGTCGATCGCCTCGGCCTCGCTCTTGACCAGGATGTCGCCGCAACCGGAGACCGAGCAGTGCATCTTGGCGCCGCCCATCTCTTCGAGGGTGACCTTCTCGCCGATGACCATCTCGGCCA
>JAGQJA010000337.1:5167-7818 GCA_020430845.1 Myxococcales bacterium
CGCAGAACGCGGGGATGTACGCGCCGCCCGCGGCGCTGGGCCCGAACAAGAGGCAGACCTGCGGGATCTGCCCGCTGAGGTGGACCTGGTTGTAGAAGATGCGGCCCGCGCCGCGGCGGCCGGGGAACATCTCGACCTGGTCGGTGATGCGCGCGCCGGCGGAGTCGACCAAGTAGAGGAGCGGCGCGCGCAGCGACGCGGCCGTCTCCTGGATGCGCAGGATCTTCTCGACCGTGCGCTTGCCCCACGACCCGGCCTTGACCGTGGAGTCGTTGGCCATGATGCACACGACGCGACCGTCGACGGTCGCGGTGCCCGTCACGACGCCGTCGGCGGGGAGGTCCGCCTCGAGGTTGTTCGCGAGCGTCGCGTCCTCGACGAACGATCCGGCGTCGGTGAGCTTCGCGATGCGCTCGCGAGCGAAGAGCTTGCCGGTCTCGGCGTTCTTCTTGTGGTACTTCTCCGCGCCGCCCGCTTCGACGCGGGTCAGCGTTTCCCTGAGCTTGGCATCGAGAGACACGCCGGGAGCATTAGGGAGAACTGTCGCCGGCATCAAGCGAAACGGTCATCGGCTCGGCGGCGGGGCTCTCGTCGGCGGCCGCGGCCACCGGGTGGCGACGGACGGTCGTGACGAACAACGCGGCCGTGACGGCCGACGCCGCGAGCACCAGGCCGACCGCGGCGAGCAGGACCTTGGCCACGACGGGTGTGGGGCGAGCGGTCGCGTCGGGCCGCAGGACCACCGGGATGGGCGTCGGCTCGAGCATGCGGCCAGCCACCCACACGGGGCCGTGCGGGGGCATGTGCGGCAGCACCGGCAGAGGGATCGCGGGCTGCGGCATCGCCGGCGTGGGGAGGACGCGCGGACGCGAGCTCGACGGCACGAGGCTCTGGTCGCCGACGGCGGCCGCCTCGAACGCCAGGTTCACCTGCGGGGCGGTGCGCGCGTCGCGATGGTCGAGGAGCATCTCGCGCGTGCGCTCGGACGCGAACGGCAAGAGGGCGTCTTGCAGCTCTGCGATCGAGGCCCAGCGCGCCGCGAGGTCGCGCTCGAGGCACCGCCCCACCACGCGACACAGCTCGGGCGGCAGGTGCGGCGCCACTTGCTCGAGCGGCGTCGCCTCCGAGGTGAGCACCTTGATGCTGGCCTGTACGTTCGTCTCGCCGTCGAAGGCGAGGCGACCGCTCAGCAGCTGATAGAGCACCGCGCCCACCGACCACACGTCGCAGCGAGCGTCGACGTCGCGCGAGCTGCGGAGCTGCTCGGGCGCCATGTAGCGTGGCGAGCCGAGCACCGTCGACGCGTTGGTCACGTCGCTGGGGCCCTTGCCGAGCATGCGCGGGTCGGTCACCTTCGAGATGCCGAAGTCGACCACCTTGACGTGGGGCACGCCGTCGGACGAGTGCGTCAAGAAGAGGTTCGCCGGCTTGAGGTCGCGGTGGATGACCCCGCTCGCGTGCGCCTCACGCAGCGCCTCGCACACCTGCACCATGCAGTCGACGGCGGCCTCGGGGCCGAAGGAGCGCTCCTTCATCGCACCGGCGAGGTCTTGGCCCTCGAGGTGCTCCATGACCATGAACGGGTCGCCGTCGGGCAGCTGCCCCACGTCGAGCACGGCGACGATGTACTCGCTCTCGAGCCGAGAGATCGCGCGCGCCTCGCGCTCGAACCTGAGGATGACCTCGTTGGTGGCGAGCGCCGGTCGGAGGAACTTGATGGCGACGGGCTGACCGAGCGTGACGTGGCGCGCGAGCACGACGAGACCCGTGCCGCCCTCGCCGAGCATACGCTCGAGGCGGTACTTGCCCGCGACGACGTCGCCGATCGCGAGGCGCAGCGAGCCGAGCTTGGCGCCGGGCGTGCTCATCTCATACCCAACCGACTAGTCTAGTGTCTCGGACGGCGCCGGCTCGGCCTTTCTCGCGCGCTTGGATCGCGAGCGATCCAGCGACGAGGTACGACACGCGCGAGCGAGCGGGCTTCAGCGCTGCTTCTGGGGCTTCTTGCGTGGGCGCGCGCCGACCTTCTTTTGTGGCGCTTTGGGCTTCGCGGCCTTGCTCGGCTTCGCGGCCTTGCTCGGCTTCGCGGCCTTGCTCGGCTTCGCGGCCTTGCTCGGCTTCGCGGCCTTGCTCGGCTTCGGCGTCGACGGGGCCTCGTCCGAGAGCCGCGCCTCGATCTTGACGAGGCGCGCCTTGAGCTCGGCGAGCTCGCCCTGCAGCTTGTCGACGTCGTCACGCTGCGCGTCGGACTGCGCCTTCTTGTCGCCGAGGTCACGGAGGACCTCGCGGATCCGCCGGCGGACCCGCGCGTCGAGGTCGACGTCGAGTCGCCGCTTGAGGGCCGACCGCGAGCGCGCGTCGCCCATGTCGGAGAGCGCGCGCACGACATCGATGCGCAGGATCGGATCGCTGTCGTCGAGCATGTCCTCGAGGTGCTCGCGTGCGGGCCGGTCGGCGGTGAGCTTGGGTACGGCGAGCGCCGCGGCGCGGCGCACGCGCGTGGGGTGACCGTAGCGCGACCGGGCGTAGAGGTGCGGGAGCGCGCGCTCGTCGCGGAGCGCCGCGAGACCGTCGATGGCCCCGGCCGCGACGACCTCGGCCCAAGAGCGGCGATCGACGACGTCGAGCAGCGTGTCGAACGCCGACGCCTG
>JAGQJA010000338.1:0-1330 GCA_020430845.1 Myxococcales bacterium
TCGTCCGCGCCGAGCTCCTCCGCGAGCGTGGGGACCGCGCGGGCCTCGCGTCGCTGGCGAACGACTTCTTCGCGCGGCACGGTGTGTGGAATCGCGGCGCGAGCCTCGACTGGGCGACCCCGGTGCTGCTCGCAGGCCTGGAAGAGCTGGACGCGATGCCCCACGCCGAGGTCGTCCGTCGCGCAGACACATGGCTCGCGGAAAGCAAGGCCGCGCGTACGCCACGCTGGGTGGTCGCGGCCATCGGAGCGCGCACGGCACGCGGCGCAACCGAGGCGAAGGCGTGGCTCGAGCGCGGGGGGCCGCTCCACCCCGTGAACCACACGCGAGCCGCCGCGCTCGGCCGCGGGTACTACGGACGCGCGACGCTCGCAGCGGGAGACGCGGCGGGCGCCTCGAAGATCCTCACGGACGCGACGCGCGCCTGCACGGGGCTCGTCGACCCGTTCGCGGTCGTGCGCGCGCAGCTCGCCCTCGGTCAGGCGCGCGAGGCGCTCTCAGACACAGAAGGCGCCTGCGCAGCCTACGGCGACGTGCTGAAGCGGTGGGGCGTCGAGACGCCGCTGGGCACGACGGCGAAGGCCGCGAAGGCGCGGCACGTCGCGTTGAAGTGCGGGGAGTCCGGTGCGCCCTCGAAGGTCGCGCCAAAGGTGGCGCCTGCGTCGACGCCCAAGGCCGCGCCCGACTGCAACCCGCCGATCTACTATGATCCGGTGACGGGGCAGAAGAAGGTCAAGCCGGGATGCTGAGCGCGCGCCGCCTCGCTCCGCTGGTGACGGCGTTCGTCTTCCTCGCCGCTCCGCGCGCCGCGCACGCCGACGACGCCCAGGACGCCGCCGCGTGCAACCCCGCGTACGAAGAGGCGGACGTGCTCCTGCGCGCCGGCGGAACGAAGCTGCTCGACGCGAAGGAGAAGCTCCTCGTCTGCGCGAGCCCCGCGTGCAAGCCGTGGATGGTCAAGGAGTGCACGAAGTTGCTGAGCGAGCTCGAGGCGCGGCTCCCCTCGGTCGTGTTCGACGCGAAAGACGCGGACGGCCAGCCGATCGTGGACGCGACGGTCTCCTCTGGCGAGCGCGCGCTCGCCGAGCGCCTCGACGGCCGCGCGATCGTGGTCGGCCCGGGAGAGCGCACGTTCGTCTTCACCACTCCCGACGGGCGACGCACGACCGTCACCGCGATCGTGCGAGAGGGCGAGAAGGCCCAGCGCGTCACGGCGGTGTTCGGACCCTCCGAGGCCCCCGCCGCGCCGCCTCCACCACCGCCCCCGCCTGCTCCGCCGGCCGAGAACGTCGCGCCGCCTCCGCCGGTCGACAGCCCCGCTCCCGAGCGG
>JAGQJA010000338.1:1395-4118 GCA_020430845.1 Myxococcales bacterium
GGTGGCATCTTCGGCCTCGTCGCGATCGGCGCGAAGAACGAGGCGCAGTGCAACGAGCGGAACCAGTGCCAGCCGGGGCCGCTCGCAGACGCGCGCTCGGCGGCGACGGTGTCGACCGTGGGCTTCGTCGCGGGCGCCGCGCTCCTCGCCGCGGGCGTGACCCTCGTCCTCGTGTCGCCCTCGAAGACCTCGAGCGCGTCGATCACGGCGCGCCCGATGTTCTCGTCGTCTGGGTCCGGCGCGATGCTCGGGGCCACATGGTGAAGGTTAGACCCATCGTGCGCCGCGTCGCCGTCGCGGCGCTGCTCCTCTCCGCGGGGTGCAGCGCGCTCCTCGGTCTCGACGATCTCACGGATCTGCCTGCCGCGCCGACCACGGAAGCCGGGGCCGACGCGGGCGTCGACGCTCCCGACGGCGCACCCGGAAAGTCCACGAAGGTCGACGTGCTCCTCGTGGTCGACGACTCGTCGTCGATGGGCGACAAGTCGCGCCTCCTCGCGTCGTCGCTCGACCCTTTGCTCCGCGAGATCGCGACGGCCGGCGACGTGCACCTCGGCGTGATCACGAGCTCCCTCGGCGGGATCGAGCTATGCGCGAAGGGCCGACCATCAAGCAGGGCGCACCTCGTGCGAACCGGCGCGGACGGGGGCACGCTGCCGAGCGCGGCGAGCGGCTTTCTCACGTACGACGCGACGAAGGGGGTCGACGCGTTCATCGCCGAGGCAAAATCCGTCGTCGTGTCGGTCGAGCAGAGCGGGTGCGGGGTCGAGGCGCCCCTCGAGAGCGCGTATCGGTTCCTCGTCCAGCCCGACCCCTGGAACGAGCTCGGCCCGCCCATCGGGTTGGGCAACTCGCCCTACCTCGGGATCGACCAGGCGGTCCTCGCCGAGCGTCGTGCGTTCCTGCGCCCGGACTCGCTCGTCGTCGTCGTGATGATCACGGACGAGGACGACGCGTCGCTCGATCCCGGGAGCGTCCGCGGACAGGGCGTGGCGTTCGCGCAGTTGTCCTTCCCCGGCTCGACGACGCAGCGCCCCAACGGGGGCACGACGGCGCCGCGCCCCACCCAGGTCTGCGCGACCAACCCCGCCTCCCCCGACTGCACATCGTGCGGCTTCGGCCTCACCTGCGACGCCGCGGACGCGGGGTGTTTGAAGATCAAGAACGATCCCGGGTGCACCGGCGACGGAGGGCCCCACTACGGCGCCACCGAGGACGATCTGAACGTTCGCTTCTTCGACATGAAGCGGCGCTTCGGCGTCGATCCTCTGTACCCCGTCCGGCGGTACGTCACGGGGCTCACCGAGGCGACCGTCCCCAAGCGCGAGGAGGAGCACTTCCGCGCGCTCCCGAACGGAGGCGCGGAATACTCCGACGAGTACGCGGGCCTCCCGAGCTGCACGAACCCGCTCTTCGCCGCGAACCTGCCGCAGAGCGACGCAGAAGAGCTCTGCGCGCTCACGCGCGGTCCTCGCCGGAGCGATCAGGTCGTCTTCGCGCTCATCACCGGCGCGCCCCAGAGCCTCCTCGACGATCCGAGCAATCCTGCGTGGGACCAGCTCGTCGGTGTAGACCCCGAGAAATTCGACGCTTCGACGCAGGATCCCCACATGAGGCCGTCGATCGCGCCGCGGCCGTCCCTCGCCGGACCGAGCCCGGTGCGCGGCGACAACGGCACCGACCCCGCCCACGGTCGCGAGTACGACACCAACGGCCAAGACTTGCAGTTTGCATGCACCTTCGCGCTCGACCCCGTCCGCGTCTGCGACTTCGGGGATCCGAGCTGCGACTGCGCCGACCCCACCAAGAACCCGCCGCTCTGCACAGCGACCCTCGGCGAGCAGGCGCGCGCCAAGGCCTACCCCGGGATCCGCCCGCTCCGCGTGGCCAAGGGGCTCGGCGATCGTGCGATCGTCGGCTCGATCTGCCCGCCGCCGCGCAAGACCTACACCGACACGATGACGCGCCTCGCCGAGCTCTTGCGACCGAAGCTTCGCTGAGCGCGCCCTCGCGTCAGCGCTTGCCGAGCGCTTGCATCCGCAGCTTGACGGCGTGCTCCGAGACCTGGAGCTCCTCGGCCACACGCGCGACGTCGCCGTCGTGGCGCGCCAACGCGTCGTCGAGCTGCTCTGCCGTGAGATCGTGCGAGCGCACGAGCCGCTTGTTCGCCGCGAGCAGCGCGTAGAGCGACGAGCGCGCGATCCCCAGGAGATCGGCCGCAGGTCCGCGGCGCCAGCCCGCCTTCGCGAGCGCCTCGAGGATCTCGTCCTCGGTGAGGTCTTGCGGCTTCTTGCCCTTCGCGCGCGCCGGTGTGGGCGGCGCGGCCGGTGCCGCCTCTGCGACCTCGACGCGCGCGGACGGCGAGGGCGCGCCGCCGAGCGAGGCCTCGATCTCCGGGCCGATCGTGATCGCCGGCTCGTCGCGACCGAGGACGACGAGCTGCCGGACCACGTTCCGGAGCTGGCGGATGTTGCCCGTCCACGGCGCGCGCGCGAGACGCGCGATCACAGCCGCCGAGAGCCACGGCCGCTCCGCGATCTCTCCGTCGAGGAGGCGCCGCTGGTCGTCGGCGTCGAGCTGCTCGCGGGCGAAGTGCACGATGAGGCGACCGATGTCGTCGCGTCGCTCGCGGAGCGGGGGCACGCGCAGCGTGAGCTCGCCGATGCGGTGCAGGAGCGGCTCGCGGAACCGCCCGGCTTCCACTTCGGCCTCGAGGTCGGCGT
>JAGQJA010000339.1:0-2118 GCA_020430845.1 Myxococcales bacterium
GCCGTGCGCTCGTACAGGCCCGGCTCGGGCATGGTCGCGCCCCACGCGACGACGGCGCCGAGCACGCGGTCTTCGCCCACGATGCGCCCCACGCGCTCTTCGCAGAGCCCGTTCTGGAGGCACAGCACCTGCGCGTCGTCGGAGAGCAGCGGGAGCACGGCGCGCGCGGCCTCTTCGACCTGCGGCGGCTGGGTCGCGAGCAGCACGATGTCGAACTTCTCGCCCTCGGGAAGCCCGAGCGACACGCGCGCCTTCACGTGGCGCGGAGCCCCCTCGCCCACGACCTTGAGCCCGCGCTCGCGCACGGAGTCGTAGATGCCCTGGTTGGTGGTCACGACCGTCACGTCGTGGCCCATCTCGGCCAAGCTGGAGGTGAGGATGCCGCCGATGGCGCCGCATCCCATGACGAGGAATCGAGGTTGCTGCATGACCGGCCAGCCTTAGCACATGGATGAGGTTTCTCCACAGGCGGAGGGCCCTTCGTGACTTTACGCGGCGCGCCATCCGAAGCATCCTCCGGCGCGTCATGCCGTCGGTCCGAGATGTCGCATTTTTGTCACTAGTTTCAATGTGTTGCGCGGCATCGTGCGGCCCCGCTCCCGCGCCCGCCGCGCTGCCCCCGCCCACCGCTGCGCGCGTCGCCGGGGTCGACCGTGGGCCTGCACCGACGAACGACGCGACCCGCGCGCTGCACGCGCTCTTCGACGAAGAGTGGGAGCGGACGATGCGCGAGTCGCCCACGTACGCGTCGAGCCTGGGCGACCATCGGTGGGACGCGCTGTGGGACGACGCGAGCCTCGAGGCGATCGCGCGACGCGAGAAGGGCGATCGCGACGCGCTCGCGAGGCTCCGCGCCATCCCCCGAGGCGGCCTCTCGCGCGAGGACGCGCTCAGCTACGACCTCTTCGCGCGCAAGTACGGGCTCGCCGTCGAGGGTCAGCCGTTTCGGACGTACCTGCTCGCGATCAACCAGCGCAGCGGCGTGCAGACGGCCGACGATCTCGCCGACTCGATGCCGTTCGAGACCGCGAAGCACTACGACGACTGGACCGCGCGCCTCCGAGCGCTGCCCGCGTACGTCGATCAGACCATCGCGCTGCTGCGCGAGGGCGTCGCCGCGCACATCGTGCACCCCAAGGTGGTGATGGCGCGCCTGCCCGGCCAGCTCGACAAACAGATCGTCGACGATCCGACCAAGAGCCCCTTTTACGCGCCCTACAAGAAGATCCCCAAGACGTTCTCGGAGGCCGAGCGCGCGCGCATCACCAAGGAGGCCGACGCGGCCGTGCGCGAGGCCGTGGTGCCGGCGTTCCGCAAGCTCAAGGCGTACTTCGTCGCGTCGTACCTGCCGGCGTGCAGCGAAGGCGTCGGCGTGTGGCAGATCCCGCGCGGCGACGAGGTGTACGCGCACGAGGTGCGGCACCACACGACCACGTCTCTCTCGCCCAGAGAGGTGCACGACATCGGGCTCGCCGAGGTCGCGCGCATCCGCGCCGAGATGGAGAAGGTCAAGGCGCGGGCCGGCTTCAAGGGCTCGCTCGCCGAGCTGTCCAAGTTCCTCCGCACCGACAAGCGCTTCTTCTACAAGTCGGGCGCCGAGCTGCTCGCGGCGTACCGCGACATGAGCAAGCGCATCGACCCGCTCTTGGTGAAGCTCTTCGGCACGCTGCCGCGCATGCCGTACGGCGTGGCCGCGATCCCCGACAACGTCGCGCCCGACACGACGACGGCCTACTACCGCGAGCCCGCCGCCGACGGCTCGCGCGCCGGCACGTACTTCGTCAACCTGTACAAGCCCGAGACGCGCCCCAAGTGGGAGATGCCCGCGTTGTCGCTTCACGAGTCCGTCCCCGGCCACCACCTGCAGATCGCGATCGCGATGGAGCACAAGGACCTGCCGGCGTTCCGTCGTTACGAGTACCTGACGGCGTACGCCGAGGGCTGGGCGCTCTACGCCGAGAGCCTCGGCGAGGAGATGGGCCTCTACGACGATCCGTACGACAAGCTCGGGCAGCTCAACTACGAGATGTGGCGCGCGGTGCGCCTCGTGGTCGACACGGGCATCCACCACCTCAAGTGGGACCGGCAGCGCGCGATCGACTTCTTTCTCGAGAACAC
>JAGQJA010000339.1:2220-4087 GCA_020430845.1 Myxococcales bacterium
TGACCAAGGAGCTCGGCGCGCGCTTCGACCTGCGCGCGTTCCACGACGCGGTGCTGCGCTCGGGGGCGCTGCCGCTCGACGTGCTCGAGGCGCACGTGCGCGCCGAGCTGACCGCGCCCGCAAAGTAGAGACGCGCGGCGGGGCGATCAGTACTGGAGCTGCAGGCGCGTGGAGAGGCGGGCGCGAGCCTCTTCGCGTGCGATACGGATACGGTCGCGAAGGTCGTCGCGCGCCGCGTCGTCGCCGCGTGCGGCCACGCCCTTGGACGCCGCGCGTGAGCTGAACGCGTCGACCGGCGCGTAGCAGAGGGGCTGCATGGTGCTCGCGTCGAAGACCGCGAGCTGCCCGTGGTACGCGCCCGGCTCGAGCCGCCCCGCGACGATCTTGGGCATCGTCACCCCCACGGTGCGCAGCACCGCCACGAGCGGCTCGCGCCCCACGCGCGCGCGCACGTCGTGAGAGAGGGGCGACGTCGACGGCGCCACGCCGAGCTCTTCGTCGGCCGCCACGAAGCCGCTCGTGGGGCTCAGCGTCGAGAAGGCCACGACCGGGATCGCGCCGTGCGCGGGGAGCGTCGCGTCGTCGCACGGCGTGACAGAGGTGACCTCGGGAAAACGCTCGCGCGCGGCGTCGAGTCGGATGCCCACCTCGGCGGGATCGATCGCGACGGCCGTGGACACGCGCGACGCGAGCGCCGCGACCACGGCGATCGACGCGAGCGCACCGAGCCCCGCGCCCACCAGCGACGCACGACGCACCGGAGGCGGCACCGGCGACGCCACGTGCGGCGCGAGCGACTGGGTCACCGGCGGAGGCGGCTCACTGTGTCCGAGGGACATGGCCGACTGCGTAGCGCACCGGCGGGATTGCGCAAGATGAGGGCAGCCCGCAGGCGGCGCGGTGGGTGAGGCGCGTGGGCAGCGCATTTCGGCCGCCGGTGAGCTGCGCGATCGAACGCATGGACGCCTCGGTCACCTCGTCGACCCCGCTCGACGCCACGGGATAGACGTGAATGCCCTTGACCCGCGCCGACCGTACCGACGCCGCGAGGCGCGCCGTGGTCTCGGCGTGGTGCGGCGCGTCCGCGACCCAGAACACCAGGCGCGCCGTCTGCGCGTCCCGTCGCCACTGGAGACGTTGCGCGATGTCGATCGCCTGATCCGTGGCCTCTGCGTAGTCGCCCCCGCCAGCGGCGGCCTGCTGCGCGAGCTTGGTGCGGTAGTCGGCCACGTCAGCTCGGAAGTTGAACCAGCGCACGGTGTAGGCGTCGCCGTTGTCGCGATAGAGCACCAGCGACCAGCGCTGCTCCGCGCTCGGATAATCGCGCTTGATGCGCGCGGTGATCGCGTCGAGCTCGCGCTGCAAGTAGGCCAGCTCGTCGCCCATGCTGCCGGTGGTGTCGATGACGAGGGAGATGTCGAGCTTCTGCTTGGGGCCGGGCGCGTACACGGTGTGGCGCGCGCGCTCGTGCTCCTCTGCGGTGAAGAGCGCGTACGGCGACACGCTCTGACCGAGCCCCAAGAACGCCGAGAAGCGATCGTAGTTGCGGTTGTCGTCCCACACTCCAGCGGTGAGGATCCCAGCAGGCAACGAGCCCGAGGAACCGCCCGACGAGCCACTCGAGCTTGAATGCACACCGGGCCGTGCTCGCGCAGCCCGTCGTGTTTACGCCGACTGGATTCCATCTCGCGAGAGTGAAAATCCGCGTGCCGAATTGTGCCGATCGCGGGAGGTCCGGGCGCGTTGGTCATGGTGCCACAGCTCACCAGTGGACCGCCGCGTGAGTGGAGGCGCCGTGAGCCGCGCCGCCCCAAGGCCGTGCTCGACGCCTCCGTTCGGCGCGGGCACGCGGCGCTCGCGGAGCCGA
>JAGQJA010000339.1:4121-5395 GCA_020430845.1 Myxococcales bacterium
CTTTCACTCGCTGAATTGTGGGGTGAGGGCGTGTGCGGGCACGTGTCGTGCGCGCGGCCAGCGACGCGCGACGGACTCGCGTGGTGAGCCCGCGACGTCGCGAGGTGCCCGGTTCGGGCTCGCCTTCAGTTTTCGGCACGTCGGCGTTAGTTATCTCGTGTAGCTGCCCGGCCCCAAGCACGCTCGCCGCCGCGCTCGAGCAACTCACACCCTGGTCCAATCAGTGCAGGCAGCGTTTCGGGCGTCGCGCGGAGCGAGTCTCCATGGCTACGGGACCGAGACGACGACGGAGACGCTGGCGGATGTGCCACCGAACGACGGCACTCGCACGTTGGCAAGCTTCCGGCCGACGCAATCCCCGACATCGGTACCGTTGAAAGGGGCGTCCAGCGCGACAGCTCCGACCAGTCCGCTTGCACGGAAGGTCACGCGAGCAAGCCCGCGACCGGAAGGCCCTTCGCTTCTGCTGCAGGATGCCATGCTCACGGTCGACAGTCGCACCCTCGCCGCCTCGGGGTCGAACACCCCCGGGTCATCGCGCCATGGCCACTCGTATCTTCGCTCGGAGCGTTCCGCTTCGCATTCTCCAATGCACGGGACGCACCCACTGCCCGACTTGAAGCGCGATTCCACCGGGCAGGTCGATGGAACGCACGCCCACCCGTCCCATCCCAGGCCGCGAGTACATGGCGACGGGGGCTCGGAGCGTCGCAGCGGCATATCCACTCTGCGTGCCGCGTTCGACGGGGGAGGCAGATTGGGGAGTGAGGACGGCGAGCCCGCCGGCGCTAGGTGCCTCGGCTCTTCCTGGGAATCTGCCGCCAGAGGTGCACGTCGTGCACCACACGCCATTGCAGCGAGTCCGAAGCACGCGATCCCACGGCCGAGGCGTCGCATCAGTTGGACGCTACCGTCGTGGGGTCTGGTGGATTGTGACGATCGTTAGGAATCGGCTGCGGCACATTATTAGGTGGATTTCCGAGACATGCCTGGGGGCACTCGGTAGCCGCGTCAAGCGCCTGCGACTCACAGATTGTTAGTGGATTATCCGGAAGACTTCTTGGGCCGAACGTGCCTGGGGAGACAGGCGACGGCGTGTACTCGTCGCCGGTTCTTGGGCCGTTACCCTCGCATCCGGCAACTGCTTTCTTGTAGCCCTCTTGACAAGCCTGGGTCGCAGGCGCGACGACGCGTGTGTCTCGCCACGCCGCTCCCCCAAAGCCGTGCTCGACGCCTCGCGCAAGATGCGTGCTCGCCGACGCCGTCGGAAGAGC
>JAGQJA010000339.1:5499-7444 GCA_020430845.1 Myxococcales bacterium
CGTCGAGGTCGACGGCGGGTATCACAGTCGGTCGGACAGTGGTTCGGATCCCAGCGTTCTGATGGATCGCGAAGGCGTACAGCGCTCATCCCCGGCCACACCCACAGCGTGGTCCGCGCGTCCCAGAACGCCACTTCATCCGCGATCGCGAGCTCTCTACCCCTCCGCCGGAAACGACGCGTGCGACGTTCTGGGTGCGGTCGGGCATGGGGAAAATTCATCGGCGAAGATACTCGATGAAGACGCGAGGCGCGCGCTCCGTGGCGCCCGGGTCGCGGCGCAGCCTCATCAACCTGCCGTCCTCGGCGTCGATCCAAAATACGAGGACTCGATCCGGTGGAGTGCCAACGAGGATCTTGTGCACGGTTCGACCTCGGATCACTTCTACGCCCGCGAAGCGTGCGTCAGGCGAATCCAAACACTCGCAGAAGTCCACTCCGAAGAGCATCGGGGGGATGATGCGCGCGGAGAGGCGAGACGTACCCGACAGACTTGCAGCGAGGTCGGTCAGCCGCCCTTGCTGCGCGCCGTCGACGTCCACAACACGGCCCCGTTCGAGCGTGCCGAGCAAGCGTGCCTGCGAGCCGTCGGGCGACGATGCGACAAAACTGACCCCCTCGGCCCGTCGAAATTGGGTCACGAATCTGACGTCTACCTCGTCGCGCTCAGCCCTTGCCGTACCCTCATCATGATACTCCGGCGCAGAGGAGTAGAAGGCTCGCATTCGGGATAGCTCGCCCCGCGCGCTGGGTGTGCTGGGTATCGTCGAGCCGGCCCCCGCGCACGCAACGATGGTCAGAGCTGCGGCGGCATGACGGACGCGCAGCATTCGCCTCCGTAGCACCTCGCTCTTTGTGGTCGGTTCAAGCATCTGCCTCGAGCGCCGCACGCGCGATCTCGACCCACTTCTCTTCCTCATCCGCCAAAGAACTCGCTGCACGCCCCTCGTCGCGAGCTACAGCGAGCCAAGTGTCACGGGCGACGATGAAGTGCGTCAGTGCCTCGTTCGACCTACCAAGCGCGAGGAGGACTTCAGCCTCCCGGTAGACGCGAGAGGCTTCCTCGAGCCGCCCGCAGGCCCGAAGGCGTGCGGCGAACGAGATCATCGCGGACGCAACCACTGGATCCTCGGCCGCGCAGGTGCTCGCTCGACGGCGCAGTCTGAGAGCTCGTTCAGCTGCTGCCGCAGCCTCCGCTAGCCCCTCGGGCCCCCTCGCCGCATAGATGTCACTCAGGTGCTCGAGTACGTCAGCAACAGCCGCGGCTTCGTCACCGTGCCGTCTCTCTCCCAACGAGAGCGCCTCGACCGCGAGCGAGGAAGCCTCCTCCACTCGTCGCTCCTCCTGAAGGCCGCGTGCCCGACGCAGGAGCTCCCAAACCTCGGCGTCTCGGGGCATCCTCAATTCTCCGAGATGCAGCGGACCGTGCAACCTCCGAGTGTATGGGAACGGCATCCCTGCCGCGGCGCTTCGCGGAAGCCGAGCCCGCGCAGCATCACAACAACCAGCCCTCGGGCGCGAGGTCCGCGTGCTGCTTCCAGATATGCTTGCACACGTGACGCGCCATCGTTCCGGACACGACACCAAACGGTACAGTGATTGCCTTGCGCTCCCTTTCGTCTAGACCTGCAGCAAGCTCAACGAATTCTGGAATCGGCTCCACGATGAGTCGAAACAAGGGGGTGAGGATCGTCGCCAGCTCTCGCGCGCAAATAAAGTCAAAAGGCTCGGACACGGGACCGGGCACGACGCGGTCGTCGCCTTCAACCTTCGCGATCCAATGCCATAATGGCGTAAGAGCCTTGCCCAGCGACTCACGCTCAGCTGCTGTTCCGAAGTACTCGGAGAGAAGCAGACTGACTGTGAGGATGTCCCTGGTCTCTCTCGCCCATCGCTGAGCTGCGTCGCGAACGTTGCTCTTGCTCACTTACAGTTCTCCCGTCGCA
>JAGQJA010000340.1 GCA_020430845.1 Myxococcales bacterium
CGCCCGTGATCGACGACGGTAACCCGTGCACGGCCGACTCGTGCGACGCCCTGCTCGGCGTCGTGCACGTGCCGCTCGCCGCGGGCACGGCGTGCGGCGACGGAAACCTGTGCAACGGCGCTGAGGCGTGTGACGGCCTCGGCACGTGCACGCCGGGCGCGCCGCCCGTGATCGACGACGGCAATCCATGCACGGTCGACTCGTGTGATCCGGTGCTCGGCGTCTTGCACACGCCCACGCCCGTGGGCACGTCGTGCAGCAACGGAAACGTGTGCGACGGCGCAGAGACGTGCGACGGCGCGGGCAGCTGTGCCCCGGGCGTGCCGCCGGTGGTCGACGACGGCAACCCGTGCACCACCGACGCGTGCGATCCGTTCACGGGCGTGACTCACACGCCACTGGCAGTGGGCACCGCGTGCGACGACGCCACCGTGTGCAACGGGCGCGAGACGTGCGACGCCGCGGGCACGTGCGTCGCAGGCGCGCCGCCGCCCGTCGACGACGGCAACGCCTGCACCATCGACGCCTGCGATCCCATCGGAGGCGTGACGCACACGCCCGTGCCCGGCTGCGATCCCACGCCGGTGCGACCTGGCTCACCTTTCGAGACGCGCGCGTCGATCCTCGGGCGCGTTGTCGATCGCGCGGGTGCACCGCTCGCCGGAGCGACCTTCACCGTGGTCGACATGCCGCGCACGGGCCTGCCGCGCAGCGACGTGTCGGCCACGGTCGCGAGCGACGGCTCGTTCCGCATTCGCCTCACGAGCTTTCCCGAGGCCGAGGCCGAGCGCGCGCCCGCGCACCGCATGCTCGTCGAGATCCAAGCGCCCGGCACGCTCAAGGCCACGCGTGAGGTCTACGCGCGCCCCGGGGACGCCGTCGACGTGGGCGTGGTCAAGCTCGTCACCCGAGATCCCGCGGTTACCGTCATCGGTCCCGCAGGTGGCACCGCGAGCGACTCGCAGGGCCTCATCGAGCTCATCGTTCCCGCCGGCGCCCTCGCGACAGACGTGCCGATCGTCATCACCCCGGTGGCCACGCGTGACGAGCTGCCCGCGCTGCTGCCCGACAACACGCTGTCGATGTACGGGTATGTGGTCGAGCCCCCCGGAACCACGTTTGCGATCCCGGCGACGATTCGGATCGCGAACACGAAGAACCTGCCGACCACGTTGCAGATCGCCGCCGGCACGTTCAACTCTCAGACAGGCCGTTGGGAGCACGAAGGGGTGGGGGTGTGGGACGGGGCACGCTTCGCGTATCCGCTCACGCACTTCACGCCGAAAGACCTGAACGCGCCCGAGCCGTACGACAACGAGTACTACCCGGACGACGACGACGACGATGACGATGACGACGACGACGACGACCCTCCGGGACCCCCGCCTCCGCCAGACCCGTCTCCTGATCCGCCGCCCGATCCCGACGATTGCCCGGCGCAGGTGGCCAGCCGCTGGGCGCCCATGGCGGGCTCGATCCGCGACTACGTCTCGCTCCCGAGCGTGATGGTGCGTGGCGAGCGCATCAAGCTCGCGCTCAGCTACGACAGCGGTCTCGCCGGCTCACGCCCACTCGGTCAGAACCCGACGCCGGTGGCGCTCGGCTCGACGCCGCTCAGCGACTTTGCCCAGCCGCTCGTAGGCGCCGGTGGTGGTCTTCGCACCGTGTGCGTGGGCCGCGGCGGACGTCGTCCGGCGCCTGGCGCGGCGGTGTCTCTTCCGGGTGTCTGCTCCGCGGTCGTAGAAGACGAGAGCTGTGGCGTCACCGGCGTGGCGGGCGGAACGTTCCAGATGTCGACGCGCCTGTTCGGGCAGGAGATCCCGTACTCGGAGGGCGCCGGGCCGACGACCTTCGTGATGAAGTGGGACCTCTTCGGGCTGCTGCCGCGCGTGCCCGGCGCGGGCGGCGACGCGATCCCTCCGAGCGGACTCGCGACCCTTACGCGCACCATCGGAGCCAACCGCGAGCTCGAGGGCTCGTGCGCCATCTCCGGTGGAACCTTCGGTGCGTCGGATCCGTTCGCGCCGCGTGTGCAGACCAACGTGGGCAGTGGCCCGGTGGGCCGACTCCAGCACAAGGTGCTCGTACACCACCGGCTCACCTCGCCCTACGGCGCGGGTTGGGCCGTGACGGGGATGAGCCGCGTGTACCGCGACGGAGACAAGGCGACGGTCTTGCATGGCGGCGGTCGTGTCGAGCGCTTTGGCCCCCGCGCTTACGTCAAGCAGCTCTCGGCGTTCGGGCAGCGCGTCGTCGCCAGAGATCCGTCCACGGGAGAGGTCTTCATGGCGACCGCCGCGGGCGACATCGTCCGCGTCGACACCTCGAGCGGCGCGACCACGCCCGTGCTCGCCGGGCTCGGCTTCGGTGAGCTGCAGTCCATGGCCGTCGCCTACGTGGGCGGCGCGCGCCACTTCGTCGTCGCCGAGATGTCTCGCCTCATCGACGTCGGCCCGGGGGGCGCGACGCGTCTCATCGCCACCAGGCCGTCGTTCGTCGGCGGCGTGCACGGCAAGTCCGACGTCGCCGCCCGCGGCGAGCTCGTGGTCTACACCGACGGGCTCACGAACCAGCTCTTCGCAGCGCACCTCGCCGACGCGTTGCCGTCGCTCTCACCGTTGACCGCGGCCACCGGCGGCGACATCGGGCTCGACCCGACCGCGACGCTCAGCGGTGTGCAGTTCGCCGAGCCCAAGGGCCTGGCCTTCGGCTCTGACGGTTCGCTCTTCGTTGCCGATCCCCGCCGCCACTGCGTCTACCGCGTCTCCCCCGACGGCTTGGGCGGCGTAGGCGCCGCGAGCACGGTCGAACGTGTGATTGGCACCGGCGCGGGTATCTTCACCGCCCCGCGCGGCGTGAGGCAGCCCGGCGCGTTCGCGTCCGTCAACCAGCCGGCGCGCCTGTCGATCACCGAGGATGGCGTGCTCTTCGTCCAGACGCCCGGCGGTGCGTTCTATGCCTACGACGAGCTCAGCCGTGACCTCACGCTCCTGTTCCGCGACGCGGGCCAAGAAGACATCACGGAAGACCTCACGCCCGACGTGGGAAGCGGCGGCAGGCCGTCGATGGACCTGCTGGGGCTCACGGGCAACACGCTGCTCTCCGTCGGCAACGGTCAGCTCGTCCGTGTAGACATCGACCGCCTCTCGAGCCGCTGGCAGCCCACGCGCGTGCTCACCAAGCTCCCCGCCGGAGAGCTGCTCCTCACCGACACGCGGCACCACAAGACCTACCGCTACGACTCCGAGGGCCGGCTCGTGGAACGCCGGAAGCAGACCGGCGAGCGCGACTTCACGGTCGAGTACGTCGAAGCGACGGGCGACAAGATCGCGCGCATCGTCGACCCTGCAGGCGGGGCCATCACGTTCACGTACGCGGGCGACCACATCCAGTCGATCCGTGATCAGGCGGGTCGTGAGACGCAGATGACCGTCGACGCGCAGGGCGATCTCGCGAGCGTGCAGCTGCCGTCGGGCGAGACGCATGCGTATACATATGACAAGCACCGCCGCGCCACGAAGACCAGCCCGCGCGGCGACCTGACCCGCTACGAGTACCGCCCGGACGGCACGCCGATGGCCACCACCAAGCCCGCGGGCGAGCGCAACCTGTTGGAGCAGGCGTGGGGCTCGGGCGGCCGACGCGTATCTGGAGCCTTGATCGTCCGCGAAGCCCACCGCACCGACCCCTACGGCGTCGTGCACGACATCGTGCTCGACGCGAGGGGCGGCACGCAGAGCGATACGTACGTGGCCGACGGCGTGACCCGCGTCGACCGGGCCGTCTACGCCCCTGAGCTCGTCGATCGCTTCGGCCTCGTCTCACGCAAGAACACGTTGCTACGCGTCGCGCGCCGCGAGATCAACGGCGTGGCGCGGGGAGAGGCACGCGACTACGACACCAAGGGCCGCCTGTGGCGCGTCCGCCGAGCCGGCGCGAGCGCCGGTCTCGAGGCCTGGCTGGGCACGTATCGCGACGACGGTTGGCTCCGCGAGGTCTTCCGAGGGCCGTCGCTCGTGTCGAACCACCTCACACGAGACGCAGCCGGCCACGTGATACGCGAATTCGACGCGGCCCCCGACACGGGGCTCTTTCCGACAGGGCGCGAGCGCCTGTACACGTGGCGCCCCGACGGCCAGAGGGCAACGGAGACGGTGCACGGCGTGACGACCACGTTCACGTACGACGACGCCGGGGGTACGCTCAACTTGATCGGGACGTCGGACACGCTCGGCCGGACCCAGGCGTTCACCCACGACGCCGCAGGGAACGTGACGAGCGTGAGCGACGGCACCGCCACGAGCACGTTTGCGTACGACAGCATGAACCGCCTCATCGAGACGCGAGACGGCGAAGGGAACGCCACGACGTATCGGTACAGCCACACGGGTTGCGGCTGCACCGAAGAGAACCTCGTCACCGGCATCCACACGCCAGACCTGCCCGCGGGCGTCGAGTGGACGTTCGAGTACGGACCGGGTGGTCGCCTCGCGAAGATGATCGATCCCCACGGCTTCGAAGAGACGTACAGCTACGAGGTGACGGGTGAGCTGCGTGAGACCGTCGACCGGCTGTCGCGCACGTCGACGATGACCCACGATCAGCTGGGGCGCGTGCTGGCGATGGTGGACACGCTGGGGCGGCGGCACACGCGGACGTATCCCGTGCCGACGGCGGGGGCGTGGAGCGGGCCGGGGCTCACGGCGGCGAGCGCGGACGGGACCGCGGCCGCCACCTCGCTCACCGCCGCGATGAGGAGCGGCGACTACCAGATCGGTAAGAATGCCTTCGACACCGAGGGCCACCCCGCGCGGCTCTCTCTCTACCGCGACGCCACGATCGACGTGTCGTACGCGCACA
>JAGQJA010000341.1 GCA_020430845.1 Myxococcales bacterium
TTCGAGACGCGCGCGTCGATCCTCGGGCGCGTTGTCGATCGCGCGGGTGCACCGCTCGCCGGAGCGACCTTCACCGTGGTCGACATGCCGCGCACGGGCCTGCCGCGCAGCGACGTGTCGGCCACGGTCGCGAGCGACGGCTCGTTCCGCATTCGCCTCACGAGCTTTCCCGAGGCCGAGGCCGAGCGCGCGCCCGCGCACCGCATGCTCGTCGAGATCCAAGCGCCCGGCACGCTCAAGGCCACACGTGAGGTCTACGCGCGACCCGGCGACGCCGTCGACGTGGGCGTGGTCAAGCTCGTCACCCGAGATCCCGCGGTCACCGTCATCGGTCCCGCAGGTGGCACCGCAAGCGATTCGCAGGGCCTCATCGAGCTCATCGTCCCCGCCGGCGCGCTTGCCGCGGACGTGCCGATCGTCATCACCCCGGTGGCCGCGCGTGACGAGCTGCCCGCGCTGCTGCCCGACAACACGCTGTCGATGTACGGGTATGTGCTGGAGCCATCTGGCACGACGTTCGCCACCCCCGCGACGATACGGCTGGCCAACTACAAGAACCTTCCGACGTCCCTCGAGATCCCAGTTGGTAGCTTCGACCCGGCGACGGCGCGCTGGGAACACGAAGGTGTCGCCGTCTGGGACGGACAACGGTTCGTTCACGCGGTCACCCACTTCTCGGAGTGGGACACCAACGGCTCCGAACCGCAGGACCTCGTGATCTCCTGGAATCGGGGCGGCGCGAATGCGAGCCAAGGCAAGGCGACTTGCGGTGCGGGGAGCTCGTGGATGCCCACGGGGGGATCCATGGGGGACGACGTCTCCATCCCCGGCGTGCAGGTTCGCGGCGAAGAGATCGGAGTCACGCTCAACTACGACAGCGGGCAGGCCGGCTCGCGCCCGCTCGGCCAGAACACTCCCCCGGCGACGATGGGAGTCGTCTCCTACAATCCCTTCTCCGTCCCCATGGCGGGTGGCGCCGGTGGATTCACGTCGAAATGCGTGGCGAGTGGCACGCTCCTGCGAAACCTCGTGGCCCTGCCCGGCTCGTGCGAGGTTGTCGTCGGCGGTGGATGCGGCGCCAGCGGCTCGCCAGACCCCACCGCCGTCAAGGTCGTCTCTCGCCTGCTCGGGCAGACCGTCGAGGTTCCGACGCCGGTGAGCGTCGACACGACGAACGTTCAGTTCGACGCGTACGTGAACCCGCCGCTCACGGGGGGCGCGGACGCGCGCATCGTCGAGCAAGGCCTCGTCACCGCCGTGAAGGAGATGTCAGGCAACCGCGGCTCTCGGGGCGCGTGCTCGCTCAGCGGCGGCGCATTCGGCGTTTCGGATCCGATGGGGCCGCGCGTCCAGACCAACGTCGACGGAGGCGCCATCGCGCACGTCCAAGAGAAGGTGCTCATCCAGCACCGCGTGACTTCCCCCTATGGCGCGGGCTGGGCGGTCAAGGAGATGAGCCGCGCGTATCGGGATGGCGACGAGGCGATCGTCGTGCATGGGAACGGTCGGACCGAGGAGTTCGTGCCACGCGCGTATGTGAATCCCATCGGTCCGCTCCAGCGGCGGGTGGTGGCCCGCGACTCGGTCACCGGTGAGGTGTTTGCGGCCACGGAGGCCGGCGAGATCCTGCAGCTAGACCCGGCCAACGGAGCGAGCACCCCGGTGTACGGTGGCCTAGCGTTCGGAGATCTCCAGGCGATGGCGATCGCCTATGTCGGCGGAGCGCGCCACTTCGTGGTGGCGCAGACGGCGCGACTCGCAGACGTAGGTCCCGGGGGCGCCACGCGCACCCTCGCCACGCGCGCATCGACCGAGGGCGGTGTCTGGGGCAACGCCGCCGTGGCCGCGAGAGGGGAGTTCGTCGTTTACACCGACGGCTTCTCGAACCAGATCTTCTCGACGCGCCTCAGCGACGCGGTGCCCGCGCTGACGCCGCTCACCCTGGCGACCGGCGGCGACATCGGTCTCGACCCCAAAGCCACTCTCGGTGGCGTGCAGTTCCTCGAGCCGAAGGGACTCGCGTTCGGCATCGACGGGTCGCTCTTCGTCGCCTCTCCGAGACGTCACGCCGTCTACCAGATCTCGCCGGACGGAC
>JAGQJA010000342.1:0-745 GCA_020430845.1 Myxococcales bacterium
ACGAGAGCATCGCGCCGATCTCGCGGGGCGACATCTGCTTGATGCGAGACGCGAAGAGCGCCTGCTGCGCGTGGTGCAGGAGCGCGCGTGTCTCGACCCCCAGCTCGTCCGACGTATCGGCGTTCTCGACCACGGTGACCACGATGCGCGTTCCGTCGTGCAGCGCGATCGACACGTGGGGGACCGCCGAGACGAGCGCGCCCTTCTCCGTGATCTCGCGGATCGCGGTGAAGGGGATGAACTTCGACAGGCCCAGGCGACGCAGCACGAGCCCGTCGGTGCCGATCACCATGCGCGCCGGCAGACCGCGCGTGACGAACGCGAGGACCGTGGAGAGCGCGAGCACCTTGAGGAGCCCCGCGACGACGTTGTCGAGGTCGTGGTCCACACCGAGCGCCATGAGCGGCGCGATGAGCGCGGCCCAACCGGCGAACCGATGCCAGTACGGGATGCGCAGCGCGAACGACGCACGCCGCTGACCGGGCGTGACGCCGAGGCGCTGGAACAGCTCGAGCACCTGGGAGTCGGCGATGCGCAGCGTGAAGGGCCGCCGCCCGCGCGCCGTGAGGTGGAGGTCGACGGCCTGGCCGCGCGGGAACGGCTTGACCGTCGCTTCGACGATGTCGTCGGTCGCGATCGGCTCGAGGTCGCCCACCGTCAGCTCGTCACCTTCGACGCGCACGGCGACCGGGACGGCGTGCTTGAACGCGTCGCGCAGGAGCGCGAGCACGCCGAGCCACGCGCC
>JAGQJA010000342.1:820-16216 GCA_020430845.1 Myxococcales bacterium
CGGCAAGCGGACGTTGCGCGTCACGAGCGCGCCCGCGATGACGAGCGTCGGTGCCACCTCCGGCGTCAGGCGCGGTGCTCGATCTCGGGTGGCACCTTGAAGAAGGCGTTGCGCTCGGGGTCGTTGTACGACTTGTAGTCGGGCGTCCACGGCGACAGCTCGAGGCCGTCGTCGTCGTACGTGACGGTGAGCGCCTTGGGCGTGACCTCGCGGTACGTGCTGTCGACGGGGAGGTCGCCGTTCTCGCTCCCCCCGGCCGAGAAGAGCGTGACGAGGTGGGCGCCCTCGTCGGTGAACGGCTCGTCGAAGCCCGAGAGCACCTTCTCGTGCCCTCGCACCAGCGTGCGCGCGCCGATGCGCTGCATGAACGCCTTGAACTGCATGCGCCCGAAGGCGAAGCGCGCGGCCTGATCCTGGAGGTCGGCGGGGATGACGTCGGCCTTGCTCGGATCGCTCCACATCATCTGGAAGCGGATGTCCTCGTCGTTGAGGCTCGAGAGGTCCTTGAAGCGCTCCTTGATGATGCGGTCCTTGGGCAGACCGCCGTGAACGAAGAGCGTGCGGTCGAAGAACAGCATGTTGGGGAGCTTCTCGAAGAGCTCGCGGTAGTGGCGGAAGACGTCGATCGACAGGTGCGGCTTGAGCGAGTTGATCGCCTCCGCCGGCTTGACCCCGCCGTACATGTTGCCCTTGAACTCGATGTAATATTCATGGTTCCCGCGCAGCACGACCACGTGCTCGGGCGCGGTGACGAACAGCTGCAGCACGGTGCGGAGCACGCCGTTGAGGCTGAAGAGCCCGCGGTCGATGTAGTCACCCAGCAAGACGAGCAGCGGGTAGGGGGTGCTCTTGGGGTCCTTGCGGTAACGCTCCACGCGCTCGAAGAACTTGGACTGCATGAGCGTGGCCTTGAGGATGCTGTAGCAGCCGTGCAGATCGCCGAGCACGGTGAGCTCGTACTTGTCCCCGGGGCGCGGCATGCGCACGTACACGTGGCCGTCGAGGAAGGCGTCGCCCGGCGCGAGCTCGCCCAGGTTCTTCTTGCCGGTGAGCTTGCCGTCGCCGGCGGCGCGCTGCTGGTCGAGCACGCCCATGGCGCGATCGATGAGCGCGCGGTCGGCGGCGATCTGCTTGTCGATGCGCGTCGGGTCCTTGGAGAAGTGGAACTCGAACGGCTTGAAGAACGGGTGGTCCTCGCCCGCGGGCGCCACCGGTCGCGCCATGTTGACGCTGAACTTCTTGGCGGGCTCGCCGTCGCCGTCCTCTTCGAGCTCGATGCCGAAGTCCGCCTCGAGCAGCCCGGCGAGCTCACCGCGGAACTGCACCTCGGCCGGGTGCGCCACGCCATCGGCCATCAAGAGCTCGTCGATGAACGTGAGCAGCTGCTCCTGGCCGGCGTGGTCGAAGCCCTGGAAGATCTCGAAGCACTTGACCTTGAGCCGGTTGTGCACGAACGCCTTCGGGTCTTCGTCGTTGGAGACCGACTCGGTGAACAGCTCGCGCACGTTCTGGTCGATGCCCTCGAACACCTCGTGGAAGTGGCGCGTGTACTTGGTGACGACGTCCCTGCGGGCGTCCTCGGGCGCGTCCTTCATCGCGAGGGAGGCCCGGTGATCCACGAGCTTGGCGATGGTCTCTTTGACGAAGACCTTCTCGGAGGCGTCGAAGTCGCCGTCGATGTAGCCGAAGGTCACCAGGTAGAAGATGACCGCGTGCATCTCCTGCTCGGCGCGGTTCGCGTCGTTGCTGAACGTGAGCATGCGCCGGAGGATACCCCCCGCCTCAGAACTTCACCACAGCTCCCGCCCACGTGAATCCGCTGCCGAAGGCCGCCATCAGCACGGTGGCGTCGTTCAGGCGCCCCTCGGCGAACGACTCCGACAAGCCGATCGGGATGGTCGCCGCCGTGGTGTTGCCGTAGCGCTCGATGTTGTGCACGACCTTGTCGTCGGGGAGGTCGAGGGCCGCGGCGACGAACTGGTTGATGCGCTTGTTGGCCTGGTGAGGGACGAACAGATCGACGTCCTTCATCTCGAGGCCCGCGTCCTCGAGCACCTTGCGCGACACGGCGGTCATGTTCTCGACGGCGGCGCGGAAGACCGCCTTGCCGTTCATCTGCGGGTAGTGCAGCCCCTGCTCCATCATCTCGGGGGTGAGGCGCGGGATGTTGCGCGAGGCCGGCGCCGGCAGCCACAGCTCCTCGGCGCCCGCGCCGTCTGCGTGCAGTCTGCATGTATGAATGCCCTTGCCGTCGTCTTTGGCTCGCCCGATGACCGCGGCGCCCGCGCCGTCGCCGAAGAGCACCGCCACGGCGCGCCCCCGCTCGGTGAACTCGACGCCGGTCGAGTGGACCTCGGAGCCCACGAGCAGGATGTTCTCGTAGACGCCCGCGCGCACCCACGCGTCGGCGATCGACAGGCCGTACAAGAAGCCCGAGCACTGGTTGCGCACGTCGAGCGCGGGCACGCCGGGCAGGCCGAGCTTGTGACCCAGGTAGCAGCCCGAGCCGGGGAAGTTCACGTCGGGGCTCAGCGTCGCGAAGATGATCGCGTCGACGTCCTTCTCGGTGAGGCCGGCGCGCTCGAGCGCCATCTTCGACGCGGGCACCGCGAGGTCGCTCGCGCCGATGCCGCTCTCTTCGATGAAGCGCCGCTCGCGGATGCCCGAGCGCTGCTCGATCCACTCGTGCGTCGTGGGCATGATCTTGGCGAGGTCGTCGTTGGTGACGACCTTGGTGGGGACGTAGTGACCGACACCGAGGATGTGCGCGCGGCTCATATGGGCCGGAACGTCTAGCCCATCTCCGTGACCTTGGCGATCACGCTCCGATGGCGCAGCGCGTCAGTCCGCGGCGTCGTCGGTCGCGCCTTCGCCGGCTCTGGGGGGCACGTGCGACATGGCGTGCTCGGCCATCGCCGTGATCGTCAGGCTCGGGTTCACGCCCAGGTTGGCCGGGATGGCCGAGCCGTCGATGACGTACATGCCCCGGTAGCCGTACACCCGGTGCTGCGGGTCGACCACGCCGTCGTCGGCGTCCTTGCCGATCGGGCACCCGCCGAGGATGTGCGCGGTCGAAGCCTTGTTGAGCATCACCTCGATGAGCCCCGACTGCGGGATCCCGTCGAGCTTCTCGGCCATCTTCTTGGCGACCAGGTTGGCGACGGGGATGAAGACCGGGGCCGGCTCGCCGCTGCCGCGATCACTGTCGAGCTTCTTCGAGAACGGCCAGTACCAGCGGCGCCGCATCACGTAGCGCAGGTGGTTGTCGAGCGGCTGCATGACGAGGAGGATCGCGGTGCGCCGCGCCCAGCCGAACGGCACGACCGACTGGAGGAAGCGCACGGGGTGTCGGAGCACGGTGCCGATCCACCGGAGCCAGCGCGGCGTGCGCCCTCCGCCGTCGGTGAGCACGGTGGTGAGCAGCGACATCGAGTCCGACCCGGACGGGTAGCGCACGACCTCGATGTGCGTCTTGTCGTCGACGAAGACGCCGCTCGTGATGGCGATGCCCTTGGAGTAGTCGACGTCGTCGCGGCGCGAGCGCACGGCGAGCAGCGCCTCGCTGTTGGTGCGGAGGTAGGTGCCCAGGCGGTCGGACAGGCGAGGCAGCGAGCCGCGCTCCCTGCACCGCATCAAGAGCTCGACGGTGCCGTACGAGCCGGCCGAGAGCACCACGTGCTTGGCGCGCAGCGTGCGCCTGGCGCGAAAGAGCACGCTCGTGGAGCGCTCGACCGTCAGCTCGTAGCCCTCGCTCCCGTCGGCGTCGGCGCCGCCGAGCGGCCGGATGTCGACGACGCGCGACTCGGGCTGCACGACCGCCCCGCGCTTTTCTGCAAGATACAAGTAGTTGCGGTCGAGCGTGTTCTTGGCGCCCACGCGACAGCCGACCATGCAGCCGCCGCAGAGCGTGCACCCGGTGCGCTCCGGGCCCTCGCCGTCGAAGAACGGGTCGGGCGCGGTCTTGCCGGCCTCGCCGAAGTACACGCCCACGGTCGCGCGGTGGAACGTGTCGCCCCGACCCATCTCGGTGGCGACCTCCTCGAGCATCCGATCGGTCTCGACGATGACGCGGCTCGGCGTCGCGCCGAGCATGCGCTTGGCCGTCTCGTAGTGGGGGGCGAGCGCGCCCTTCCAGTCGAGCCCGACCCACCGCGCGTCGTCGAAGGCCTCGTCGGGCGGCACGAGCAGCGTGTTGGCGTAGACGAGGCTGCCCCCACCCACGCCGGCGCCGTGGAGGAAGAACGCGTCGCGCACCATGGTCATCTGCAAGATGCCGTGCATGCCGAGCCCGGGGCGCCAGAAGTACTTCTTGAGGTCCCAGGTGGTCTTGGGAAAGTCCTCCTTGTTCCACCGCTTGCCCATCTCGAGCACCGCGACGGAGTAGCCCTTCTCGGCGAGGCGCAGCGCCGAGACGCTCCCGCCGAAGCCGGAGCCGACGATCACGAAGTCGAAGTCGAATGCGTCGGGCGAGGCGGGCACGCGCTCCTCATACACTGAAAGTCGCTCGAAAAGACGCCCCCTCGACTAGGATGCTCGGCGAGATGGCCACGTTCCCTCCCGGGACCATTTTCGCTGGGAAGTATCGGATCCTAGGTCAGCTCGGCGCTGGCGCCATGGGCGCGGTGTTCGAGGCCGAGGGACCGCAGGGCGTCGTCGCGCTCAAGACGTTGCTCGTCGAGCCGGGCAAGCAGGTCGCCGCCGAGACCCGCGCGCGCTTCGACCGCGAGGTGGCCGCGTGCGCCCGCCTCCAGCACAAGCACGTGCTCTCGATCCTCGACCACGGCATCGACGACGTGACCGGCGCGCCGTTCTTCGTGATGCCGCGCATGAAGGGCGAGGACCTCGGGCAGCTGCTCACGCGGGTCAAGCGCCTCGAGCCCACGCTCGCCGTGCCCATCGTGGTGCAGGCGTGCCGCGGCGTCACGGCCGGCCACGCGGCGGGCATCATCCACCGCGACCTCAAGCCGTCGAACCTCTTCCTCGAAGAGGAGGGCGGCACCGTCGTCGTCAAGGTGAGCGACTTCGGGCTCGCCAAGGTGCAGGACGTGGGCATCGAGTCGCTCACGAGCTCGGGCGCGATCCTGGGCACGCCGCACTACATGTCTCCCGAGCAGGCCGAGAACGCCAAGCGCGTCGACGCGCGCACCGACGTGTACAGCTTGGGCATGGTGCTCTACCACGCGCTCACGGGCGGCCCCGCGTTCACGCGATCGGGGTCGTTCCTCGCGTACGTCGTGGGGCAAGCGCAGGTGCCGCCGGTGCAGGGCGCCGCGCCGTGGGTCAGCCCCGAGCTGGCGCGCGCCACCCACGCCGCGCTGCTCCGCTCTCCCGACGCGCGCTGGCCCGACGCCGCCGAGCTCGAGCTCGCGCTCACGATGGCCGTCGGCTTCGAGATCGCCAACGCGACGCTCTACCGCGCCGCGCTCGCGCCCATCAGCGAGGCGTCCAAGAAGCAGGTCGCCCCGCGCGCCGAGCTCCCGCAGCACTGGCAAGACCTGCTGCGCCGCTGACAGCGAGACGGTCGAGACCCGATCACGCCGGGCAGCCGAGCGTCGCGCGCACCTCGCCCACGGGGCGCTCCCAGAGGCTCTCCCAGCGCACGGTGCCGAGGAACGTCGTCGCCTTGCCGCGCCGGTACGCACGCGCGAGGCGGCGAAAGTATCCGCGCGGAAACCGCCACGCGTAGCGGAGCGTGCCGAAGAGCACGAGGAAGGCCGACGCCGGCGCCTTGGCCTGTGCGAACGTGAAGGCCTGCAAGAGCAGCTCGCCCTCGACGTCGGGCGCGTAGCCCGTGAGCACGTGCCAGATGTCGTGCGACTGACGGAAGCGCATCATCACCCACGCGGCCCCCTCGCTGCCCACGTCGGGCGGCGTCGCGAACGGGGCGGGCGAGATGCCGTTGTCGGCCAAGAAGCGCGCGTACTCGCGGCCGAGCGTGCCGTCGGGCAGGCGAGTCAGCGCCGCGTAGTCGACGTGCGCCTCGTCGATCTTCGGGCGCTCCTCGAGCAGCGCGCGGCCCTCTTCGGAGCCGGCGATCTCGGTCCAGCGCCGCTTGATGGTGGGGAGGTTGAGGGCGACGGCCAGCTCGAGCACCTGGTCGAGGCGGGTGTGATCGCGTGCGAGCGTGGCGGCGGCGCGCGCCGCGGTGTGCGCGCGGGTGCGGAGCGGGGGGACGACGGGAGGGGAGAGGTTCATGGCAGGTCCTGTTGTTGTCATTGATGACAATAGAATGCTAGCGCCGGGTCGCTTATTGTCAAGGGTGACAATGCTGGGGCCGCGGCGCTACGCTGCCCGAGATGGCCAAGCGTGACCCCGCCGGCGACGCGGCCGGCAAGCGCAGACCCGCGCGAGAGCAGAGGAAGGCCGAGCGGACCGAGCGCCGCGCCGCAAGGCGTGTCCGGCGCACCCCCGAAGAGTCGATGGCGCTCATCCTCGACGCGGCCGACCGCGTGTTCGCGCGGCACCTGCCCGACGCGGTGGGGCTCAAGCAGATCGCCAAGGAGGCGGGGGTGAGCCACGCCCTGGTGACGCACTACTTCGGCACTTACGACGCGCTGGTCGAGCAGACGTTGACGCGGCGCACGCTCCGCCTGAGGGACGGGTTCATCGCCGACCTGATGCGCGTCGCGAGCGAGGACGGCGACGTCGTCGAGCTGCTCGCCGCGCACCGGCGCGCCCTCGCGCGCGTGGCGAAGGACCCGGCGACGATGCGCCTCGTCGTCTGGGCGCTGCTGAGCGGCCGCGCCGACCAGGCCGAGTTCTTTCCGTCCAAGCTGCGGGGGCTCGAGCTGCTCGCCGACGCGCTCACCCACCGCACCAAGCCCCCCGTCGAGCGCAGAGACCTGGAGCTCGCGATCATGACGTCCCTGTCGCTGGGCCTGCTCTGGGCGCTCGCGCGCCAGTCGGTGCTGGGATCGTTCGGCAGGCCCGCCGGCCCCGACGCGGACGCGGACTTCGACGAGCGCGTCGGACGCATGCTCGGCGCCTTCTTCGAGAGCTCGGCGAAGCGGCTCAGGCGACAGCGGACCTGATACGCTCGGCGCGTGCAGGCCGCCTTGCCCTCTCCCGTCGCGAAGGCTCCCCCCCGGTCGCCGTGGATCGTCTCGGGCCGCTACGACCTCACGTTCTTCATCGGCAGCCTGACCGTCCCCCTCCTCATGTGGGTGGCGTTCGAGCGCGGCGTGATGACGGGCGTGGCGGTGTACCTCACGTTCCAGCTGCTGTTCAACATGCCGCACAACGTCCAGACGTGGACGATGAGCGTGCTCGACCGAGACGACCGCGCGAAGAACGGGCGTCGCTACGCCACGGCGCTCGCCGTCATCGTGCTGGTCTTCGGCTCGGCGATCGTCCTCTCGCCCAAAGGGGTCTACCCCTGGCTGCGCGACGCGCTCATCTACTGGGGTTACTACCACCTGGTCCGGCAGCACTACGGCTTCCAGCGACTCTACGAGCGTCGCATGGCGGTCTTGGGCTCCCCGGCGTCGCCCACCGAGTCCAAGCTCTACGGGCGGTACCTCGACGTCGTCTCGTACGCGCCGCTGCTCGTGCGCTTTCGCGACCCGGACCTGATGACGATCCGCGTGACGGACCGCGCGGTGCACATCCGGCACCCCGTGCTCCCGGAGCTCGCGTGGAAGGCCGTCTTCGTGGTGTGGGCCCTCTGCGTGCTCGCCGCGATCGGCCACCACCTCTACGCCGCGGCCACCGGGCGCAAGCACATGGTCGGGCGCGCGCTCTTGCTCGCGTCGGTGACGGCGGCGTTCGCGCTCGCGGGGATGGTCATCCGCGACATCGTCGTCGCCATCGCCGTCGTCACGTCGTTCCACAACCTGCAGTACCTGGGCCTCGTGCTCTTCCACAACCGCACGCGCGCCGAGCTCGCCGAGCGCGAGGGGGTGCCCAAGGGAGACAACCCGCCGATCGACTGGGTGCGCGCGGGGCGCCTCTTGCCGTACGTGCTCATGACGTTCGGCTACGGCCTGCTCGTGTTCGCGCCGCGCGTGGCCTTCCGCACGGCGACGCTCGCCGAGCTGCCCGTGCTCACGGTCGTGGCGTTCCACTACTACATCGACGCGCGCGTCTGGCGCTTCGGCGACTACCCGAACCTGGCGCGGTACCTCAAGCTCAAGCCGTGACCGACGGCGCGCGCCCGCGGGCCGCGTAGACGAGCGCGCACGCGACGCCCACGGCCGCCATCACCACGAAGACGCGCGCGCCCGCCGCCGCGTACACGTTCAAGAAGACGACCGGCCCGACGATCGTCGCCAGGTCGGTCAGGGTGCCCATGAGACCGAAGACGCCCCCGTACGTCTTCTCGGTGCCGTGGGCGCGCGCCGCGTGCTTGGTGGTCGCGGTGAACACGACCGACTGCCCCAGGATGTGCGCGCCGAAGACGCCGCCGAATGCCCACGGACCGGCGACGAACGCGAGGGCGGCGAGGGCGGCGAGCTGGAGCGGGAGCGTGGCGAGCACCACCGAGCGCGGCGAGAACCGATCCGCGAGCGCGCCGGCGAGCGGCTGGGCCACGCCGAAGACGACGCCGATCGTGACGAAGAGGGCGGCGACCCCGCGATCGCCGACGTGGAGCACGTCGGTCGCCACGAGCGGTACGAGGCCTTGGAAGGCGCTGAACGTGAGCTTGTTGAAGGCGACCGGCAGCATGATCGCCAGGAACGCGGCGCTCGCGGCGAGCCCGCGCAGCGCCTCGAGCTCTCCGCGGAGCGTGCGAGGCGTCTCTCCTGGATCCGTCGACACGCGCGGCGGTCCGTGGCGCGAAGCGAGCGCGGCGGCCGTCACGAGGAGCGACGCCACGAACGCGACCGCGATGGGCACCCACGCGCCGCGCGCGCGGAGAGCCGCGCCGATGACCGGGCCGACGAGCAGGCCCGAGCTGCCCACGCCGATCACCGCGCCCAGCCTCTTGCCCATGCGATCGGGGGGAGCGCCGCGGAGCGCGAGCGCGACGACCGCGGGGTACACGAGGCCCGTCGCGGCGCCCTCGACGAAGCGCGCGACGCCGAAGTAGGCCGCGCCGCCCACGCGGCCCGGCGCGAGGCTCGGCATCATGAAGAGGGCGAGCGACAGACTGAACGCGGGGAGCGCGACGCGGAGCACGGCGTCGGGCCCACGGCGGTCGACCCACACGCCGCCCGGCACCTGCGCGCCGATCTTGGCCGCGGAGTAGATCGCGTAGACGAGCGAGAGCGCGGCGACCCCCGACGCGTCGACACCCACGAGATCGGGAAGGACCGGGACGATGACCCCGTAGCCGAGGCTCACGACGAAGAGCGTGATCGCGGGGAGGAGCACCTCCGTCGACTATACTCGCGTCGATGAGCAGCGAGAGCGTGGTCGACCGTCTCGAGTCCTGGATCGATCCGCTCGCGCCCGACGAGGCCGAGGAGCGCGACGCGCTCGACGCGTTCTTGACCTCGACGTTGCCCGACGGGCGCGGCGAGATCCTCGAGCACCGGGCCGAGTTCCCGGAGGCCGAGCTGAGGGCGTTCGCCGCGTGTGGCCTCGTCGACGCGCTCGTCCCAGAGGCGCAGGGCGGGCGCCTCGACTGGGCGCGGGCGATGCGGCTGGCTTCGCGTCTCGCCGCGCACGACCTCGACGTCACCCTCTGCCTGGGCGGTACGGTGCTCGGCGCGACGCCGCTCTTGGTCGCGGGCACCCAGGAGCAGCTCGCGCAGTACTTCGAGCCGGTGCGGCGCGGCGAGATGGGTGGCCTCGCGCTCACCGAGTGGAAGCACGGGTCGGACCTGCTCGCCGGAGAGGCGCGCGCGACCCCGCGCGACGAGCACGGACGGGCCGTGACGCTCGCCGAAGCCACGCATTTCATGCTCTCGGGGGAGAAGTCCCCGACGAACAACGGGACGCGAGGCGCGAACGTGGTGGTGCTCGCGCGCACGTCCGAGGACGCCGACGCGTTCACGCACACGCTCTTCTTGGTCCCGCGCGACGCGGTGGGGGTGCTCCCCGGTCGCAAGTTCTCGCCGATGGGCTTCCGCAACATGGATCTCTCCGGCGTGGGGCTCTCCGGGGTGACGCTGCCGGCGTCGGCGGTCGTCGGCAAGGTGGGGGAGGGCTTCGCGCACACGCGGCAGGCGCTTTCGATCTCTCGCTCCGGCGTGGCGCACATGGCCACCGGGGCGGCCGCCGCAGCGCTCGGGCGCGCCGCCAAGCATGTATATGCACGAAAATTGTACGGCGCGCCGATCGCCGAGCTGGGGGGCGTGGCCGACCTGTTGGCGACCGTGACGGGGAGGACGGTCGCGGCGCACGCGCTCGCGCGGGTGGCGTCGCGGGCGGTGGCGCGCTTCGGGCCCGAGGCGCGCGCGTGGACGAGCGCGGCCAAGCTCGTGTGCCCCGACGCCCTCGAGGCCAACGTGCACGACGTGGGCACGCTCCTCGGGGGGCGCTCGCTGTTCGTCGACGACCCGTTCTCGCGCCTCAGGCGCTCGGCGCCCGTTCTCGCGATCTTCGACGGCTCGAGCCAGCTGCAGCTCGACGAGCTGTGGCGCTACGCGGGCAGCTGGCCCGACGCGAGCCCTTCGGAGGCGGCCGTGCGTGACGCCGCGCGCGCTCTCTTCGACGCGACGCGTGTGCCGTTCGACGTGCGCGCCCCGTCCGACGGCGACGCGCTCCGGCTCGTCGCGCCCACCTCGGTCCTCTCTGCGACGTCGCGGTGGCTCCGGCCGCTCGGCCGCGCCGCCGCGCACGTGCGAGAGCGGGCCGGCGCTTCGAGGCGGGCGACGCAACGCGAGAAGTTCGCCGTCTCGCGCGCGGCCGCCGAGCTCTTCACGCTCTCGGCGATCTCGGTGTGTCGCGCGGCGACCGACGACGACGTCGCGCGCGACGTGCTGGGCGCGGCGCTCGACGAGGCGGCGGCCAAGGCCGGGCCGAGACTCGCGTCGGCGCTGCTCGAGATCGACGGCGCTCGCGTCGACGCCTCGGTGCTCGACCTCGCGCGCGATCTCGTGGGCCTGGCCGCGCTGGGCCCCGACGCCCGCGCGCGCCTCGGCAAGGTCGTCGCGGCGCTCGCCTGACCGGCGTCGTCAGGGCGGGGCGCTGCGCCCGCCGCGCATCTGTCGGCTGAGCATCGTGATGAGCCCCGCGGCGGATCGCGCGAACACCTGCGCCAGCTTGAGCTTGCCCGTGCGCTTGGGCGTCAGGTCGTCGTCGAGGTAGCGGTCGCGCGTGAGCGAGCGCTGACGTTTGCCCGACGACGTCTTGGGGATGGTGCCTGGCGCGACGAGCACGACCTCGTCGACCGTGAGCCCCGCGCCCTCGGCCACGGCGTCGACGACCGTGGCGGCCAGCTTCTGGCGCTCTTCGGCCTCGGTGATCTTGGTCTCGCAGACGCACACGACGGTGTCCTTGGCCTTGACGTCGTCGTAGATGGCGAACGCGACGACGCCGCCGGGGCGCAGCCCGGGCACGGCCTCGGCGACGCGCTCGAGATCCTCGGCGTAGTAGTTCTTGCCGCGGACGATGATGAGGTCCTTGGCGCGCCCCGTCACGTACAGCCCGCCCTTGCTCGTGTAGCCGAGGTCGCCCGTCCACAGCCAACCGTCGCGGATGACCTCGTTGGTGCGCTCGCCGTCCTTGAAGTACCCGCGCATGACGCTCGGGCCGCGCACCACGACGTGACCGACCTCTTCGTCGTCGAGCGGCTCGCCCTCGCTGCCCACGACCACGACCTCGTGCGCGGGCATGGGGCGCCCCACGCAGACGAGCTCGGTCGAGCCCTCTCCCTCGCTGGGGATGACCTCGCCCGAGGCGAGCGCGCGCCGATCGACGCGCTGCACACGCAGCGGCTCGCCGGGTCGCGGAAAGGTCACGGCGAGCGACGACTCGGCGAGGCCGTAGACCGGGTAGACCGACTCCTTCTTGAAGCCGTACGGCGCGAACGCCTCGACGAACTCCTTGACGATGGTGTGGCTCACCGGCTCCGCGCCGTTGAGCGCGAGGCGCCACGACGACAGATCGAGCCCTTCGCGCTCCGACGGTCGCACGCGCTTGGTGGCGAGCGCGTACGCAAAGTTGGGCGCGGGCGAGAGCGTCGCTCCGTGATCGCCGAACATGCGCAGCCAGCGGACGGGTCGCATCAAGAAGGCCGTCGGCGGCATGAGCGCGAGCGGGATGCGCCAGTAGACGGCCGAGAGCACGCCGCCGATGAGCCCCATGTCGTGGTAGAGCGGCAGCCACGACGCGATCGAGTCCTTGCGCCCGAGCTGGAGCGCCTGGCCCATCGCGTGGATGTTGCTCGTCACGTTCTCGTGGCTCAGCAGCACGCCCTTGGGGTTGCCCGTGGAGCCCGACGTGTACTGGATGAAGCACGGGTTGAACGGCCCGATGTCCTCGGGGGGCGGAAGCGGGCGCGCGACGGCCTCGGCGTCGGACGTGTCGTCGAGCAGGCTCTCGGCGGCCGAGATGCGGCGCAGCGTCTTGATGCGCAGTCCGAGGTCACCCAGCACCGGGCGCAGCGACTTGGTCGTCACGCACCACTCGACGGTGGCGTGGTTGCCGATGTGCGCGATGCGCTCGAGGCCGGTCTCGACGCGCTCGAGCGCCGCGGGCGGGTAGCTCGGCACCGCGATGGCGCCGAGGCGCTGCACGGCGAAGAACGTCGTCAGGAACTCGAAGCTCGTCGGGGTGACGATGAGCACGCGGTCGCCCGCGAGCACGCCGCGGGAAGCGAGCGACGCGGCCACGCGCTTGACCTGACCCCAGAGCTCCGCGTACGTGCGGTGCTCCGGCGCCTCGTCCTCGTCGTCGGTGTACATCGTGACGCCGGTCTTGCCGCCGTGGCGCGCGGCCGACGCGAGCGCATCGACGGTGGTGGCGTGCAGGACCTCGAGGCGCTCGCCCACGCCGGGCACGCCGCTCGCCCACGCGCCGGTGCGAAAGTCGGCGGCGACGACGTCGGGAAAGCTCGACCGGAACCTGCGCGAGTTGCGCTGCTTGGACGAGGGACGATCAGCCAAGAGGCGCTCCTTTGCCAGGGACGTCGAGTGCACGGACGGCGCGGATGATCTCGCGCCGGGCGTCTGCGTTCTGGACGACGCGGTCGACGTAGCCGGCCTCCGCGGGCGCCCACGCGTGATCGTGGCGCGCGAGCCACGCGGCGCGTTTTTCGGCACGCGCGGCCTGCGCCTCGGGGCCCGCGTCGACCTCGGGGCCGAGCGCGACCTCGAGCGCCGCGTCGGCGCCCATCGGACCCACGCGCGCCGTGGGTAGCCCGAGGCGCACGTCGGCCGAGAACGAGAGGACGCTCGCGCCGCCGAACGACTTTCTCACGACGAGGCACACGCGCGGGACGCGGGCCTCGCCGTACGCGGCCAGCAGCTCGGCGCCGAACGGGATGATCCCGCCCTGCTCCTGCTTCTTGCCCGGCAGGTAGCCGGGCACGTCGACCAGCGTGACGATCGGCAGGCCGCGCGCGCTCGACCAGCGGACGAAATGCGCGCCCTTGCGCGAGGCGTCGGCGTCGAGGCAGCCCGCGAGGACCATGGGCTGGCTCGCCACGATGGCCACGCTGCGCCCGCCGAACCGCGCCAGCGTCGTCAGCAGGTTGGGCGCGAAGCGCGGCGACAGCTCGAGGGTCGAGCCGTGATCGGCGAGCGCCGCGACGACCTTGCGCATGTCGTACGCGCGCCGGTCGGCCGTGGGGATGATGGTCGTCAGCTCGGGGACGGCCCGCTCGACGTCGTCGCCCGTTCCCTCATTGTGTGTGTATGCATACGAAAGCACGCGGCGCACCCAGGCGATGCCCTCGGCCTCCGTGGGCAGCACGGCGTGGCACTGGCCGGTGTGCTTGGCGTGCATCGCGGGGCCGCCCAGGTCGGCCAGCTCGACGTCCTCGCCCGTCACGACCTTGGTGACCTTGGGGCCCGTGATGAACATGTAGCTCTGTCCGTCGACCATCCCCACCCAGTCGCCGAGCGCCGCGGCGTAGGCGGCCGCGCCCACGCACAGACCGCAGGCGAGCGTGATCTGCGGCGCGTGCCCCCGCAGGCGGATGACGCGGCGGATGATCTCGCCGTACGCGTCGATCGCGTCGACTCCCTCCTCGACGCGCACGCCGTCGCTGTCGGCGAGCGTGACCACCGCCGCGCGCCGGTCGTAGGCGAGGTCGAGCAGCTTGGTGACCTTGCGCGACGCCGCGATGCCCAGCGCGCCGCGGAGCACGGTCGGATCGTGACCCCACACGGCGGCCGGGGCGCCGTCGATCGTGGCCATGCCGCACACGACGCCGTCGCCGGGGTGCTGGTTGGCCGCGAGGGCCTCGCTCGCGTCGGCGTGGCGGTGCATCACGTGCTGGCCCAGCTCGACGAACGTCCCCGGGTCGACGAGGGCGTCGATGCGCTCGCGCAGCAGCAGCCGTCCGAGCCGCTTGTGCCGGGCCGACCGCGCCGGACCGCCGCCCTCCTTGGCGCGCGCCTCTCGTCTCGCCGCTTCGAGGGCGAGCTCGTCGTGCGCGTCGTCGCTCATCCGCCGCCGGCAGCGCGCTGCTTCTCGGACTCGGCGACGACGAAGTCGACCACGAGCTTGAACGTGTGCAGCTCGCGGAACGCGCTCACGTCGGCCTTGAGGCCGAAGCTCTTGGTGCAGAGGTAGATGAAGTCGACCGCGTCGAGCGAGTCCATGCCGAACGCGCCGCGAAACGTGGCGTCGTCGGTGATCTTGGCCTCCGGGACCTTGAAGTCCGTCATGAGGATTTCTCTCAACTTCGCCCGCGCTTCGTCGTGCGTCATCGGTCCCTCATGGGTATCACGCGCCGGGGCGCGCGTCAGCCGGGGGCGACGCGTGATACACATCGAACGTGGCCCTCGGCCTGCTCGCGTACGACCTCATCTTCGTCCTCGTCGCGACCGGCCTCTACGGGCTCGCGGCCTGGACCGCGTCCGAGGTGTTCGGGGCGCTCGCGGCGCGCGTCGCCTGGCAGCTCGCGATCTTTCCGTCGTTCCTCGCCGGGCTCGTGTCCCTGGTCGTGGGCGTCGGCGCGCTCACGTCGCTCTGCCCGCGGCCCCGTCCCGGTCGTCACAAGATGATGCGCGGCGCCTCGTTCTGGGGGTGGCTCTTGCGCTCCCTGCTCCGGCGCGTGCTCTTCGCGCCCGGGCTCAAGTGGTTCCTCTTCTCGTCGAACGTGCTCCGGTTCTTGTCGCTGCGCGCGCTCGGCGCCGACGTCGCGTTCACCGCCAACATGTCCACCGACGTCGACCTGCTCGACCCTTCGCTGCTCGTCGTGGAGCCCGGCGCCACGCTCGGCACGCGCAGCCTGATCTCGGGGCACTACGTCGAAGCAGGCGAGCTCGTCTTGGGGACCGTGCGCATCGGCGCGGGCGCTCTCGTCGCCGCCGAGGTGCTCATCGGCCCCGGCGCGGTGGT
>JAGQJA010000342.1:16312-28527 GCA_020430845.1 Myxococcales bacterium
CGGCGTCGAGGTCGGCGACGGCGCTCGGATCGCGAACCTGTTGCACCTCGCGCCCGGGACCAAGGTCCCCGCGGGTCTACGCGTCCGCGACGCCGCGGACCTGACTCAGGCGCGAGCCGCCGAGGCCACGAGCGCCTCGCCGGCGACGAAGAGCGCCGCGCCGGACGTGTAGCCGGCGCCCGCGGCGAGCAAGAGCACGCGGTCACCGGCGCGGATGCGGCCCTCTCGAAGCGCCTGATCGAGCGCGATCGCGCATGTGGCGCCCGAGACGTTGCCGGTGCGCTCCACGTTCACGTACATCTTCTCTGCCGGCACGCGCATCAGGCGCACCATACGATCGAGGATGCGCCGGTTGGGTTGGTGGGGGACGATGAGGTCGACCTCGGCGAGCGAGCTGCCGGCGGCCTCGAGCAACCGCTCGGCCGTCTCGACCATGCCCTCGATGGCTGCAAGATACACCTGAGGGCCGGCGTCCATACGGATCGTGTGCTCGCGGCGCTCGACCGTCTCGCGCGTGGCAGGCGCGCGGCTGCCTCCGGCGGGCACGTAGACGCTCTTGGCGCCGCTGCCGTCGGCGGCGAGGCCGATCGCCGAGATCCCCTCGCCGGGCGCGCAGCGAGCGAGCACCGCGGCGCCCGCGCCGTCGCCGAAGAGCGCGCACGTGGCGCGGTCGCCCATGTCGAGGAAGCGTGAGCGCACGTCGGCGGCGCAGGCGAGCGCGCGCTCGTCTCCCGTGAGCACCGCGCGCGCGGCCACGTCGAGCGCGTAGAGAAAGCCGCTGCACGACGCGGTGACGTCGAGCGCGGGTGACTGACCCATGCCGAGGGCGTGCTGAACGATGCACGCGGCCGACGGGCTCGCGTGATCGGGAGACACGGTGCCGAGCACGAGGCGATCGACGTCGGAGGCCGAGCAACCGGCGCGCGTGAGGGCGTCCCTGCACGCGGCGATCGCGAGATCGCTCGTGGCCTCGTCCTCTGCGGCCCAGCGGCGCTCGCGGATGCCGCTCAGGCGCTCGATCTCTTCGGGCGTGAGGGGCGCACCGAGCGCGACGAGGTCGTCGTTGGTGACGACGCGCGCCGGCAGGTAGCTGCCCGTGGCGGCGATGGTGACGCCTACGCCGTGGCGCGCGGGGAGGAGGACCTTCACGGAGCGCCGCGCTTCTCGTCGACGAGCGCGGCGAGCGCCGCGACCGAACGGAAGTTGTCCTCGTTCGCGTCGCGCGCGGCGAAGCGCACGTCGAACGCGTCCTCGAGCGCCTCGATGAGGGTCACGATCGTGAGCGAGTCGAGCTCGAGCGGCGCGTCGTCCGTCGCTGGTGCCCCCGACAGCTCGGAGACGAGCTCCCTCACGCGCGCGCGGGTGTCGTCCATGGCCCGACGCTATAGCGCTTCGCGCGCCTTGTCATCGCGTCCGCGCGGCGCGCCGTTTCGTCGCCTCGGCTCGCAGCTCCCCGACGGCCACCTTGCCGTTCGCGGTGCGGGGTAGGGCGGCGATCGCCACCACGTGGGCGGGGCGCTTGGGCGGCGCGAGCGTGGCGACGGCGGCCCGCCGGAGATCTTTGACGAGGGCCTCGGGCCCCTCGACGAACGCCCAGAGCTCGGCGCCCAGCTCCTCGTGATCAATCGCGACGACCGACAGCTCCGCCCCGCCCGCCGCGCCGCGGAGCGCCGCCGCGATCTCCTCGACGCTCACGCGCTCGCCCGCGCACTTGACCACGCCGTCGCGCCTGCCGGCGACCCACACGTAGCCTTGCTCGTCCACGTGTCCTGCGTCGCCGGTGCGCAGCCAGCCGCCCGAGAGCGCGCGCGCCGTGGCCTCTTCGTCGTCGAGGTATCCGCGCATGACGCTCGGCCCGCGCACCTCGAGCTCTCCGAGCGTGCCAGCGGGCACTTCGACGCCGCTCTCGTCGACCGCGCGCACGCTCATCCCGGCGATGGGCCTGCCGACCGAGCCCCGCGCGAAGGGCTCCTCTCGATCCGACACCGCCGTCACCCGCGGCGACGCCTCGGTCAGGCCGTACTGGTTGAAGAGCCGCGCGCGCGGAAAGCACGCCTTGGCCCTCGCGCGCGTCTCTGCGTCCCACGCCGCCCCTGCGTTCGCGACGTACGCGAGGGGCGACGTCGCGCCGTCCTCTTCGAGCGCGCGCATGATCGACCGGAGCTGCGTGGGGACGGTCGAGAGCCCGTCGGCCGAGAGCCCGCGCATGCGCTCGACCTGCTTGGACGCGAACGCGACGTCGCCCAGGAGGAGCAGCGTGCCGCCCGCGAAGAGCGTGGTGAGCACCTGCCCCACGAGGCCGTAGCTGTAGCTGAGCGGGAGGAGCACGGCCGTGCGCGGCGCGTCGGCGACCGGCAGGTACGCGAGGATGGCGTGGACGTTGGCGAGCACGCCCTCGGTCGCGAGCGCGACGAGCTTGGGGGCGGCCGACGAGCCCGAGGTCGAGAGCAGCAGCGCGAGGTCGGGATCGTGCGCGCGGCGATCCTTTACATGTAAAGCGATCGAGAAGGGGGCGCCGTCGTCGCCGTCGGTGAGCACGGCGCTCGCCCCTGCGCGGGCCGCGAGCGACGCGACCGCCGGCTCGGGCGCCCGCGGATCGGCGGGCACCACGACGAGCCCGCGGCGCCAGGCCGCGAGCGCTGCCATGCAGAACGCCGCGGGCGAGCGGGCCGCGATCACGACGGCGGCCCCGGGCTCGAGGTCGGCGTCGGCGAGTCGCGTCGCGCCGAGCGTCACTCGGGCGGCGAGCTCACCGTAGGTGGTGACGCGCCCGTCGGATGTGACGATCGCGTCGCGGGCGTCGTCGCCGCGCGTCGCGAGCGGGTCGATCACCAGCGTACGACGGCCGCCGCCCATGACATCCCTCCGCCCACGGCCGCGAGGAGCACGGTCGCGCCCGGGCCCACGCGGCCCTCGGCGCGCGCCTCGGCGAGCGCGACGAGCCAGCCCGCGGCGCCCACGTTGGCGTGTCGGTGCACGTTCACGAACGCCTTGTCGCTCGGGATCCCGAACGCCGCGGCCACCTTCGCGACGAGCGGCGCGCTGGTCTGGTGGGGCACGTAGAGATCCACGTCGCTCGCCGCGACGCCGGCGCGATCGAGCGCGGCGCGGATGGCTGCCTCGTACTTGCCCGGCACGATCTGCGACAGTTCCTCGGGCGCGCCGCTCAGTAGGTACCCGCCCCGCGTCATCTCTTCGGCGGTGGGCGGCAGCGCCCCGTCGGTCGTGATGAGCCCGCCGAGCGCGCCGTCGGTCTCCATCGCCGCCGAGAGCAGCGCGCCCGAGCCCGAGGGATCGCGCCGCAGCACCAGGGCGCCCGCGCCGTCGCCGAGCGACACGACGGCGACCTTGCTCACCGGCGGGATCACCTTGGAGAACGTCTCGGCGCCCACGACGAGCGCGGCCTCGCAGCCCGCCGATACGTGGAGCGCCGCCGTCGCGAGCGCGAAGAGCCCGCCGGAGCACCCCGTGCGCATATCCATGCATGCTGCACGTAGTGCGAGGCTCGACGCGAGGGGCGCCGAGATCGTCGACGACATACGCGGAGGGGTCGACGTCGACGCCAAGACCACGCGCACGTCGGACGCGGGCACGCTCGCGTCGTCGATCGCCTCGCGCGCCGCGCGCGTCGCGAGGTCGAGGGAGGTCTCTTCGCTCGCGGGGTCGAGCGGCGTTCCGGGCACGTGCGCCCACGCGCGCTCTCGCACGCCCATCGTCTCTTGGATGTTGTCGGCGATGAAGGCCAGCCGCTCCGCGGACAGCTCGCGGCCCCCGAGCGCCTGCGGCACGGCGCGCAGGGCGGCCAGGTTGTCGAGCGCGCGCGCGGGGAAGGCCGTGCCCATGCCGGCGATTCGAACGCCGCGGACGGGGCCGATCACGTGCGCCGTCACTGGAGCCCGAGCTCGCGCACGACGGTGTAGCCCTTGGTCTCGACGCGGATCGCGATCGACTTGCCGCTGCCGGGGGACTTTGCGTGTGCGTCGTCGTTGTGGTGGAGGGTGACCGCGGCGTGGCCGTCGGCGTCCGTGCCCATGATCTCGACCTTGTACTCGCCCGCCTTCCAGCCCTTCTTCGCCGCGTGCGCGTGCGCGGCGGCCTCGACCTTGGCGGCGTCCCACGGATCGGGCCACGGCGGCACGGGCTTGCTCTCGCCGGGCTTCATGCCCCCGAGGTGATCGAGGGTCGACTTGTACTTTGCATCGTTCGGCTTGTAGACGACGCGCGACTCCGCGCCGCCCGGTCCACGCAGATCGAGCTCGAGCGTGCCGTCGGGGAGCATGCGCGCCACGCCGATCGACGCGGGCGCCGCGCGAGGCGCGGGGGAGCTCGCGCCCGAAGCGGACGGCGCGGTCGTCGGGGCCGCCGATGACGGCGACGCAGGCGCGGTGGGCGCGGTCTCGGGCGGCGCCGACGCCTGCTTCGACTCGCGCGAGCACGCGAAGAGGACCGGCACGGCGGCGAGGAAGAGCGAGCGCGCGTTCACCCGGTCATCGTCGCACGTCGCGCGGCGCAGGCGTAGGCGATCGCGCCGCCCCGTCGCATCGACCTTACGCGCGCGCGTGCCGCTCGCGGGGCACGGCGAGCCCGAGCACCAAGAACACGCCGAGCACCTGGCTCGCGCCGTAGCCCACGAGCGGCACCGGGTACGCGGCGAGCGACGGCAGCGCGAAGAGCACCGCGAGGAGCACCGCCGCCGGGATCGCCGAGCGCGCTCCGCCGCCGCGCCGCGCGATCCCCACCGCGGCGCACGACGCGACGAGGCCGAGCACCAGCGCGACGGCGAGCGCGCCGAGCCACGGGCTCGCGCGGAACGCGAGCGCGAACGCGTCCTCGACCTCGGGCACGCGGAGGGTCGGCGCGGGGCGCGTCCACGCGAAGGCGACCGCGCCGAGCGACGCGCCGACGAGCACCGTGCCCGTGTTCAGCCCGAGCACCGCGAGGGCCAGCACCGCGCACCCGAGCGCGGTCGTCGTCCCCGCGTCGGGCTGGAACGCGAGCAAGAAGAGCGGGAGCAGGGCCACGCGCCGCCGCCTCTCGCCTGCCTCGTGCGCGATTCCGAAGAGCACGAGCGGCGCCGCGAGCGCGCCGGTGTGCACCGAGAGGGGACCGACGGGGATCCAGCGGTGCGCCTGCCCGCCGAAGTCGACGAGCCACGGCAACCCCGCGAGGCCTGCGGCGATCCATAGCGCGAGCTGCGCGCGGTCTTCGAGCGCGCCGCGCAGGCGCGGAGCCAAGAAGACGCAGAACGCGATCCCCAACGCCGCCGCGCCGAGGTTGACGAGCGGGCGCGCAGACGCGACGCCGGCGAGCCGCATCGACCACGCCCCGCAGAGCACCGCGCCCGCCGCGAGCCCGAGGGCTGCGACGGGCCCGACGCGCGAGATCACGTGCCCGTCTGGGCCTTGAACCATGCGACGAATGCGGCGTCGACGCGCGTGAAGTGATCGAGCTTGCGCGCCTGCTCGGGTTGGCGGCCGACCCCGATGAGCTTCTTGGTGCGCTGGCCGCCCTCGACGAGGAAGAGCCCCGCCCCCGAGTCGCCGCCCTTGGAGAAGAGCGGCGTCGCGAAGCCGTGCTCGTAGCCGTACGGCACCGCGGAGCGCACGGACATCGGCGCCGTGGGCCCGAAGCTCGAGTCGAGCTTCTCTTCGGTGCGCACGACCGCGGAGCCCTTCACGCCGCCCGAGTCGACGCGCGCCACGACGTCGGTGAGCGTCGCGTACTCCGCGAGCTGGATCGGCGTCGAGAGCTTCAAGATGCCCACGTCGGGATTGGCGACGTCCTCGTACGGTCCGCCGAACACGCGAGCGTCCGCCCCGCTCGCGCGCGGTGTGCCCGTCGCGCCGAGCGCGGTGACCTCGAACGCGTCGAACATCTCCGGGTCGAGGCAGTGCGCGGCCGTCACGACGACGGTCGCCGAGACGAGCGTGCCCGTGCAGTACCAGTCGGTGTTGTCGCGGCCGTGCATGTAGAGGTGGACGACCTCGGCGTTCGGGCCGGTCGCGCCGGGCTTCTGCGGGGCGGGCGTCTGCGGCGTGGCCGAGCCGGTCGGCGGCGTCGAGGCCGAGCCCGGCAAGAGCGACGACGGCGGCGACGGCTCCTCGGGCGCGGGGTCGGCCGCGCACGCGGGCGTGAGCGAGCCCGCGAGGACGAGCGCAGCGCAGACATACCGCGAGGACGCCATGCCTCGCCGTAGAGCAACAAGCGGACCGGAATTCGACACTCTCACGGGCAGGCGAATGAGACGCGAACGAAACCTCTGACGTCGCGCCGGGCCAGCCTGCGCGGCGGCGCGCGCGCGAGGCGAGGCGGCGCGGGGCCCTTCACGCCTCGACGGATGGGCGCGCCTTTCCGGTCAAGAGACCGCGATCCGGCGGTTCCATGGAGCGAGCGTGATCCACCGCGCCCGACACCGGCTACCCTACGACACCGATGGACCTAGGCATCAGCGGGCGCGTGGCTGTGGTCGCGGGGGCGAGCCAGGGGATCGGCCGCGAGATCGCGCTCGGTCTCGCGCGCGAAGGGGTCGACGTCCTCGCGGTCGCGCGGAGCGCCGAGAGGCTCACCACGCTCGCTGGCGAGGTGACGGCGCTCGGCAGGCGCTGTCACGTCGCGGCGGTCGACGTCTCCGACCGCACCGCGACGCGCATCGCGCTCGACGCGGGCGCGGCGGTCCTCGGTGAGCCCACGATCCTCGTGCTCGCCGTCGCCGCCGTCTACCGCCCCGAGAAGCTGCAGTTCGTCGACGCTGGGCGCACCGACGAGCTCCTGGCCGTCGATCTGCGGTCGCAGGTGGAGCTGTGTCAGTGGGCGCTCCCGCACATGATGCAGGCCCGGTGGGGGCGCATCGTCGGCGTGGGATCGCTCGCGGCGCGCACGGGCGTGGCGGGCGGCGCGCTCTACGCAGCGGCCAAGGCGGGGCTCGAGGGCTTGATGCGCGGGCTCGCGGTCGACTACGGCCGGCGCGGCATCACGGCCAACGTCGTCGCGCCGTCGCTCGCGCGGACCGAGCGCCTCGTGGCGCGCATCGCGGGCGATCCCGACCACGAGCAGAAACTCGAGCGCGCCACCGCGTCGCGGCGCATCCCGGAGCCGCGCGAGATCGCCGACGTCGTCACCTTCTTGTGCTCCGAGCGAGCCGGCGCGATCACGGGCGCGGTCGTCGACGCCACGGCAGGCGCGCACCTCAACAACCTCTGGTGAGCGCCCCCGCCACGCGGCGAGCGCGCATCCGCCCGACGAACGTCCGCCGCCCTCAGGTGCCGCGCGCGTGCTCCTCGACGATGCGACCGTCGCGCATCACGAGGCGGCGCGCGGCCCGCGCCGCGAACGAGTTGTCGTGCGTGACCATGACCATCGCCATGCCCAGGTCGTCGCTCATCTTCTCGAAGAGCTCCATCACGACGGCGGCGTTCACGCTGTCGAGGTTGCCCGTAGGCTCGTCGGCGAGGAGCAGCTTGGGCTCGTTGGCGATGGCGCGCGCGATCGACACGCGCTGCTGCTGGCCCCCCGACATCTGCCCGGGACGGCGCCCCGCCAGCTCGGGGATGCCGAGGCGCTCGAGCGTCTTCTTGGCGCGGCCCGAGGCCTCGTCGCGTGGCACGCCGCGGCGGAGCATGGGGATCATCACGTTCTCTTCTGCGCTGAACTCGCCGAGCAAGAAGTGGAACTGGAACACGAAGCCGAGCTTGTTGTTGCGCAGCGCCGCGCGCTCGTCGTCGTCGAGGGGCCCGGCGTCGACGCCGTCGACCCACACGCTGCCCTTGGTGGGCCTGTCGAGGATGCCCAGCAGGTAGAGCAGCGTGCTCTTGCCCGAGCCAGAGTGGCCGGTGAGCGCGACGAACTCGCCGGGCGCGACCGACAGGTCGACGTCCTTGAGGACCTCTTGCTTGACCTCCTCGCCGAGAACGCGGCCGACGGCGCGGGCCTCCACGACCGGCGTCGTCACCCGACCTGCCCCCGGAGCACGGCGACCGGCTCGACACGCGCGGCGCGAAAGGCGGGCACGAGGCTCGCGGCCGCGCCCACCACGAGCGCGAACACCACGCCGTACACGAAGAAGCGCGGGTCCTCGTACACGACGAAGGTCGACGACTTCACGAGTCCCTCGCTCTTGACCTTGAGCGAGCCCAAGAACTTCACGATTCGCCAGCCCAGCAGATCGCCCGTGAGCCCTCCGACGATCGCGGTGAGGCAGCCCTGGATGAGCACGCCGAAGAGGATGTCGCGACGCGTGAGACCGACCGAGCGGAGGATCGAGATGTCCTTGAGCCGCTGCATCACGAGCATGATCTGGATCGCGAGGATGCCGAAGCCCCCGACGGTGAGGATCGAGGCGATCTGGATGCCGACGATCATGTTCTGCATGGCGAAGAGCGAGAGGAAGTTCGCGTTCGCCTCTTGCCAGCCCTCGGTGTCGTAGCCCGTGACGGCCTCGATGCGGCGCGCCGTCGGCTCGCTCGCCTCTGGATCGCGCAGACGCACCTCGATGCGCCCGATCTGGCTGCCGCGCTGTAGCACCGTCTGCGCCTTCTCGAGGTTGACGTAGACGCGCGCCTTGTCGACAGCCGGGATGCCCACCTCGAACACGCCGACCACGTCGAGTGTCACGGCGCCCCCGGCGGGCGCCACCAGCGTGACGCGATCGCCCACCTTGGCGCCGAGCGTCTCGGCGATGCCGCTCCCGAGCACGACGCCGTCGCGCGCGCCCGCGAACGCGCGCCAGCTCCCGTGCTCGACGTAGCCCGCGATGGGCGTGCACCGGTTCTGCTCGTCGGGGTCGACGCCGCGCATGTCGACGCCCGTGTTCTTGGTGCCGAACGACAGGATCGCTTGCCCGTTGATGCCCCGGCACGCGGCCTCGACCTCGGGCATGCGCTCGAGGGCGTGCACCAGCTCGTGCGGGCGCTTGATGCTCACGGTGCGGTCGTTGGGCTGCTCGTGGGCGACCGTCACCAGCACCGGGCCCTTGGCTCCCGCCGCCCGCGCCCACTGGGCCCCGAGTGACGCGCTCGTGTCGAGCTCCTTGGCGTACACCGTCACGTGCGGCGAGATCTTCAGGATCTCGCCTTTGAACTTCATCTGGAAGCCCTGCATGATCGAGTTCATCGTGATCAGCGCGGCGACGCCGAGCGCGACGCCGAGGGCGGCGATGAGGTTGAGCAGCTTCTTGTCCCAGAGCTGCCGGAGCGCGAGAAAGATCACGAGGCGCGGCGCCACGGTCAACCTCCGGGCTGCGAGGCGGCGTGCTTCTCGCTCGCGGCGCCCTCGGGCGCGGGCAGCTTGGCCTCGGTGCCCGAGACCCGGTCGCCCTCGACCAGCGCGCTGGTGTCGCCCACGATCACACGCGCGCCTTCGTCGACGCCCTCGACCTCGGCGTAGAGCAAGCCGCGCTGCACGATCGTGACCGGGCGGAGGCGCGCGCGATCGCCCTCGACGACCCAGAGCTTGCCGTCGCGGATGGCCTCGAGCGGCGCGAGCAAGACCGCGTCGTGCTTGGACACCACCACGTTCACCTCGGCCGACATGCCGGTGAGCAGGCCCTCTGGCTTGCCGTCGAAGTCGATCTCGACGTGAAAGCTCTTCTTGTTGCGGTCGGCCTCGGGGCGGATCTTGGCCACGTGCGCCGCGATCGCCTCGTCTCGGCGCGCGTAGAGGCGCACGGCGGCGGGCATACCCACGCGCACGCGCCCGATGTCGGCCTCGTCGATGTCGACCTCGAGGTGCAGTCGAGACAGATCCCCCACGCGAAAGAGCACCTGGTTGGGCGCGACGACCTGCCCGGGCTCGACGCGTCGCGAGAGCACCGTGCCGTCGAGCGGCGAGCGCACGTCGGCGTCGTCGGCGCGTGTCTTCGACGAGCCCAGGAGCGCCTGCTGGCGCATCGCGTCGGTCTGCAGCGCGATGCGGAGCTCCTTCTCCTGCGCTTGGTTCGCCGCGATCTGCGCCTCGAGCGCGTCGACGCGCGTCTTCGCCCGGTCGACCTCCGCCGCGGAGATCGAGCCGCTCTTGCCGAGGCGCTCCACGCGCGCGAGATCTCCGCGCGCCTCGGTGAGCTGCGCCGCGAGCGCCTCGCGCTGGGCCCGGAGGGACTCGATGCCGGGCGCGGAGGCGAGACGTCGGCTCGCCCCGATGCTCTCGGCCTTGGCGCGGGCGACGTCGAAGTCGAGGGCGGTGGCGTCGATGCGCGCGAGCACGTCGCCCTTCTTCACGGCGTCACCTTCGCGCACGAGAAGCTCCGCGATCGGACCGGCGACGCGCGCGCTGACATCGACCCGATCGACCGGCTCGACCGCGCCGCTCGCGTACACCGCGCTCACGCTCGTGCCTCGCGCGACGCGGGAGGTCTGCACCTGTTTGGGTCGGAGCGCGCGGTAGCCGAGCCCGCCGGCCGCCGCGACGGCGAGCCCCAGCGCGACGAAGCGGCCGTATTTCCGAGCCATCTTCAGAAGATACCACGCCGGTATGCCGTGGACCTACATCGCGGCAGTCGGTCCGTGGTCAGTCGGGCTCGACGACGCGCACGACGGCGTACCCGGCGAGCGTCTCGGGATCGGTGGTGAGGTGCAGCACCTTGAGCTGCGCGTCCTGGCCTCCTCTGGCGATCGCCTCGCGCCGTACGCGCTCGTGCTCCCCGGGGACGATCAGCCGGAGCGCGAGCGGTCCGAGCGTGCTCTTGCGGTACACGCCGTAGTCGGCCGCCACCTCGCCGAGGGTCGTGTCGATCGCGCCGCGCAGCTTGGCGAGCGTCGCGTCGGACGTGGGCCGCGCGAGCTCGAGCGCCAGCTCCCAGCGCGGCCCGGGCAAGAAGCGCGGTACGGCGGTGAAGAACGCGGCTTCGACGCCGTGTCGGCGCAGCTCGCGCGTGACGGCGTCGGTCACGTGGGCCTCGTCGAGCTTCTCGCCGGCGATCGAGAGCGACGCGCCGGCGCGCCGTACGAAGCGGATGCGCGGTGCATGACGGTAGAAGCCCGTGCACTCGACGATGTCGGCGAGGTCGTAGCGGCAGAGGCCCGCGCCCGTGGTCACGAGCAGGCGATACCGCTCCCCCTCCACGAGCTGCCACGCGCCCACGCCCTCTCGCACGCCGCGATCCCACCGGCTCTCGGCCACGAGCTCGAACACGTGGCTCGTCAGCGCGATGGGCCCGCCGAGCACGTCCTCACCGAAGGTCACGTTGCCCCACGCCTCGTTGGCCGCGTAGATCGCGTCGCGCACGGCCACGCCGTCGCCCAAGCGGCGCTTCATCTCGGGCACGTAGTAGGCGGCGCTCGCGCCGATCCAGCAGTAGACGAGCTTGAGCTTGGGCAGCACCGCCCGCGCCGGCAGCCCCGTGCTCGCGCGCGCGAGCGATTCGATGCGCTCCGCGGCGCGTACGTCCTTGCGCGCGAGCTTCTCGAAGAAGGCCCGCTCGGCCGGCGCGAGGGCGATGTCGTCGCGCAGCTTGCCCGCGCGCAGGTCTCGCGCGAGCGGTTCGGCGTAGCCCTCGAGCTCACGCAAGAAGTGGAGAAAGGCGAGCGGGAAGATGCCCGCCACGAACGTGACCGGCCGCGTCGCCGCGAGCCAGGCCGCGAGGTACGTGCGCGCGTCGAGGTCTTTGACGGTGAACAGCTCGTACGGCCACGCGTAGAGGCTCTGCACGGCCTTGGGCAGCGTCGTGAAGTTGAAGCCGCTCGTGTACCCGATCGGCGTCCCGCACGGGGCCCGCTCGAGCTCGGCGGGGCCGACGAAGTACAGGATCTGCCCGGTGAACGCGCGCGGGAACCGGCGCGCGACGTGGGCCATCGAGACGAAGACCGTGCGCTGGAACTCGCGCCTGAACCGCTGCGTCGTGGGGGTGCGCTTGGGCTGGCCGGTGGTGCCCGTGCTCGACGCGAAGAAGACCGGCGTCTCGGCGGTGAGCACGTTGGACTCGCCCCGCATCTGCCGCCGGACCCACGGCTCCACGTCGGCGTAGCTCTGCACGGGAACACGCGCCTGCAGGTCTTGCAGCGTCTTGACCTCGCCGAGTCGGTAGGCGCGACCGAACGCCGTGTCACGATTGGCCGACATCGTGTCACGGAGCAGCGCGAGCTGCGCGCGTTCGGGGCGAAAGGCCGCGGCCTCGAAGCGCGCCGCCTCGGGGACGCGCTGCGCTTGGCCGAGGGCCTGGAGGAGCGCGGGCGGGATCATGCGCGCGGCGCCCGCTCCACGCCTGCCGGCGGCGCCTCCACGTA
>JAGQJA010000343.1 GCA_020430845.1 Myxococcales bacterium
CGCCTCAACGCGTCGCAGCTCGCAGACCTCCACATCGGGGGGCCCAACGGCAAGCTCATCCCGCTGAGCGCGGTGGCCACGCTCGAGGACGGCGTCGAGCCGCGCACGCTCAACCGGTTCCAGCAGCTCAACGCCGTCAAGATGTCGTGCGTCGCCACGCGCTCGCTCGACGGCGCGCTGCAGGTGGTCGAGAAGGCGGCCGCCAAGAAGCTCCCGCCGGGCTACCGCGTGGACTACACGGGCGAGTCGCGCCAGCTCCGCCAAGAGGGCGGCAAGTTCTTGCCGGCGATGGGCCTCGCGGTGCTGCTCATCTTCTTGGTGCTCGCGGCGCAGTTCAACTCGTTCCGAGACCCGTTCGTCATCCTGGCGGGCTCGGTGCCGCTCGCGATGTTCGGCGCGCTCATCTTCACGTTCCTCAAGTTCGGCGGACCGCCCGGCCTTCGCTTTCCGCTCACCGAAGGGTGGACGACCACCCTCAACATCTACTCGCAGGTCGGCCTCGTCACGCTCGTCGGCCTCGTGTCCAAGAACGGCATCCTGATCGTCGAGTTCGCGAACGCGCAGCAAGAGCAGGGCATGTCCAAGCTCGACGCCGTGCGCGCGGCGGCGAGCACGCGCCTTCGGCCCATCCTCATGACGACCGTGGCCACTGTCGCCGGGCACTTTCCGCTCACGCTCGTGACCGGCCCAGGGGCCGTGGCGCGGAACTCGATCGGCATCGTCCTCGTCGGTGGGATGGCGATCGGCACGCTCTTCACGCTCTTCGTCGTGCCGTCGGTCTACGTGCTCATCGCGAAGGACCATCGCGCGGCGAACAGCGAGAAGCGCGAGCTCTCACCCGAGACGGACGAGGCCACCGCGGCGGCGCAGTGAGGGTCGGTCGATAAACCGACCGGTCGGTTGGTTTTTTCCGCGGCGCGTGCTACGTGCCCGGGCGGAGCCACCGATGACACACACCACCCACTCCCGCGTTCGCCTCGTCTCTCTCGTCGTCGTCGCCGCCGCGCTCGCAGGTCTCGGCGCGTCGACGGGCGCGTGCAGCAGCACCACGGCCTCTTCCGATACGGCCGACGCCGCGATCGGCGCGAGGGACGGCGCCTCGGGCAGCGACGCCGCGCCCGCGGACGGCTCGACCACGCCGCCGGTCGCCGTCGACGCCGGGACCGACGCCAGCCCGTCGCGTCCCATCCAGTGCGATCCCGACACCAAAGACTCGGCGTGCGTCACGTGCATCCGCGCCAAGTGCTGCGACACGTGGGCGGCGTGCCTCGGCGCGCCGACGGGGAGCTGCCGGAAGTACGCGACCTGCATCGAGGCGTGCCCCGAGGACGCGTCGGCGTGCGCGGCGGACTGCGCCGCCGCCGAGCCCGAGGGCAAGCGGCTCAACGACGCGCTCGAGGTGTGCGCCACGGGCGCGTGCCCCGCGTGCCAGTGATCGCGCCTCGATAGGTCCTGCGCGACCGCGCGCCGACCTGCCTGCCCGGCGGGCTGGCGTACGTTGCGACCTTTTGCCGCACGACGCCGATCGAGCACGCTGCGCCTGGCGTTGATCGCGACCTTGACGCACGGCCAGGGTGTCCTAGACACAAACGATGCTTCGCCCCGACGTTCGCACCACCGCGCGCAACCTCTCGCTTCTGCTCACGATCCTCGGCGCCGCCTGCACGTCCGAGACGGTCGTCACCAAGGCGCCCGAGTCCCCCGGAGGCGCGGGCACGGGTCCGGCGTGCACCGAGGACAGCGAGTGCCCGGCCGCGACGCCCCTCTGTGACGGGGCGCTCTCGGCGTGCGTCGACAAGGCCAAGGGCGGCGAGATCGGCCGCGGCGACGGCACCGCGGGATCGGTCGTCTTCACCACGCTGGTGGCGTTCGACGCGTCGCTCGGGCCCGTCGACGTGGCGTTCCACCCGACGCGCAAGGACGAGGCGTGGGTGGTCGGCTACGGCGACAACTCGGTGTACGTCGGCGCAGACGCGAGCTCTGCCGCGCCCAAGTGGAAGCGCTACGCCGACCCGGCGCGCAGCCACTTCATGTACAAGCCGCCCGCCATCGCCATGGGCGTGGGCGAGACGTTCGCCACGTGCGGCGACAACGACGACAGTCACAACCGCGGCGGCACGCCGAGCTACTTCATGGGGCCGGCGCTCTTCAGCACCGACCTCACCGTCTTCGCCACGGCCCCCACCAACCTGGGCTCGCACCTCGACATGCTGCACTCCACGCCGTTCTGCCGTGGCATCGCGCACGTCGAGGCCAACTGGTTCTGGGTGTTCAACGCGTACGACAACTCGCTCGACAAGTATAACTTCGCGGTCGACCACGGCCCCGGCAACGACGACCACTCCGACGGCGAGATCTACCGCTACGCCGGCGGACAGGTGAAGGGCGTCGACGGCACGCCGAGCCACATCTACTACGACGCGAGCGACAAGTTCCTCTACGTGGCCGACACGGGCAACGCGCGCATCGTCAAGCTCGACACGACCAAGGGCACCAAGGGCGAGGAGCTGCCGCGTCGCAACGAGCCGCTCGTCGCCAACGGCTTCATGAACGGCACCGACGTCGAGGTCGTCGTCCCCGCGGGCACGGTCGACAAGCCGAGCGGGCTCGAGGTGCGCGACGGGCTCATCTACGTGACCGACGCCGCGACGAGCACGTTCTACGTGTTCGACAAGACCGGCAAGCAGGTGCGCGAGCTCGCGACCGGTCTGCCGGCGGGGGCGCTCGCGGGCTTCACGTTCGACGGCGAGGGGCGCCTCGTCTTCACCGACAAGGTCGGCGGTCGCCTCGTCCGTATCGACACGCGCTGACGATGAAAGACCTCCTCGTCCTGTACGAGCACCCGGAGTGGCAGAAGCCGCTCTTCGAGGCGCTCACGCGTCGCGACGTCTCGTTCGACGCGCTCGACCTCAAGTCGGCCGCGTTCGACGCGTCTGCCGGTGCGCACGCGCACGTCGTCTTCAACCAAGCCAGCCCCAGCGCCTACGTGCGCGGCAACCGTCGCGCGGTGCCGCTCGCGCTCGCGTACTTGCGCATGCTCGAGGTGCGCGGCAGCGCGGTGGTCAACGGCGCGCGCGCGTTCGCGCTCGAGCTCAGCAAGACCGCCCAGTGCTCGCTCATCGGAGGCCTCGGTCTCCGCACGCCGCGGTCGATCGCCTTCAACGACGTCGACGCCCTCGCGGCACGCGTCGCAGAGGGCCACGGCGTGGGCTGGCCAGCGCTCATCAAGCCCGAGCAAGGCGGCAGCGGCGCGCGCATCCACAAGGTCTCGTCGATCGACGAGGTGCGTGAGGTCATCGCGCGCGAGCCGACGATCTGGGAGCCCGACGGCCTCTTGCTCCTCCAGGAGTACATCGAGCACGACGTCGACAAGGGGATCGTCCGCATGGAAATCCTGGGCGGCGAGCTGCTCTACGCGATGCGCGTGCTCTCGCACGGTCGCTTCAACCTGTGCCCGTCCGAGGTCTGCAACCCGGTCGACCCGACCGACGCCGAGAGCGCGTGCGAAGTGCCCGCCGAGGCCGAGGCCCCGCCGGTGGAGTTCTATCCGTTCGACGAGGTGCCCGACGCGGCGGTCGAGGGAGGCCGGCGCATCCTCGCCGCGGCGGGGATCGACGTGGGCGGCGTGGAGTACGTCACGTCGTCCGTCACCGGAGAGCCCGTCTTCTACGACGTGAACGCGAACTCGAACCTGCGGCCGGCGATCGCCAAGCTCCGCGGATTCGACCCGTTCGATCGCGTGGTCGACTATCTCGCGGCGCGCGTCGCAGCGGCCAAGGGCGCCTGAGCTCCCCCGCTCGCCGGCGGGGCGGGGCGAATCGGAGGCTCGGTTCAACCGGTCTCGGTGCTAGTGTGCGACGCACATGGATCTCCCCGAACAGACGGCCACGCTCTCTTCTCTCTTCTCGATCCCGGCCTCTGACCTCAAGAAGGCCACCAAGCTCGCGCTCTCCTCGCTCCTGCGCGCGTTCGACGCCGACGCGAGGAAGTCGATCGTCGACGCGATGACGGCGCTCGCGTCCAACAAGACGGGGGGCGTGTTCGCCATCTGGAAGCCCGAGGGCAAGCGCACCGGGCCGGTGGTCTACGTGGGGAGCGAGGGCGACTTCCGCGTCGCCGCGTACGACGTCGAAGAGTTCCTCGGCCTGCTCGCGTACGGCGCGCCGGCCCTCATGGATTGCATGAAGGTCGCGTTCCGCCAGGTCACCACGCCCACCCAGGAGCGCGCCGCCGACGCGGACATGGACGCGCTCGAGGCCGCGGTCAAGGCGCTGGCCCCCGACGCGGACCTCGCCGCCAAGCTCGCCGGCGCGAGCATCCCCTCGATCCCCGATCCCTATGCGCGCGTGCTCGAGGCCAACGAGAAGTGGCTCTGGCCGCTCCTCGACTTCATCGAGAACACGACGACGGGCATCCCGAGCTTTCACCTCTGGTACGAGGCGTTCGACCGTCCCGAGAAGGAGCTGCCCGGCTTCTCGATGGACAAGCAGTACGCCATCGGCGACACGTTCCTGCACTCCAAGTTCGGTCGGGCGATCGTCGTCAACACGCCGCAACCGGGGCGCATCATCGTCTCGTTCGGCCCGATGACGCGCATGCTCGGCTGCGCCAACTGACGCGACCCTAGAAGACGCCGCCGAACGACACGCCGCGCAGTAGCGTGTCGACCCCGAGGTTGAACGAGCGCCCCTCCGGGCGCCGGAACACCACGTCGGCGCGGACGGATCCGCTCTTCGCCGGCCCGCCGGTGGGATTGTCGACGCCGGGCTTCGTCGCCGGCAGGTAGATCGCGCCTCCGCTGAGGACGAACGAGACGGACGGTCGAATCGGGACGGTGAGCGCCGCGCCGCCGCCCACGGCCGCGTCGAGCGGGCAACCGAGCCGCGAGAAGCCGAACAGCGTCAAGCGGGGGCTCCGCCACGACGGGCCGTCGAGCAGGTTCACAGCCACGGTCCGCATCGCGCGAAGTCCGCCGTAGCTGCTCGGGCCCCCTGACGACAGGCCGGCACACTCATCCGCGGGCATGACCGCGTGGCGCCCGAGGAGGGAGAGGCGCAGGGGCTCGAGCGCGAGCTCCTGCATCGAGCGGTCCGCCGCGCCGTTGCGCGTGTCGCCGCCTCGGCCGAGCACGAGCCACGTCACCTGCGGGCGCCCCGGAGACGCCGGCGCCACCTGGGCGCGCGCTGGCGCGGCAGTCGCGAGCGCGAGGACGAGCGCGAGGGCGCCGGAGACGCGTCGGGCTGAGCTCACGCGATCCTCGTTGCGCGCCCGCGCACCGACATTCAACGCTGTGCGCGCGGCGCCCCCGCGGCATCCGCGGCGCTCCGATCGGTCCGGGCGGCGGCTTACTTCTTCTTGCCGTGCTTGCGCGCGGCCTTCTTGGGCGGCGGCTTGGACGAGAACGGCGGGATGATGTCGGAGCCGTCGTCCTTGGTGCTCGTCGCCTTGGCCTTGGCGGCGCTGTCATCGTCGCTGACCTGGGTCGCAGGCGCATCGGCGCCGATCCCCAGGAGGCTCATCTCGGCGCTATCCTGCGCTGGCGCTTCGGGCGCCTTGGCCTCGGGCGCCTTGGCGGCGCAGCCCACGGAGAGCGCGAAGAGCGTTGAAAATCCGGCAAAAACCGCCACCCGCTTGATCCACACGAACATCTTCTCGTCTGCTCCTTCCTTGCGCGCGCTCTCGCGGAGCGCGCTGGCGCTCTCACCCCAACGCAAGATCCGGGCACAACGCTCTCGTGCGATACGTCCACCGAGAGCGGATCCGGCGGGGGCCGTGCTAGGCTGCCGCCGTCGACGTGACGCCCGACGACGCGCCTCCCCCTGACGACGAGTCGGCGCCGCCGTCGCTCGGACGCACGCGCGAGGAGCTCGCCGACTACCTGCTGGAGATCGGGGCGACGCTGGCCGCGTACGGGTGCCCGAGCTATCGGCTCGAGGACGTCATCCGCGAGGTCGCCGCGATCGAGGGGCATCGCGCCGAGCCGTTCGCGCTGCCGACGGGGCTCTTCCTCCGCGTGACGCCCAAGGGCTCGTCGCTCGGGGACGTGCAGTCGCGCGCGCCCGAGGTCCACCGCATGAAGCGCCTCTGGGCCGGCGCGATCGATCTCGGGCGGCTCGCCGAGGTCGATCGCATCTTCAACCAGGTCGCGGCCCGCGAGCTCGACATCCACCGCGCGCGCGTCGCCATCCGCGAGGTCGTCGCGCGGCCGCCTCGCTACGGGGCGTTCGCCATGTGGTGCGCCTCGGTCGTGCTGTCGGCCACGGCGGCCGTGTCGTTTCGCGGGCGGCTCGTCGATGTCGGCGCGTCCGCGGTCGCGGGCGGCGTGGTGGGCGCGACGGGCCTCGCCCTGTCCCGTCGCGCGTCTGCGCGTCTTCTCTTCGACTTCCTCGCGGCGTTCCTCGTGACGCTGGTCGCTTGGTCGGCGCTCCGCGTCGCGCCGTGGGCGTCGCCAGAGGTGATCGTGTTGTCGGGCGCGATCAGCCTGTTTCCGGGCATGATCCTCACGACGGGCGTGGCCGAGATCACGCAGAAGAACCTCGTCTCGGGCGGCGCGCGCATGATGGAGGCCCTGGTCACGTTGCTGCTCCTGTCGTTCGGAGTCGCGCTCGCGGCGGGCCTCGGCGAGCTCGCGCACGTCCAGCTCCCGCCGTCGACGGAGCGCGTGGGGCTGGGCACGGCGGCGCAGCTCGTCGCGCTCTTCGCGGCGTCGACCAGCTTCGCCGTGCTGTTCCAGGTGCCGCGCCGCGACTACTGGACGGCGATCGCGTCGGGAGCGACCGGCTGGGTCGTGTCGACGTTCGCGGCGCGTCACCTCCCGAGCCACATCTCGGCGTTCCTGTCGGCGTTCGCGGTGTCGATGCTCGCGAACGGGCTCGCGCGCCGCACCTCGCGCCCCGCGCAGCTGTTCCAGCTCCCCGGGATGATGCTCCTCGTGCCGGGCAGCTTCGGCTTCCTCAGCTTCAGCGACTTCTTGCGCGGCGACGTCGTGCACGGCGTGTCGCGTGCCTTCTCGATGATGCTCGTGGGCGTCGCGCTCGTCATCGGCCTGCTGCTCGCCAACGCCGTGCTTCCCGCGCGCAAGCTGCTCTGAGGTCGCGCGGCAATCAGCGTCGCATCTTCTGGGCCTTCTCGAGCTCCGCGGCGGCCTCCTCGAACGCGATCGCGGCCTCGTCGGGCGACGCCTCGAGCGCCACGCGCACGCGCTTGGGGTCGGCGCGGACGTTCTTGAGCGAGTCGTCGACGCGGACGCGGGCCGCGTCGCCTTGCGCGCGCAGCAAGAAGCGCCCCGCCGCGAGGCGGTCTTCGAACGACTCGCTCGGGTCCTCGGCGACGCGCCAGAGGTCCTCGACGTCGAGTGGCGCCGCGCGGTAGCCGTCACGAGCGAGCAGGTGGCTCGACGCGTCGAGCCGGGCGAGCCACTCGCGTGCGCCCTGACCTGCGCGACGGATCGCGCCGAGTCGCTCGAGCGCGCTCGCGTGCTGCGCGTGCTCTCCGCGCGCGCGACGCCCGGCGACCTCGAGCTGGGCCGCGAGCAAGACGAGGTCTTGGTGTCTCGTCGCAGGGGCCGGGACGTGGGCGAGTGTGGCGCCGTTCGCGTCGCGGAGCTGGATGGCGCGCGGCGACTCGAAGATGGTCGTGCTGTGCACGGCGGCGTACGGGATCTGGGCGGGGTGTGCGCCCCGCACCTGGATGCCGGCGGGGAGCATCGTGAGCACGTCGCGGGTGCGTCCGAATCGCGGCTTGGCCCGCAAGAACGGCCACGCGAACAGCAACGGCAACGTCATGCCCGAGCACATGAACGTGCTCGCCGCGCTGACGACGGCGAAGATCCATGTCTGATCCCGCGAGAGCGGCCACTCGACGGCGCCGTCCCCGTCGTGCCCGACGCCGAGCGCGCCGCGGAGCGCGACGAGGTCCTCCTCTGTGTCGACGACGAACGCGTGCGGACCGCCCGCGTGGCGCTCCTCTACGTGCAAGAGGTATCGACCGTCGATGAGCGCGCTCGTCGCGCCGAGCACGTCTTTGGCGAGGATCGTGTGACCGGTCGCGGGCACGCGCACGGCGCCGGGCGTCAGCTCGAGCTCGACGTCGCGGCCCTTGGGACGCGGTCCGAACGCGAACAAGAGGTGAAAGAGCGCGGGCGCGAGGTACGCGCCCATGAACCCGACCGTCATCAGCACGACGAACAGGTTGTCGGCGGAGCGCCCGGGCTCGGGCAGGGCGAAGCCGGCCACGAGGGCTGCCACGAATGCGAGCGTCACCGCGTTGGCGGCGACGGCGAGCGCGATCCTCTTGCGTCGCGCGCGTGTCCATGGCGTGAAGTGCGCGCGCATCGAGACGAGCCTACACGTGGACCGTCGCGCCGGGCGCTACTCGCCTGTGTCTTCGACGAGCAGATCGTCGGCCTTCTCGACCTTGGGCACGGGCGGCGGGGGCGGCCTCACCGAGAGGACCTTGACCTTGTACTCGATGTCCTTGTCGGCGAGCGGGTGCACGACGCGCGCCTGGATGACGTCGTCGTCGACGGAGAGGACCTCGAGCTTCACGGGCGTGCCCGTGGGGCCCTTCGCCTCGAACTCGGCGCCCTCCTCGAGCGTCGCGTCCTTTGGGAAGGCGTCGCGCGGGATCTTCATCTTCGGCTGCGACTCTTTGGTGCCGAAGGCGGCCGCCGCCTCGATGGTCCCGCTCTTCTCCTCGCCCGCCTCGAGGCCCTCGAGGGCGGTCTCGAGCCCGCGGATCATCTGGCCGCCGCCCTGTTTGTACTCGACGGGACCGCTCTTCGCGGAGCTCTCGATGACGTCGCCTCCCTTGACGCGGAGCTCGACGTCGATGCGCACGACGCGACCGGATTCGACCTTCATGAGGCGAGCGTACCGCGCGTGCGCGAGAGCACAACCACCCGCGCGAGGCTGCGACAGCGCCTTACATCAGCGGGGCGGGAGCGAGGGGATGGCGACGTCGCCCGGCGGCGTGCTGCCGCGCGCAAACGCCACCAGGTCGTCGTAGAACGCGGTCGCCGCCGAGCCGGGGCCGTCGGCACCGGTGAGCCCGTCGATGTGCGCGAGCTCGGGGTAGGCCTTGGCCGAGAACGCGGCGGGATCGGTGCGCGGCGCGCCGGCGTGCACGCGATCGGCGCCGATGGGCGCGACGAGCTTCTTCAGCGCGTCGAACGCGGCCGTGGTGCCCACGAGGCGAAACGCGGCCGCGAAGATGGGCGCGTCGATGCGCGCGCCGTGCTTGGCCCGGAGCCCATACGCGGTGGCGCGCCAGTCGTCGTCGGGGACGTTGAGCGTGCTCGCGACGGCGAGATCGGCGGGGAGCCGCTGCGGAAAGTACCACTCGGTGAAGTTGACCTCGGGCCCCGAGAACCACGCCGACGCGAGGTCGTCGATGCGCGTCGGCTCGCCCACGTCGGGTCCGTCGGTCCACTCGTAGGTCGCCGCCGGATCTGTCGGGTGCGAGAGCTTGCCGCCGAACGCCGCGTCGTACTCGCCGAGAGGACCGCCTCGCGCGGCGCCGCACCGGGCGGCCGCGAAGGTGAGCGGCGCGGAGCCCTCGTCGAACGCGAGGCCGAACGCGGCGCGGTTGGTGAGCTTGGGGAGCGAGCCGAGGCCGAGCGCGAGCGAGAGCAGTCGATCGCGGCCGGGCACGTCGGTGTCGATCGCGAGAGGCCGGTAGCGCGCGTCGATCGCCGTGGCCTCGGCGACGGCGAGCGCCTGCACGCCGAGCAGCGGAATGCTCACGAACGTGTTGCCCGCGCGGATGTCCTTGACGACGCCCGGCGCGGGGATGGGCGCCGCGTTGGGATCGCCGTTCTCGTAGCGCTCGCGGCTCACCGTGTCGGGTGCCGCGCCCTCGCGTTGCGCCACGCCGTCTGCGAGCACGAGCGCCGCCACGTCCTCGTACCCCGGCGCGCCGAAATCCCACGCCGCGTACGCCTCGACGACGCTCGCGCCGAGCGAGTGACCGAGCAGCACGACGCGCTTCTTGCGCTCGGCCGCCGGTACGAGCGCCAGCACGTTGCGCAGGTCCTTGACGGTGGTCTCGAGGCCCCACTCGCTCGCCCAAGGAGCCTGCGGGCCGGTGACGAAGCCGGCGAAGGTCTTGCCCTCGACGGGTTGGCCCTCGATGTAATAGTCGTACGCGGCCTTGCCGCTCTTGTTCACCTCGGCGACGTCGAGGCCGTGGGTGTCCTCGAGCATGTTGGAGCGGCGGTCGATGGCCCACGCCTCGAACGCCTCGGCCGGCGTGCTCCTGCGCACGATCGCGCGCGCGAGGCCGTCGAAGCTGCCGGCGCCCGCGAGGAACCCCGGCATCATCACGACGACGGCGCGCACCGGGCGCGGCGGATCGGCGTCGACGCGGTAGCGCACGACGCGCACGACGTTCTGCTCGGCGGGCGTGCTTGCGCCCGTCGTGGGGTTGGGCGGAGGCGCGACGCCCGCCACAAGCGCGATCTCGCGCCGGATGCGGACGGGCCCCTCTTCGACGACAGACGACGCCGCCGGCGGAGCGTACGGCGCGGCCGCGGGAGCGTCGGACGAACCACACGCGGGGAGCGCGGCGAGACCGACGAGAGATGCGAGCGCGGTGGCGCGAAGTATGGCGTCGAGCGTCACGGTGCGCTCTTAGGCAGCGTGGGCATCGAGCGCAAGCGCGCCGCGCGGTTCGTCGGCGCGTCGATCGCGTGGTAAGGGGGACGCGATGGGCGCGACCCTCCATCGAAGCGCGGCCGCGGTAGCCCTCCTCGCGCTGGCGCTCGTGGGCTGCCTCCGAGGCGAGCGCACCCCCACCCACGCGGCGGTCGCGTCCGCGCCGTCGTCCGCCCCCGCGTCGCCCACGCGTGTCCCGGCGAGCTCCGCGTCGATCGCTCCCGACGGCGGCGCCCCGCTCCCCGACTGCGACGACGTCGCAGCGCCCAGCCCCCCCGCCGACGCCGCGAACGGCGCCGAGCCCGCGCCCTTCGACGACGGCGTCGAGCTCCCGCAAGAGGCGGCGAGCCCCGACGCCAAGCTCCCGTTCGCAGATCTCACCGACGATCAGATCACGGCGCGCCTGCGCGCCGACATCGCGTCGCTCGGCCCGATGTCGATCGGCAGGGCGCACAGCGGCGTGCTCATCGCGGGCGTGCACATGCCCGAAGGCGCGAACTGGGAGATCGTCAGCCCCGCGCTGGCATGGGGCACCCAAGAGACGGTCGACGCGCTCGCGCACGCGTTCGACGCCGTCGCGGCCAAGTTTCCCGG
>JAGQJA010000344.1 GCA_020430845.1 Myxococcales bacterium
CGCTCGGCGGGGGCGGTGAGGTCTCGACGGGCGGACGCACGCTCGGCGGGGGCGGTGAGGTCTCGACGGGCGGGCGCACGCTCGGCGGAGGCGGGAGCGGCTCGGGATGCACGCTCGGCGCGGGCGCGTCGGGCGCGGGCGGGGGCGGGCTGGTCTCGGCGTTGGGGCCCGAGACCGCGGCGAGGCCGGGCTTCGTGGGCGTGCGCGGCGGTCTGCCCGTCGTGGTCGTGGGGGGCGCCGAGGGACGACCCGGCGGCGGGCGGCTCGGGAGCGGGGCCTTGAGGTTGTCGGCGTAGGTCTTGAGCTTCTGCGGTCCGCCCGGGCTCACCCGTCCGAGCACCGCCGACGCCCGCATGCGCAGCCCTTCGTCGATGTGTGGGGCCTCGACGAGGTCGCGCGCGTACGGGAGCGCGCGGCGTGGCTCCTCGGCGGCGAGCCAAGCTTCGGCGGCGAGCAGCTCGAGCTCGTGGAAGTTGGTCATCGAGAGCGCGAGGGCGCTCACCCGCTCGGCCACGAAGCGCGCGGGCTCGATCTGCGAGAGCAACGCGAGCCGCGCGCGCAGGTACGTCGTCCCCGGCTCGCGCCCGCGCGTCCGCTCGATTTCGTCGAGGCGCTCGTGCATCCCCTCGATCGCGCGCGCGTCGAGCTGCAGCTCGAACTGCCAGAGATCGGGGTCGGCGAGCGGTCCCTTGAGCGGGCGCTCGCGGACGGTCGCGGCGCGCTCGAGCTCGACGTACGTCTTGCGCGCCTCGTCGTCGGGGGCCGCGTCGGCTCGCTCCCGGATCCACTCGAGCACCTGCGGTCGACCGAGCTCGTCGCGCGGCGTGTGCTTGGGGTTGGTCTGCGCGAGCGCGGCGAGGGCCTCGAGCAGCGCCTCGCCCGTGGGCATCGGCACGCGGTGGAACGATCGCGCGCCGGGTCGCGCCCCCTTCATCAGCACGTCGGTCGCCAAGAACACGGACGTGTCGGGAGGGCAGTCCTCGAGGATGAGCGCGAGGTGGCACACCTGCAGCAAGAACTGCGCGCCCTTCATGCCCGCGTCCTGGCAGAGCTCGACCAGCGATATGAAGTGCCCACGGTAGACGCCCTCGCCCGCGTCGTAGACGTCGGAGCGCAACAGGTCGACCGCGCGCAGGTACTGCGCGACGTTGCGCACGGCGGGACCTCGCGCGTACGCCTCGGCGAGCGTCGGTTGCATCGCGTTGGCGCACCGCCGCGCGAGCTCGGTCGTCACGCCGGTCTGCTCGAGGTGCTCGAGCGCCTGCGCCGCGGTCGTGAGGTAGCCGTGCTCGCGCACGCGACCCGGCTCGCTCGCGCGCAGCTCGATGTCACCCGGCTCGAAGAGCGCGTACTCCGCCTCGGCGCCGCCACCGAGGCAGCTGAGGACCACGCGATCGCCGATGAGCAACGTGCTGGAGGCCAACCGAGGCTACCTCTCTATCGTCCGACGACCCATGTGGGGTCCTTTTGGTTTCAGTCGAAATCCGTCGACGGGACGGGGGCTTGGACTGCGTGTCGGCGTTCATCGTACACAGGTCGCGTGACGTCCGCGAGTCTGGGTTTTTTCCTTTTCGCCCGCAGCCGTCGCACTTATAGAAAGCCTCTTCAACGGAACACGGAGCCCTGACATGCGCCATCGTCTCTTCATCCTCTTCTCTCTGCTTGCGCTCACCCTGACCGTGTGGGCCTGCGGCGCCAAGAAGCCGCCGGTCAAGGAGCCGGCGATCGCCGAGACGGTGACGGACGCGGGCGCCGACGAGGACGCCGACGCCGAGCCGCCCGCGCCCAAGAGCCTCTACGAGCGCATGGGCAAGCGCGAGGCGATCGCCAAGGTCGTCGACACCTTCATGAAGAACATGATGGCGAACAAGACCGTCGCCAAGCGCTTCGCCAAGCTCAAGGGCCCCAAGCTCGACGCGTTCAAGGAGAGCTTCACCGACTTCGTCTGCAAGGAGACGGGCGGCGACTGCGAGTACAAGGGCAAGGACATGAAGGAGGCGCACAAGGGCATGAAGATCACCGAGGCGGAGTGGAACGCCACGGTCGAGGCCCTGGGCGCGGCCCTCGAAGAGCACGGCGTGGGCAAAGAGGAGCAAGCCGACCTCGTCGCGGCCCTCGGCAAGATGCGCGAGGACATCGCGCCCGCGCCGCCCGCGAAGAAGTGAGCGCCGTCCGATGAAGGACGCCGCCGACGCGATCCTCCGACCCGAGCAGGCTGCCTACCTCGCGTCGTTGCCGCGAAAGACCGACCCGCTCCTCGAGAAGATGGAGGCCTACGCGGCGTCGCACAGGCACCCCATCAGCGATCCCGAGGTCGCCGACCTGCTCTTCGTGACGGCCCGCGCGGCCGGCGCGAAGCGCGTCGTCGAGGTCGGCACGAACATCGGCTACGGCGCCATCGTGCTCGCGCGAGCCGTCGGACCCGACGGGCACGTGCTCACGATCGAGTACAAGGCAGAGACGTGTGAGGTGGCCCGCGGCTTCATCGCCGAGGCCGGCCTCTCCGATCGCATCGACGTGCGGCACGGAGACGCGATCGAGGTGCTCGGCGCGCTCGATGGCGAGGTCGACCTGGCGTACGTCGACTGCGTCAAAGAAGACTATCCGCGCTACCTCGACCTCCTCTTGCCGCGGCTCTCCGCGCGCGGGGTGCTCCTGGCCGACAACGTGCTGTGGAAAGGCCTCGTCGCCGCCGACGCCGTGCCCGACGCCGAGCGCGAGCGGGTGACGGCGCTGCGGGCGTTCAACGCGGCCATCGTCTCGCGGCCCGAGCTCCGCGGCGTCGTCCTGCCCATCGGCGACGGCGTCGGCTACGCGGTCCGGGCGTGACGCGCGCCCACGCGTGAGAACGTAGCCTGGGCGTCAGGACCCCTTGCACTCCCAACGCGCAGGGTCGCAGAGCGGCTTGTCTGCGGGGCAGTCGAGCGACGTGCGGCACTCGACGCACGAGCCCTCTTCGTTGCACAGCGGCTCCTCGCCCTTCTTGCAGTCGGCGTCGGTGCGGCACGCGACGCAACGCCCGGCGCGCGCGTCGCAGGACGGCCGGTCCCCCTCGCGGCAGTCGGTGTCGACGCGACACTCGAGGCAGAAGCCCCGCTGCGCGTCGCAGATGGGCGCCCCGGACGGGCACGCCGAAGCGTCGACGCACGCCGTCACGCAGCGGCGTGTGTCGGGCTGACAGGTCTCGCGCGCGTCGCAGTCGCTGGGGAGGCCGCACTCGACGCACCGGTGGAGGGCCGCGTCGCAGCGAGGTCGGTCGCTGCCCGTGCAGTGCGCGTCGACGACGCACGCGACGCACGCGCGGGACGTCGGGTCGCAGTGGAGCGCGCCGCACGCGCCGTCGTCCGAGCACGCCGGCCTCGTCGTCGCGGCTCCGTCCGCGCCGGCGTCGGCTCCGGGGACGGGGGCGCTCGAGAGGTGGAGGTCTCCGCCGCACGCGCCGATCACGACCGCGGCGGCGGTGAAGGCGAGGGCGCGCCGGGTCATCGCGTCAGGCGCTCCGCCTCGGCGCGCGCGAAGCCCTTGGGGTACCGCGTCAGGTACGCGCGCGCGGCGTCACGCGCCCTCACTGCGTCGCCGCGGGCCAACAGGCGCATACGCTCCACCGCCGCGGCCTCCGCGAGAGATCCGGTCGGGTGTCGCTCCACCAGCCGCCCGTACGTCGCGATGGCGGTCGCGTCGTCGCCACGTCGCCGCGCGGCGGTGGCCTCTGCGAACAGTCGGTTCTGCTCTGCGAGCGCCGTCGAGGGAGCACGCGGGGGCTCTGCGGGCGTGATGGCCGTCCTCGCGCTGGGGGGCGTCGGCGCGCTGGCGCCTGGGTCGCCCGTCACGGCCGGCGTGGTCGGCGGCGCGGTCCCTGGCGCGCCGCCTTGCGTGGCCAGCGTCGCGACGGTGGGGCCGGCGTCGCTCGCGGTCTGCCCCGCGCGCGTCGTCCGCGCGCAGGCGGCGGGCCAGTCCTCGCCTGCGTAGAGCTTGGTCTCGTCGCCGAGACCTCGCACCGCGACGACGCCCTCGAACACGTGCACGCGCGTACGCGTGCTCGCGCAAGCGTCCGGCGCCTCGGCGACGGCGACCTGGAACGACGTGCCGTGCACCTCGACCTCCGCGTCGTCCGTCGCGACGACGAAGCGCTCTCCGGCGCCGAGCTTGTGCACGTCGGCCCGCATCGTCCCGCGCGCGAGGACGAAGCGCCTCGACGCCGCCAAGCTCTCGACGCGCAGCTCGGACCCGGCCTCGGCGCGCACGCGCGACCCATCGCTGAGCGCGACGGTGGCGCTCCCGCCCTCGCCCACGTCGACGCGATCCCCCACCACGATCGGCGCGTCGGGGCCGAGCGGGCTCGTCGCGCTCCCGCGGACGACGGCCGCGTGGATCGGAGCCCCGACGGCCTTTGCGTCGATGGCGGCGACGGGCGGCGGTGAGGGCGCGTGCGCCGTGGAGCGGGTCCACCTGCCCACCGCGAGCACGGCCGCCGCGGCGAGCACGATCCCGGCGGCGACACGGAGCGCCCGTCGCCGTCGCGAGCGCGTACGAATGCGCTCCGCGATCGCGCGCGACATCGCTGCCTCGCGCGTCGCCGAGTCGTCGGGGCGAGCGACCTTCTCTCTCGCGAGCAGGTCGGTGGCGAGCTTGGCAAAGTGCGGCCCGCTCATCGTCCGGCCCCCCGTGACAAGAGATCGCAGAGCTCTGGGTCCTGCTCGATGCGTGCGTGCAGCTCCGCGCGGCCTCGCACGAGGCGGCTCTGCGCCGCGGCCACGGACGCCTCCGTGATCTCCGAGATCTCGCGGAGGTCATGGCCGAGCACGTCGTGGAGCAGCACGGTGTACGCCTTCACCGGGTCCATCTGGTCGAGGATCGCGCGCACGCGCGCCGTCAGATCGAGGGCCTCTACCGCGTCGCCGCACGGTCGCGCGGCGAGCCCGCGGACGCTCTCACGCTCGGTCTCGAGCAGGCGTCGCTCCGACGAGCGCTTTCGGATGGCCTTGAACACTGTGTTCGCGGCGACGCGGGAGATCCACGCGTCGAGCGACGACTCGCCCCGGAAGCGGTCGACGGCGTCGACGATCGCGATCATCGAGCACTGGACGATGTCGTCGTGATCGCGATCGCTGCGCCCCATGAGGCGCGCCACGGTGCGCTCGACCTCGGGCAGGGCGCGGCGGTAGAGCGAGGTGGCGGCGTGCTCGTCGCCGGCGCGGAGGGCGGCGAGCAGCGCAGCGTCGTCGAGCTCCGGTCGGGGCGGCACGCGCGTGCTCCCGGACGCGGGCGCGCCGATCGGATCGGCCGGCGCCGGCGCGGCGCGCCGAGGCAGGGGGATCACGTTGCTCTTCTTCGCGCGCTCCATGGCCCGATACAAAGAGTACCGCGCCGGGCGCGAAGGCAGGCAGCGTCAGTCGAGATCGACGCGACCGCCGAGCTCGGCCAGCGCGCGCACCGGCGCGATCGTCGCCGCGCCGCGGCCGTCGACGAGCACATCGGAGGCGCCGAACGTGAGCTCGGCCCCGGCGGCCACGAAGATCGCGGCACGCCTCGAGAGCGACCATGTCGTCTCACCGACGACATCTGCGCCCATGAGCCACTGGGCGTCGCGCGAAGGGCCGTCGGAGCGCGACAAGCTCTGGCGCATGGCGAGCACGTCCACGCGACCGCCGATACTCACCGGCGCAGCGCGCAGCTCGATGGGGGCCCACGCCACGCCGACGCCCACGCGCGTGTAGGAGGCGCTCGCCGCGGCTCCCGGGACGTCCCCGACCCGGAGCCCGACGCGTGCGCCGATCGCGACGGTGCGCGTCGGCCGGAACGCGAGCGCGCCCTCTCCGCCGACGCTCGTTCCTGCGTCACCGAGCGCAGCGACCCCTTGGGCGGCGGCAGCTACGGCGAAACGTGAGAAGGGCGGCGCGGCCGGTTCGCGAGGTCGTTCTGGGCCAGGCGGCACTTGCGGCGCGGGCGGCGCGGGCGGCGTCGGGGCGGGCTCCGACGGCGCGGAGGTTCGGACCATGCTGGCGATGTCGAAGCCGAGCGCCTTGCCTCGTTCGTCACGCGGATCGTCTCGCGAGAAGGTGACGGCGCGCTGCGTCCACGCCCGCGTCCGCCGCGAGTACAGGCGCAGCTCGGCGCGAGGCGCGGCCGGATCGTCCTCCCACGTGACCACGACGAGCGTATCGGCGCGCAGCTCCTCGCCCAGCTCGACGACGCGCGTGTCGTCGACCCTGGCCTCCTCGCGCGTGACGACGACGGCCTCGGGCCCGAGCGACTCCTGCGCCGCGCGGCCGAGCGTCTGCGTGCTCTGGCCGTCGGCTCCGCTCAACGCGACCACGACGACGACGACGAGCGGAGAGGGCATGGCGGGTACCGCGCCGCACAATCACACACCTGCGAGCACAAAACGCCGCGGGCGTTGCCTGTCGTGAGCGCGCAGCCGGAACTATAGGCCATCGAAAGGAGCTCTGCCGATGCCTTCCTTCTCATCGAAGATCACCGCGCGCCTGCTCACGCGGGACGGCGCCGTCGCGGCGGCCGTCATGGTCGTGCTCGTGGCGTGCGGCGGCACCACGGGGACCGCGCCCGGATCGTCGGGCGCGTCGTCGGGGGGCGCGCTCTGCGGTGCGGGGTGCGCGGCGGGGAAGCTCTGTGACGCGGCGCTCGGCTGCGTCGATTGCCTCACCGACGCCAACTGCGGCGGGAGCAAGAAATTCTGCATCCAGGGCGACTGCGGCGCGTGCCGGACCAACGCCGATTGCGGGGCCGCCGCGCCGTCGTGCTGGCCGGGCGACCACGAGTGTCACCCGTCGTGCACCAGCGGTGCGAGCTGCCCGGGCGACGCCCGGCTCTGCGACGCCGCGACCGGCGCGTGTCTCGAGTGCAAGGCGAGCACGGACTGCGCAGGCAGGGGCGACCCGATCTGCAACACGGCGCGCGGCAAGTGCGTCGACTGCGCGACCGCCGCGGACTGCCCGTCGGCGAAGCCGCGCTGCGTGGGCGAGGGGAAGTGTGTGCAGTGTACAACGAACGCGGACTGCGGCGGTACCACGCCGCTCTGCAACCGAGAGGGCTCGTGCACCGCGTGCCTCTCCAACACCGACTGTCCGGCGCCCGCCAAGGTCTGCAAGGACCAGTCGCGGTGCGTCGAATGCGACCGCGACGAGGACTGCCCCGCGGCCACACCCAAGTGCCGTGACGGGGGGCAGTGCACGGTGAAGTGAGCGCGCGCCGCGCGGCGTTCGTCCTCTGCGCGCTCGCCGTCGGCTCGGCGTCGCCGCTGGCGGCGTGCGCCATCGATCAGCGTGGAACGCTCGTCCGGGGGTCCGACGGCGGCCCGACGGACGGAGCCGCGCCCGCGCTCTCCCCCGACGCGGGGGCGGACGCGGCGACGGCGGACGGCGCCGTGGGCTGCCCGCCGCCTCCCGCGCCTCCACCCGGCGGGCCCGCGTGTCCGGCGGAGTGCACCGGGGGCTGTCCGGCGGGCAACGTGTGCCTCATCGACTGCGTCGGCAACCAGAAGTGTCAGCGTCGCACGATCACGTGCCCGCCCGACTACGCGTGCGAGATCAACTGCTCGGGCACCGAGGCGTGTCGCGAGACCGTGGTGCGCTGTCCACCGGCGCACGCGTGCACGCTCTCGTGCGCGCAGGGCGATGGGTGCGAGGACGCGCAGCTCCAGTGCGGCGCCGGCCCCGGCGCCTGCGCGATCGCGTGCAAGCAGGGCTCGGACACGTGCGCGGGGACGAGGGTGTCGTGCGGCGGCGGCCCCTGCACCGCGAGCTGCACGAGCGGATCTCGGCCGGCCCTCGCCTGTCAGAGCGCGTGCGCGTGCAAGGGGTGTTGAGCGCGGGTCAGAGCGGCGCGGGCGCGGCGGCGGCAGCTTCGCCGTCGGGAGCCTTGGCCGCGGCGCTCGGGCTGGGCTCACCCGCCGGGCGCTTGTAGCCGCACTCCTTGTCGGCGCAGATGATCATCGGCTTGGCCCGCGTGCCGCCCGCGACGAGGAACTTGGCGTCGCAGTTGGGGCACGGCTCGGGGATGGGCTTCTGCCACAGCTTGAAGTCGCACTTGACGGTCTCGTCGTTGTACTTGCTGCAGCCGTAGAAGGTCTTGCCGCCCTTCTTCTTGGCGCGGACCTCGATGATGTCGCCGCCGCACTTGGGGCAGTCGACGCCGAGCGGCACGGGCCGAGCGTTCTTGCATCCGGGGTAGCCGGTGCACGAGAGGAACTCGCCGTACCGGCCGCTGCGGATCGACATCGGCTTGCCGCACTTGTCGCAGTCGACGCCCGCGTCGCGCGTGACGGCGCCCTTGCCGTCGGGGCCCATGTCGCGCGTGTTCTTGCACTTGGGGTAGTTCGAGCACCCGCTGAAGTAGCCGTTCTTCGACCAGCGCTTGAGCATCTCGCCCTGCGGCAGCGCGCGGAGCTTCTCGTCCTCGGCGCCCGGCCCGCAGTTGTCGCACTTCTCGCCCGTGGGCTCGGGCTCGGGGTTCCACCGCTTGCCCTTCTTTCCCTCGTCGAGCTGCTTCTTGAAGCGATCATAGAAGCGGCTGAGCAGCGTGACGCGATCCTCGCTCCCGGCCTCGACCGCGTCGAGCTCCTGCTCCATGCTCGAGGTGAACGCCGGGTCCATGAAGTCGAGGTTCGACTTCACCAGGCCGTCGACGACGAACATGCCCAGCTGCGTCGGCTGGAAGTAGCGCCCGTCGACCTTCTCGACGTAATCGCGCGCTTGCACCTTGCTGATGATCTCGGCGTACGTGCTCGGACGCCCGATGCCGCGGTCCTCGAGCTCGCGCACGAGCGAGCCTTCGTTGTATCGCGGCGGCGGCTGCGTGAACTTCTGCTCGGCGCTCACGCCCGGCGGCGTGACGAGCGAGAGCGTCATGCCCTCGTCGAGCACCGGCAGACTCTCGTCCTTGTCCTTGCCGTCGGCCTGGCCCTCCGCCTCGGCCTTGTCGTCGTCCTCGCCGCCCGCCTGCGCCGTCTCGACCGCGCCGTAGACCTCGAGCCAGCCCGCGAACTTGAGCACGCGGCCGCTCGCGCGCAGGCCGTAGGTGTCGCCGCCCTTGGCCTTGGCCTCGATCTCCACCGAGGTCTGGTCGTAGAGCGCGTCCTTCATCTGGCTGGCGACGAAGCGCTCCCAGATGAGCTTGTAGAGCTTGAACTGCTCCTCTTTGAGGTGCTTCTTGACGACCTCGGGGGCGTACTCGAGCGACGTGGGGCGGATCGCCTCGTGCGCGTCCTGCGAGCTCTTCTTCGACTTGAAGACGTTGGGCTCCTTGGGGAGCGCGTCCTTGCCGTACGTCTCTTGGATGTGGTCGCGCGCGGCGGCGAGCGCGTCGGGCGAGATGCGCGTGGAGTCGGTGCGCATGTACGTGATGAGGCCGACCGGACCGCCGTCCTTGCCCAGGTCGACGCCCTCGTAGAGCCCCTGCGCGATCTGCATCGTGCGCTTGGCGCCGAAGCTCAGTCGGTTGACCGCGTCTTGCTGCAGCTTGCTCGTGGTGTACGGCGGGTAGGGCCGCCGCTTGCGCTCGGATCGCGTGACCTTCGAGACGGTGTAGGTCGCGCCCTCGAGATCGGACTTGGTCTTCGCGGCCGTGTCGGCCTCGCTGACCTCGTGCTTCTTGCCGTTCTTCTGCGAGAGGCGCGCCGTGAAGGGCAGGGGCTTGGACTTGCCGTTGACGGCGGTGTTGGCCACCTTGGCCGCGATGTTCCAGTACTCGACCGGGACGAACGCCTGGATCTCGCGCTCGCGATCGACGATGAGCCGCAGCGCCACCGACTGCACGCGACCGGCCGACAGGCCGAAGGCGAGCTTCGACCACACCAGCGCCGAGACGTCGTAGCCGACGATGCGGTCGAGCACGCGGCGCGCCCGCTGCGCGTCGACGAGGTGGGTGTTGACCGATCGCGGGCTCGCGATGCCGGCCTCGACCCCGCGCTTGGTGATCTCGTGGAACTCGACGCGCTCGGCGCGTCGCTTCGGCGTCAGCTCCTCGGCGAGGTGCCACGCGATCGCTTCGCCCTCGCGATCAGGGTCGGTGGCGAGCAGGACAGTCTCGGCGTTGGCGGCGGCGGTCTTGAGCTCGGCGAGGACCTTCTCCTTGCCGGGCACGATCTCGTAGGTCTCGACGAAGCCGTTCGCGATGTCGACGCCCATCTTCTTGGGCAGGTCCTTGACGTGACCCTTGGAGGCCAAGACCTCGTAGCCAGCCCCCAGGTACTTCTTGATCGTCTTCGCCTTTGCGGGCGACTCGACGACGACGAGTGTCTTTGCCATTCCGGATGCCTACCCCGCCCGCCGCGCCCGATGGGGCGCTTGGTTCCACGAAAAGAGTCACGAATCCGAAGGGTTAGGCGCCATTTTTGCGGCGGAAGAACCCCTCAGGGCCCTCTACTACTACGTCCTTCAATGCGAGCGTCAAGAGGGCTGTCGCCAGCCGCTGGGGCGGGAGGGTGCTCTTCTCGACCAGGCGGTCCATGTGCTGTGGGGTACTGCAAAGGGCTGAAAATACAGAAGATTCATCGGGGCCGTCGAGGGGCGGCGGCGGGGCCTCCGGAGGCGTCGCATTTTCTTCTGCGGCGAGCCCCGGGATGGGGCGCTTTTGGGAGGCGGCGTGTTGGACGAGCTCTTTCCAGCCCGGCGCCTCCGGTCGCGCGATCGGCCCGAGCTCGGGCGGCGCCCCGATCGCCGACAGCGCCTCCTCTACTGTAGAGACGACCCCCGCGCCCCCTCGGATGAGCTCGACCGATCCGAGGAACCGCAGATCCGCGGCCTCGGGCGAGGCGACCCAGAGCGGCCGACCCAGCTTGCGCGCCCACCCCGCCGCGTTGAGCGCGCCGGAGAAGGCCCCGGCTTGCGCGACCACGACGACGTCGGCCAGGGCGACCATCACGCCGTTGCGCCTCAAGAAGTTCCCGCGCCAGGAGGGCTGCGCGCCGTCGGGGAACGGCCAGACGACCGCGCCGCCTGGGTGCGCGGCGATGCGCGAGAAGAGCGCGCCGTGTCCCCGCGGAGAGACGTAGTTCTTTCCCGTACCGCAGATGACCCACGTGCGCCCGCCCGCCGCGAGCGCGCCTCTGTGCGCCGCCGCGTCGACGCCCTCGGCCCCGCCGCTCAAGACGACGAAGCCGGCGCGCGCCGCGGCCCAGCCGAGCCACCGCGCGAAGCGTCTCGCGCTCGCGTTTGCGTCACGCGATCCGACGATCGCGACGCGACGCGCGGGCGGGCCGAGCTCGCCCGAGACGGTCAGCGGATTCGGCGGTGCGTCGAGCTCGAGAAGCTGTCTCGGGTAGCGGGGGTCGAGGGGCGTGAGGCGGAGCACGGAGGTCCATCGGACCGCCGCGCGGCGCGATTGCGCAAAAGCCCCGGCCGCGGCCTCACTTGGGCTTGGAGTAGACCTGCGCGCCCACGGGGCCGGCGCCCTTGCGCGAGTAGATGTCGACCTTGTACGGCACCGCCATCGGGATGATCGGGCAGAGCGGCTTGGGGCTCGGGCCGATCACGGCCGTCGGACCCGTGAGGTTGTCTTGCGCCGACAGCACCGTGTACGGCGGCATGAGCAGGTTGAGGCCGACGTCGGCGATGCCCGCGCCGAACGCGACGACCGTGTAGCAATGGTTGGCGTCCATGTTGACGACGAACGCGAGGTGACCGCCCTCGGCGAGGTTGCCCTTGGCCATCTGGCCCTCGGGCGACATCCCGGGCGCGTACTTCGCCGCGGCGGCTTTGACCCCGAGCTCGACGGGATCGCCCACGCCCATCGGGCCGAGCTGCGCCTGCGCGCCCTGCGCGATGGCGGCGAGCAGTTGGGCGAGCTGGTTCGGGTCTGTGGTGAACACCGAGCCGAGAGGCGCGGCCGACGCCGACCCCTGAGGAGGAGGGCACTGCTGGCCGGGCGGGCACTGGCCGGGCGGCGGGCACTGTTGGCCGGGCGGGCAGTTGTTGACGGGCGGCGGCGGGCACATCTGTCCGGGCGGGCACTGCTGCGCGTTCGTGCCGGCGTCGTCGCCGCCGAGGCTGAAGCTGGCCGACGCATTGTTCGCGGGCTTCTTGTCGCCGCACGCGACGGCGGCGGGGACGAGCGCAGCGAGCGCGAGAGCGGCGAGAGAGACGCGGCGGGCGACGAGCTTGGGATCCATGGCCGAGAACGTTAGTGAAAAACCGCCCCGCGGTCGCCGAAATTGCGCGTGCCCGGCCGCGCGCCGTTCGGTCGTTCCAGCTCGGGGGGCGCCGCCGCGCGCGACGAGCGCGAGGTCAGAGGTCGGCCGCTCCCGGCACGTCGGCGGCCGCGGGCGCCGGGGTGGCCGCGCGTCGAACGGTCGACATGCGCTCGGACGAGGACGGGTGATGCCGGAGGTAGCTCGGCGAGAACGCCGCCGCGCCTCGCGCCGGCGCCGCTTGCTCGATCGCCGCGAAGACGCCGAGCGTGGCGAGCGCGCCCTTGCCGCTACCGCCGGCGGCGAAGAGGCGCGCGGCGGCGGCGAGATCTCGCGGACGGGCGTCAGCGCGGTAGATCCGCGCCGCGAGCGCGAACGCCGCGCGTCGCTCCGCCGCGGTCCAGACGTCGTCGCCGCGCTCCTTGGTGGCGGTCGGGTGCGGGCACGTCACGTCACCGGCGCGCACGTGCTCGAGCTCCCGACCGAGCACGAAGGCCAGGGCGTCGCGTCGGAGCTCGGCCGGATCGCGCTGCGCGTCGTTTCCGAAGAACCCGGGCGGCGGAGGCAAGAGGCGCTCGGTCGGGCGCTGCGAGCGCGCCAGGAAGGCGCCGTACTCTGCGACCTTGCGGGCCGAGATCGAGGGATCGTCGATCGCGGCCGCGCGCGCCGCATGGTCCATCAGCCGCAGCATGGCGTCGGACACGACGAGCACGTAGTCGCCGTCGTCATCGCACGCCGCGAGGGCGGTCGGATCGGCGGGGTCGGCGTCGACGGCGAGGTAGATGCCGATGGTCCTCGCGCGCTCCGCGGGCGTGAGCGTGGTGACGAGCGCGGCCAGGATGGCGCGGGCCTCGGAGCGCAGTGCGTGGGTCTCGAGCTCCGGCGCGGTCTCCTCGGCCGACGAGACGCGCGGTGTGAGGACGAGGGCCGTCACGAACGCGACGGCCGCGAGGGCTCGGAGCAGCACGCCCGACCTGTCGGCCGCCGATGGCGCGAGTTGCGCGCTACTGCCGGAAGAACTTGAACGGGATGTTGACCGTCGTCTTCGAGCCAGGCGCCGGGAACGTCCACGTGCGCACCTGGTTTTCGATGCACTTTGCAATGACCGGATCGTCGCCCGAGGCCGACGCGTTCTGCACCGTGCCGTTGGGGGCGACGGTGACGACGACCATGACGGAGGCGCTCGACTTCTCGGTGTTGGCGCGCTCCCAGCAGGTGCGCTTGACGCCCGTGCGTCGCGACGCGACGACGCGCTCGACGGCCGCCTGGTCGAGCCCTCCGCCGGCGGCGCCGCCGGGTCCGCCGCCCGGACCCCCCACGGGTCCACCCGAAGAGCCGGAGAGCAGGCCCGCACCCTTGAGGTCGACGACGCCCTTGCCGCTCGAGGTGGGGGCGGTCGTCGCCTTGCCGCCGCCGGTGCCGCCCTGCGAGGCGACCTTTCCGCTCGGCGCCGCCGACGGCACGTCCTCGGGCGTGGGCGGAGGCGGCTCCTCGGTCTTGGCGGTGGTCGGCGCCGCGCCGCTGTTGGCGGGCACCTGCACGACCACCGTCTGTGGCGGCGGACCTTGCCGGAAGAGGAACACCGCGGCGGTGACGCCGAAGCCGGCGAAGAGCACCAAGATCGCGAGGAACCAGAGGGGCGTGCCGCGCTTGGCCGGCGGCGCGTCGACAGGTCCGGTCGGGTAGATCGACGGAGACGGCGCAGGCGCGGGCGCGGCCGCCGGGGCGGGCACCGCGAAGGGATCGGCGACGGCCACTGGCGCGGGCGCGGGCGTGGGCGCGAGCG
>JAGQJA010000345.1 GCA_020430845.1 Myxococcales bacterium
GGTTGTCGGAGTCGAACGGCGACTTGCCCGTGACGAGCCGGTAGAGCACGACGCCGAGCGACCAGATGTCGGAGCGGCCGTCGACGGCGCGCGGATCGCGCATCTGCTCGGGCGACATGAAGCGCGGCGATCCGAGCATGGAGCTCGTGCGCGTCATGTCGTGCTCCGACTCGCCGAACGGGTTCGACTTCGAGATGCCGAAGTCGAGCACCTTGACGAGCGGCAGGCCGGTGGGGCCGCGCGAGACGAAGAGGTTCGCGAGCTTGATGTCGCGATGCACGATGCGCAGCGCGTGGGCCTCGGCGAGACCTGCGCACGCCTGGAGCGCGTAGTCGGCCGCCTCGGTGAAGGGGATCGCCCCGCGCTGCTTGCTGAGCCCCGCGAGGTCGGTGCCCTCGAGGTACTCCATCACCATGTAGGGCTCGCCCGACTCGAGCGTGCCCACGTCCATCACGCGCGCCACGTGCTCGCTCTTGAGCCGCACGCACGCCTTGGCCTCACGGAGAAAGCGCGCGCGCGCCTCGGTGCCGTCGAGCGCGTCGGGCTTGATGAACTTGATCGCGACGAGCTGATCGAGCTGGAGGTGTCGCGCGCACACGACCTGGCCCATGCCGCCCGCGCCGATGACGCGTTCGACGCGGAACTTCTCCGCGAGGATGTGGCCGGGACCGATGACCTCACTCGACATGGCGACTGTCTGGAAGCCTACGCCTGCGGGCGGTGGCCATCAATGGCCAAACCCTAATTTTTACGCGTACATGGACGAAGGATCCACCATGATCTGGCGGCTCCTGGGGGAAGCGGATCGTGCGCGGACTGGATCGCCGGGGGCCCGCCCAGAGTATGATCGGGGCGTGTGCGAGCTCTTGGGGATGGAGTGCAACATCCCGACGGACATCGTCTTTTCGTTCTCGGGCCTGGCCGCGCGCGGAGGAGCGAAGGGGCCTCACGCCGACGGTTGGGGGCTGGCGCTGTACGAGGGGCGCGCTGTACGCACGTTCCTCGAGCCCGCGGCGGCCAGCAACTCCACGCTCGCGGCCTACATCCGTCAGAACCCCATCAAGACGCTGCTCGCGATCGCGCACGTCCGCCAGAAGACCCACGGGAAGATCAGCCTCGCCAACACGCACCCCTTCGTGCGTGAGCTCTGGGGCAGGCACTTCACCTTCGCGCACAACGGCAAGCTGCGCGGGGTCAAGGCGCATCCGCTCGGTCGCTTTCGGCCGATCGGCGACACCGACAGCGAGCTCGCGTTCTGCGCGATGATGCACCGCCTCGATCTCGCGTTCCCCGACGGCTACCCCAAGGAAAAGGATCGGCTCGCGTCTGCCGTCGCCGCGATCGGCGCCGACATCGGGGCGCGGGGCACGTTCAACTTCCTCCTCGGCGACGGCGTGCAGCTCTTCGCGCGGTGCGCGACCAAGCTCTGTTTCATCATCCGCAAGGCGCCGTTCAGACAAGCCACGCTGTCGGACGACGACCTCACCGTCGACTTCGCGTCGGTCACCACACCGACCGATCGCGTCGCGGTCGTCGCCACGGCGCCGCTCACGGTCGACGAGACCTGGACGATGGGGGTACCAGGCGAGATGTGGGTCTTCCGACGCGGCCGCCTCGCGGGGACCTGGTATTCCTGACACGTCGGGGCACGTGCGAGCGACCTCGGCGCGCACGGCGCAAGGGCGCTGACTTCGCGGTGTGAGGCCGGTACTCTCGGACCGTGAGCGATCCCAAGGTCGCGCCGCTTCCGCGGAACACGATGGCCATCCGACGCGTCCTCGAGAAGCGTCAGGTCAAGGTCGCGTTCCAGCCGGTGGTCGACCTCCGCACGAAGAAGGTCTTTGCGTACGAGGCGCTCGCGCGTCCCGCGTCGCAGGACTTCGACGGACCGCTGGCGCTCTTCGGCGCGGCCGTGCAGCACGCGTGCACGGGCGAGCTCGGGCGCATGGTGCGCGAGATCGCGATCGCGGAGTGCCCGTCGTATCCGCTCTTCCTCAACGTGCACCCCGCGGAGCTCAACGAGAAGTGGGTCGTCCAACCCAACGATCCCATCTTCGAGCACGCCGAGGACGTGTACCTCGAGATCACCGAGGGCGTGCCGCTGTCGCACTTTCGCCTCTGTCAGTCGATCCTCAACGAGGTGCGCGGGCGCGGCGTGCACCTCGTGGTCGACGACCTCGGCGCCGGCTACTCCAACCTGAAGTACATCGCCGACCTCCACCCGCGCGTCGTGAAGCTCGATCGCGGTCTCATCGAGGGGCTCGTGCGCGACACGCGCATGTTCAAGCTCGTGTCGGCGATCGTCGTCATGTGCACCGACCTCGACGCGGCGGTCGTGGCCGAGGGCATCGAGACCGTCGACGAGCTCGAGGCCGTCATCGCCGCGGGGGCGCACTTCGGCCAGGGATACCTCTTGGCGCGACCGGCCAACCCGCCGCCGCCGGTGGTCTGGCCCAAGAAGGGAGGCGACAGCGTCGCGCCCCGCATCCTTCATCGCGAGCCGATCAACTCGCTCATCCCGCACCCCATCGACCGCAACGTGCTCATCGGCGATCGGCGATCTCCCGTGCCTCCGTCGGCGACCGCTCCGGCGCCGCGCCGCGCGACCGTGCCGCCGCTGTCGCGCCCGTACACCAAGATCCCTGGGCGCCGCTGAGGCAGCGCCTCGCGAGGGGAGAGCGGGCCCCGCGTCGTCCGGTGTCGGTCAGAAGCCGCGGAGGCAGACGCGGTTGCGCCCGGCCTGCTTCGCGTCGTAGAGCGCCGCGTCGGCCTCGGCGATGAGGTCTTGAGGCTTCTCGGCGGGCGTCTCCGGCAACGCGGCGACACCCACGCTCACGGTCACGGGCAGACGTGTTCCCTCGAAGTCGAACACGTTGCGCTCCACGGCTGTGCGGATTCGCTCTCCGAGGATGCCCGCGTTGAGCAGCGGGATCCCACGGCAGATGATGCCGAACTCCTCGCCGCCGTATCGCGCCAGGACGTCCTCTGTGCGCACCGTCTGCTGCGTGATGTCGGCCAGCTTGACGAGCACGGCGTCGCCCGCGAGGTGACCCCACGTGTCGTTGACGCGCTTGAAGTGGTCGACGTCGAACATCACGATCGAGAGCGTGGCCACATGGCGCTGGGCGTACGCAAACTCGGTGTCGAGTCGGTCCAAGAAGTACTTCTTGTTGTAGATGCGGGTGAGGCCGTCGCGCAGCGCCGCGTCGTACATCTGCTGCTGGAACGACTCGTCGAGCTTGTCCTGGTACGTGAACTTGAGCATCGTCGTCGTGCCGAGGCGGATCTTGTCGCCGTCGCGCAGCCCGTGGTGCTGGATGAGCTCGCCGTTGACGAGGGTGCCATTGGCGCTTTGCAGATCTTCGATGATGACCTGATCGCCGACCATGATGATGCGGGCGTGACGTCGAGAAATTCCGTCGTCTTGGAGGCGAATCGAGGCCGTGACGGCACGTCCGATGACCACCTCGGGGCCCTCGAGCTTGTGCATCTCGCCCACGTTGGAGCCCTGGAGCACGACCAGGTAGGCCTTCATCTGACGCCGGCCGGTGAGCTCCCGCTGCAAGTCGACCAAGTTCGTGATGCTCGTCGTCTCCGCGTCGTCCTCATGGACGATGTGAGGGACTTTCCGCACCGGGCGGTCGCTCGCCATGGACCACAGGGTGCCGACCTTTCCCCCAGCGGTCAAGGTGCGTCGGGCTCGCGAAATCCGGGGGATTTCTCGGCGCGCGAAGCGCCCACGGGGCTCCGTCGTGTTGTCGGCGTGACCGCGCGGGGCGCTGCCCGGAGAGCCGAAGGCGCACGCGGCGGTTGCTCGTGCCGCCCCGCAGAGAGTCACGTGCCTGCACGTACGAGGCCTCAGCGCGTGTAGGGAGACGTAAGGCGGGGGCGGGACACAGCATCCCCGCAACCGGGGCGCGCCTTCGCGCGTTGAGCTGACGGAGAGTCGTGTCACACTGTGAGCGACCGAGATCGAAGGCGGGGGCCTCTGGAGGAATCAATGATCGGATTGCGCGTTACGCTCGGAGCCGTGGCCGTCCTCGTGGCCGTCGCCGGCTGTTCGTCGACGGAGACGCAGACGCCGTCTGGAGGCCAGACCGCGTCGAGCTCGAGCGGCGGGTCGTCGGGCGCGAAGCCTGGGCCCGTCCCGACGGGGACGCCGACGTCCGATCCCGGACCGGGGCCCGCGGCCTGCTCCGGCGCCGCCGGCGAGCTCTACGCGCTCACGTCCAAGTCGATCGCGCTCGAGGACGTGCCGCTCTGTCGATACAAGGGTGAGGTTCTCCTCATCGTCAACGGCGCGTCCGACTGCGGGTACACGCCCCAGTACGCGCCGCTCCAGGCGATGTACGTCAAGTACAAGGCGCAGGGGTTCGACGTGCTGGCGTTCCCGTCCAAGTCGTTCAACCAGGAGCGCGGCACCGAGAAAGAGGTCAGCGAGTTCTGCACCAAGGAGTACGGGATCACGTTCCCCCTCTTCCAGATCGGGTGGGTCGTCGATCGGCCCGCGCAGGGCGAGCCGATCCGTGCAGAATACAAGTGGCTGATGGCGCAGCCCGGCATGGACTCGCCGGTGGCGTGGAACTTCGAGAAGTTCCTCATCGGGCGTGACGGCAAGGTGGCCAAACGCTTCCTCACGGCCGTCGAGCCCGACAGCAAAGAGGTCACCGACGCGATCGAAGCGGAGCTCGCAAAGCCGCGCTGAGCCGAGCCCTCAGCGAGGGCCCATCTGGCTCGCGAACGCCACGACGACCGAACCGCCGACGAGCGCGACGAGCAAGATCCCGATGAAGACGCCGAGGCGCTTGCGGCGCTTGGTGCCGTCGAAGCCGAGCTCTGCGAGGTCGACTGTGCCTGCGGCGGCCTCCCAGTCGGCGATCGACGGCGCACGCGACACGGGCGCGCGCGAGACCGCAGGGGCCGTGACGACCGACGGGGACGGCGGGGCTGCGGGCGCTGCCGGCGGCGGCGCGGAGGGCCGCATGGGCGGAGGGGGGGACGACGCGCCCGGCTTCGCGTCTGCGGCGGGCGCCGGGGGCAACGCCACCGCCGGGGCGGCGGGCGTGTCGGGGCTCACGCTCTTGACGAACGTGGGGAGCGGCAGCGGCGCGAGCGCGACGGGCGGCGCGACCGGAGTGGCAAAGGGCGGCGGCGCGACCGACGGGGCCTTGACGCCCGTGCGCGCGAGGCGCTCGATGTCGCTCTGCAGCTTGGTGAGCTGAGCTTCGATCTTGGCGAGGCGCTCGTTCGTGTCCTTGCGGAACATGTCGGGGCGGTGGGCCTCGTCGAGCGCGGCGCGCACGATGCTCCACACCTCTTCGCGCGCGTCGCCCGCGAGCCGGCCCGTCACGACCGTGGGCGCGGTCGCCGTCAGCTCGGTGGTCTCGGCGAGATCTTGCGTCTCTTGGAAGACCTCCGGGGGCTTGGGCGACCGGCTCGCGACCTGAGGCGGGCTCGGCGAACGGACGGGCGCGCGCGGCGCGATGGCTTGTGTCGTCGCGGCAGGTCGGGGCGCGAGAGGCGCGCGGGCGGGGGAACGTCCCGTTCGATCCACGACCACCAGGTTGTACTATTTCACGCAGTACTTCCACCGTTACCGGGATCGACGAGACGCACACAGCCACGCAGGTGCAGGGACGTGTGCGCAAACTGCGCTCCGTCCTTCATGTCGTCGGCGTGACCGCGCCGGGCGTGATCATCGCGTCGGCGCGCGCGCCGTCGTCGACGAACGCCTGCACCGCACGCGCGAGCGCGGCGCACACCAGGCCGATGAGCGGCAGGTGCTCGCCCCCCTCGCACGTCGCCGCGCCGGGCGCGTCCTCCTCGTCGGCGACGAAGCGCTCGTCCCAGCGGACGATGCCGAACGTGCCGTCGGCCGAGACGGCCGCGTGCACGAGCGGGATCCCCGCGGCGCGTGCGTAGGTCGACAGCACCCGACGGCCGGCGGCGTTGTCGAACGCGTCGACGAGCAGGGTCGCGTCGGCCGAGAGCGTCGCGACGTTCGACTCCGTCACGCGCACGCCGAACGCGTCCGCGCGCACGCCCCAGAAGCTGGAGAGCTGGAGCTTGAGCGCGTCGGCCTTCAGCTTGCCGATGCTCGCCTTGACGTAGGCCTGCGCGAGGCAGTTCTTGGACTCGACGCGATCGAAGTCGACGAGCGCCAGCTTGGCGTCGAGGTTGCGGCAGAGGACGACGGCGCCCGAGCCGAGCGCGCCGACGCCGAAGAAGACGATTCTCTTCATGGAAGCCTCCGCGGGGCAGCGCCGCGCGGTGCGGCGCCGCCTCGGAGAAAGGGGAGCGATTGGGGGGGACGTTCA
>JAGQJA010000346.1:0-1633 GCA_020430845.1 Myxococcales bacterium
CTGGGGTCAGAAGACGATCTCTCCCCCTACGGAGAGCTGACCGAACGTGTCGTCTTGGCGCGTGTCGAACAGGTGCGTCACGCCGAACCCCGCGAGCAGCGAGCCGCGCACGGTGCCCGCCTGCGGCCTCGCCCAACCGATCGGCAGACGGAGCCCCACGACGCCCGTGGCGAGCCACGTGGTGATCGGCTTCTCGAGCCTCGAGTCGTCTTGCGCGTCGCTCACGTCGACCGCGCGCGCTCCGATGGGTTGGCTGACACCGAATCGGGTCGCGACGAACGGAACCAGATAACGGTTCTCCCACGCGAGGATGGGCCCCACCTCGGGGCTCACGAACGCACCTCCGGCGGAGTAGCCCGCGCCGACGCCTGCCGTCATCGCGAGCGGCTTGGCGAAGCGCCACTTCACCCCGCCGCGCACGGCGTGGATCGCGCGTGACGCGCGCACGGGCCGCGCGTTCTCTCCCTGGACGTACATGGTCGACGCCTCGATCGACGCGTCGAGGTCGTCGGCCACGCCGCGCCGTACGCGCACCGTCCCGGAGAGCACGTCTGGACCAAAGAGGCGGCTGTGTATGCCGCCCTCGAGCTGCACGCCGGTGTCACCCTCGGGCAGCGTCGCGACCGACTCGAGCGGCAGCGCGCGCGCCGGTGGCGAGTACACGTTGCGGTTGCAGCCCACGACGAGTGTCAGCAGCGCCGCCGTGCACGCAAAGCGGATCGTCATGCGCCGGGCGTCGCAAGGCCCGCGCCGCCACACGCGCGCGAGCTAGGTGCCCGAATGCCCTGAGGGTTCAGGTCGTGACAGGTCGCGTCAGCGTGATCGCGCGTTCCGGGTGTGCGCGCGAGGCACGATCGTTGGTAGCGTGGAGGCATGTCGACGCAAGACGCGCCCGGGTCGACCGAGGCGACGGTCCCGATGTCCCGCGAAGCCGTGATCGAGGTGGTCACGCGCGCGCACCTCGGCTCGGCGTCGGCCGACAGTGCGCGGGCGGCCGAGACGCTCGCCGCTCACTCCAAGCTGCCGAGGCGCATCGCCGAGAACCTCGGTGCGGGCTTCGGCCAGTGGGACTTCTTCCCGGAGATCGACGAGATCGTCGACTTCGCGCTCTCGTACGTGTCGCCCGAGAGCGCCGACGACGTCTGGGCGATCGCGCGCACGTGGGCAGCCGACGACGCGGCGTCGCGTCACACGCTCATGGCGCTCGTCGGTCGTGAGATCTTGCAGCACGAGCTGCGGCGCATCGACGTGCCGCAGCTGCGCGAGCTCGTCGACGAAGGGCGCCCGAGCCGCGCGCGCGAGCTGCGCGAGAGCCTCGGCCTGCCCGTCGCAGAGCGAGCGACGGCGAAGGCCTCCAAGGGCGCGCCCACGGCGAAGCCCAAGGCCGCCAAGGTCGCCAAAGCGATCCCCACGCGGATGCCCAAGCCCGCATTCAAGCCTCCGCCGAAGGCGGCGCCTGCGCCCGAGGCCCGGCGTTTCACGCACCCCAAGTTCGGCGAAGGTGAGCTGCTCTCACAAGAAGGTGTGGGCCCCGAGGCCAAGCTCACGATCCGCTTCGGTGTCGGGCAGAAGACCATGCTCGCGCAGTACGTCACCGAGCTGCCGCGCGACGCGTGATCGCGAGCACGCCACG
>JAGQJA010000346.1:1823-5176 GCA_020430845.1 Myxococcales bacterium
GCTCGGGGGCGCCGCCTGCGCCGCGCCGACCGACGCCTCGGGCTCGTTCGACGTCGCCGGCGCGAGCGCGGTGCGCGTGCAGGTGAATCGCGGCGCCGTCGACCAAGCCGTGTTGGCCCAGGAGGCCGCGCACCTCGACGCGATCGCCAGTGAGCTGCAGAGCGTGATCGCGAAGGTCGACGCCACGGCGCGCTCGCTCGAGGGCTCGTGCCGCGGCCCGGCCTGCGACGCGCTCGGCGCCGCACACGCGCGATACATGGACGCGGCGACGCGCCAGATGCGGCAGCTCGCCGAGATCCGCGCCGCGGCGGAAGAGGGCAGCCGCGCGTATCCGGGCGCGGACGAAGACCCTGCCAGCTCGCTCGCGGGACAGATGGGCTTCTTGGGCGCGATGCAGTACGACTTCGGCGGTATCGAGAGCGCCGTCTCTGAGCTCCAAGGAGCCTCGGCGCAGACGGCCGCGCTCCTCGACGAGGCGCGCGGTTGCATCACGCGTCTCGCGCCGATCTGGGGCGGCTCGGGCTCGGCCGCGTACGCACAGGTGCAGGCGCAGTGGGAAGGCGGGGCCTCCGAGCTCACCTCGAGCCTGCAGAGCGTCGTGAGGGCGGCGAGCGCGATCGCCGACGCGATGAAGTCCACCGACCAGGGCGTCGCCGGCATGTTCCAGTGACGCGCGGTAGGGGGCGGCTACATGACCTTGTACTCGGCGCTCACCGGGGCCAGAAAGTCCATCTTGCCGAGCACCACGCCGCGCTCGCGGAGGATGTTGTAGGCCGTGACGACGTGGAAGTAGAAGTTCGGGATGAGGAAGCTCATCGCGTACGTCTTGCCCGTGTAGGGGACCTTCAACTCGGGCGTGTAGGCGACCTCGAAGGCGCGATCGACCGACGCGTCGATGCGCGCCACGTCGGCCTTGCGCACCGCCTCGAGCGTCTCGCGGATGCGCGCCTCGAGCGCGTCGAACGTGGGCTCGGGGTCCGGCTTGCTCGAGACCTCCTGCTCGGCCAGGCGCTCGATCGCTCGCCGCGCGGTGTCGGTCGCCAGTTGGATCTGGTTCGCGAACGTGAACATGTCCGGCACGAGGCGCGCCTCGAGGAGCGCGGCAGGCTCGACCTTGCGCTCGGTCGAGAACGCCCTGGCCTTGGCGAGGATGGAGTCGAGCACGGTGAGACCGGCCGCGACCGAAGGAACCACGACGGAAGAGAGCTGGAGGGTCATGGGCCGCGAGGCTACCAGCTCACGCGCGTGCTACGGTCCGCGTATGCGTCGCTCCCTGGTCCTGTTCGCCCTCCTGCTCTCGTGCCACCCGCCGCAGGGCGCCGAGACGGTGCCGCCGCCGTCACCTTCGGCCCTGCCCGCGGCCAGCGCGAACGCCGGCGCCCGCCCGCCCGACTCGGGCCTGCCCGACACGCCCCGAGACGCACGCGAAGAGGTGCTCGCGAAGGCGGCCACCGCCCTCCTTCAGGAGCATGTGCTGGCCAAGCCCATCGACGACGCGGTCTCGAAAGAGGCGTTCCACATCCTCATCGACGAGCTCGACGCCGGGAAGCTCTTCTTGCTCGAAGGCGACGTGCAGAAGCTCGCGACGTTCGAGACGGACATGGACGACGAGCTGCGCGACGGCAACCTGGTGCTCGGGCGCAAGGCCGTGGCGCTCCTCGCGAGCCGCCGGCGCGTCGTCGCCGACATCGTCACCAAGATCCTCGCCACGCCGCTCGACTTCGCCGCGAACGAGTCGATCGAGACCGACCCCAAGAAGCGTGCATTCTGCAAGTCCGAGGAGGAGCTCGCGGCGCGATGGCGCGGTGTGCTCAAGCTGCAGGTGCTCGAGCGCGCGCAAGAGCTCGAGGACACGCTCGAGAAGCGCAAGCACCCCAAGGCCGACGCCAAGCCGGTCGACCCCGACGACGCCAAGCGCGAGGCGGCCGCCGAGAAGGCGCTCGGCGACATCCCCGACACGTTCGAAGGGCGCCGCGACAAGGTGCAGAAGGAGCTGTCCACGCGGTACGCCACGCAGTTCACGCGGCTCGCGTCGGTCGACAAGCTCGCGCCGGCGCAGACGTTCATCAACGCCGTGAACGGCGCCTTCGACCCCCACACCACCTACCTGCCGCCCGCAGAAGAGGCCGAGCTCGGCATCGCCCTCAGCGGCCGTCTCGAGGGCATCGGCGCCACCCTGCGCGAGCAGGAGCACTACATCTTGGTGCACGATCTGGTGCCGGGCGGGGCCGCGTGGCAGCAGGGCAAGCTCGAGGTCGGCGACCTCATCCTGTCTGTCGCGCAAGAGGGCAAGGACGCCGTCGACGTGATGGACATGCCCATCGGGAAGGTCGTCGCGATGATCCGCGGCCCCAAGGGCACCGTGGTCGTCCTCACCGTCAAGAAGCCCGACGGCACGCTCAAGACGATCTCGATCACGCGCGACGTGGTGCGCATCGAGGCCACCTACGCGCGCGGCGCGGTGTTGAAGACGAAGGGAAGCGGCGAAGTCGGATACGTGCATCTTCCAGGTTTTTACGGCGAGTCGCGCAAGCCCGGCGAGCACAACGCCACCGACGACATGCGCGCCATCCTCACGCAGCTCACCAAGAAGGGCATGACGTCGCTCGTGTTCGACCTACGCGGCAACGGCGGCGGGCTGCTCTCCCACGCTCGCGACATCGCGGGGCTGTTCGTCAAGCAGGGCCCCGTGGTGCAGACCAAAGACGCCAAGGGCCGCGTCGAGGTGCTGCGCGACGACGACCCCTCGATCGCGTTCACCGGCAACGTCGTCGTGTTGGTCGACCGCTTCTGCGCGTCTGCCGCGGAGATCGTCGCCGGCGCGCTGCAGGACTACGAGCGCGCGCTGGTCGTCGGCACGAGCGCGACGCACGGCAAGGGCACGGTGCAGGCCGTGGTCGAGCTCGATCGGCAGGTGCCCACGCACACCGACCCGCTCGGCCTCTACAAGGTGACGATCCAGGAGTACTTCCGCGTGAGCGGCGGCTCCACGCAGCTCAAGGGCGTCGTGCCCGACGTGCTCCTCCCCGACCCCACGTCGTTCGTCGACTCCGGCGAGCGCACGCTGCCGCACGCCATCCCGTGGTCGACGATCGCGCCGGTGTCGTTCGTCAAGACGCCCCACGCGTGGAAGGTGCCCGAGCTCGCCGCCGCGAGCGCCGCGCGAACGCGCGCCAACGCCGACCTCGCGACGGTCGCGAAGTTCGCCAAGCTCATGACCGAGCGCAAGGACAAGACCGTGAAGCCGCTCGAGCGCGGCGCGTGGCAGGCTGAGCACAAGCGCACCAAGGCGGAGCTCGAGGCGCTCGACACCAAGAAGCAGGACCGCAAGCCGCTCATGACGGTCGTGCCCC
>JAGQJA010000347.1:0-3404 GCA_020430845.1 Myxococcales bacterium
GGCTGGAACGTGCCGATGCCGACGCGGTCCTTCTCGCTGAGCACGAGGCGGCGCACGCGGATGTGGTTCTGGACCATCTTCGTCCAGTCACCCTCGTACTTGGTCATGAGGTTCTTGAGGATGAACCGGCTCGCGGGGTCGAGGTCGCCGTCGACGCGCACCTTGAACTGGTCGTTCGACAGGCCGAGCTCGTCGATGGCCTTGGCGCGCCACTCCATGGGGATGAGGCGGAGGGGCTCCTCGTTCATCGGGCTGGCGAAGCGGTCGGTCTCCTTGCCGGCGAGCCCCGTGCCCTCGAGGTTGATCCAGTCGAAGGAGTAGAGCGCGCCGTCGGCCGTGCGCGAGTACGCCTCGATGCCCTGCTTGAGCAAGCGCGCGATCGTCGACTTGGACGAGCCGACGGGGCCGTGCAGCAGGATGACGCGCTTCTCGGGGCCGTAGCCCTCGCTCGCCGCCTTGAGCACGTGCACCAGGCGCATGAGCGGGATGTCGAGGCCGAAGATGGCGTTGGCGCCGCCGTGGAGCTCGTCCTTGAAGAAGTTGTACCTTACAAGCTTCTTCTTGTTGTCGATGTACTCCTCGGTCCCGTAGCTGATGATCATGTCGTAGAGGCGCTGGTACGCGTTGCGCGTCACCTGGGGCCTCTCACGGACCAACTGCAGGTACTCCTCGAAGGTCCCCTCCCAGTGGAGCTCTCGGTAGAGTTTGTAGTCCTGCATCGTTCCGATGCGGTCGATCATCGCGGCCATCGTGTCTTCCCTCGCTGGCTGTGGGACCCTCACGATAACAGCGTGGCTCGCGGAAGTGTGGGGAAGATCCGAGCGCCCACGAGGCCACCGGCGCGCGTGGATCGTGCGGCGTCTGGCCCCACGGATGAGCGGGCGCGACCTTGCGCGGGCGCGGGGGGCGGCCCATCCTCGACAGAGATGGACGGGCGAGCTCGAGGCTGGGTGGGCGCTGTCGTCGTCGCGTGCGCGGCGCTCGTGGGCTGCGGTCGGTCGCCGTCTGCCCCCGACCCTTCGACGCCGGCCGCGATCGGACCGCACGCGCGGTGCGCGCAGTTCGTTCCGCCGGTCGACGAGGACGAGGACGACGGCAAGGTGCCGGTGCCCTGCGAGCACCGCGGCGTGACGTACGTGCCGCTCGCGACGTGGACGCCGTCCGAGCGTGTCAAACGCCTCGAGACGACGATGCCGGAGCGTGAGGCGAGCGCCCCCGCCACGCTGATGACGTTCCCCAAGCTCACGCTCCACCGCGGGATCGGCGAGACGACGTGGCAGCGCGCTTGGCGGCGGCGGCGCTGAGCGGCGCGCTTCGCCCCACGTTTGCGCCACACGTGCGCCCGAGGTAGTCGCGCGCACCGTATGACACTCGACGCGGCGATCGAGAGGACGGCGGCGCGCTTCGCCCGTGCGTCGACCGCCCGCGCCTCGGCGGGCTACGTCGCGAGCAAGCTCCGACGCGATCCGGCGGTGGCCGCGATCGCCGGACGCGCGCCGCTGGGCGACGTGATCGACATCGGCTGCGGCAGGGGTCAGCTCGCCGTGCTGCTGCTCGAGAGCGGCGCGGCGTCACGGGTGTTGGGGCTCGACCACGACGCCGAGAAGGTCGCGCTCGCGACGCGTGCGGCCGAGGGGCTCTCTGCCACGTTCCGTGTGGGCGACGCGCGCGCGGGCGACGAGGGCGAGGCCGACACGGTCCTGCTCGTCGACGTGCTCCACTACATGCCGCCCGACGACCAGGACGCGCTGCTCAGGCTCGCCGCGTCGCTCGTCCGCCCGGGCGGACGCGTGCTCGTGCGCGAAGCGACGACGGGCATGGGGCTCCGCACGGCGCTCACGCGGGCCGCGGAGCACGTCGGCGTCGCGCTGCGCGTCAACCGCGGCCAGGTGCTCGCGTTCCGCGACGTCGCGCGCGAGCTGGTCCCGGTGCTCGAGGGCGCGGGCCTGCGCTGCGCCGTCGAGCCGTGCTGGGCAGGGACGCCGCTGGCGAACGTGCTCCTCGAGGCCCGCCGCTGAGAGGGGTTGATCGGCGCAGCCGGGTCGCGCTCGAGACGCGGCGCCGGCGCGTCCGGCCATGAGATGTCAGCCACATTCGGGAGGCGCCGGCCCGCCGATCGCCTACGCTGACAGGACGATGGCCTCTCGACTCGTCGCAGTGCTCACCTGCGCCTGCCTCCTCGCGGCCGCGCCCCGGCCGGCGCTCGCGCAAGGCGTCCCGCCGCCGCCCGCCGCTGCTCCGTCGGCTCCCACGAGCTTCCCCGCGCCGCCGCAAGCGGCCACGTCGCGCGCCGTCGGCCCGGGCCTGGTGCGCGCGCACTTTCACACGTCGCGAGACCGCGGCATCGCCAAGATCTACCACCGGCAAGGCGACACCTACGCAGGCCTCTGCTCCACGCCTTGCACCGCCGACGTGGCCCCCGACGCTCAGCTCCGCGTGGTGCTCGACGATCACGACGACGAGCCGTACGACTTCGCGATCGGCAACCAGGCGCCGGGCGCGGCGCGCGCAGGCGGCGAGGTCGACGTGCTCGTCACGCGCGGCGGAAAGGGAGCGCTCGCGGGCGGGATCGTCATGACGTCGCTCGGCGGGCTCACCGCCGTCGTCGGGCTGCTCCTCCTCGCCGCGTCGGCCCTCGGCGGCAACTCGCGCTCGGACGGAGACCTCCGCACGGCCGGCTACGTCACGCTCGCGGTCGGAGGCGGCGTCGCCATCGGCGGGATCGTCATCATCGCGAACCGCTCCGAGGAGGCGCGGGTGAAGGTGCGCGGGCGCGCCGGGTACGCCTCGGCCGACGTCGACGCGCCGGCCGACGCGCGGGTCCGAGGACCCTCGACGCCGAGCCGCGCCGAGATGTTCGCGACCGAGGCCGGCTCGGGGGCGGGGCGGGTGCGCGCTCCGGCGGGCCCCACGACGACCGTCCTGTCCGTGAGCTTCTGAAGCGCGCGCACAAAACAACGGCGGCCCGGACCTCTCTCGAGATCGCGGGCCGACGGGAGCGCCGAACGCGGGGGTTGGCTGGGGTCCGGTGGGGAGGGTCCACGCCCAACGCTCGATTCCTTCATACGCCCGAACGGGAGACTTGTCAACCGACCGGTCGGTAGTTTTTTGTTCGCGGGTTTCTCGTACGGCTGACCTATGCGACACTCGATGGTTGGGGGTGCGCGCGCTCTGGTCCTTGCGCGCCTTCGGGAGGAGCTTCGAGATGGCTAAGTTGGCTCGGCAGTCTGGCCTGGGTTCTGCGCGCGCGCTGCTCGTCGGCGCGGTGGGCTTCGGTGTGGTGGTCGCGTGCTCGTCGACGCCCGACCCCGAGAACAACCCCGACCCGGGCGACGCGTCGACGTCATCGAGCGCCAGCTCCTCGGGCACTTCGGGCACTTCGGGCTCCTCGGGAACGAGCTCGG
>JAGQJA010000347.1:3472-4964 GCA_020430845.1 Myxococcales bacterium
ACCGACGGCGGCGGCGGCGACGGCGCCGGCCCCGGCACGCACAGCGACGGGATCCAGAACCAGGGCGAGACCGACATCGACTGCGGCGGCATCATCGCCGACGCCGTGGGCCAGGCGCCGCGGTGCGACGACGGCAAGAAGTGCGTCGCGGGCAACGACTGCAAGAACCTCGTCTGCAACCCGGGCACGCTGACCTGCGCCGCGCCGACCGCCAACGACGGCGTCAAGAACGGCACGGAGACGGGCGTCGACTGCGGCGGTCCCGGCGCCATCCCGCGGTGCCCGACGAACGAGGGCTGCGTCGACGGCACCGACTGCATCGAGAAGGTGTGCGGCCCGGCCAACACGTGCCTCGACCCTGCGCCCGACGACGGCGTGAAGAACGGTGACGAGACCGACGTCGACTGCGGCGGCGCCATCGCCCCAGGGTGCGCCCCGGGCAAGGACTGCCAGCTCAACACCGACTGCGGATCGGGCGGCTGCAACGATCTCAAGAAGTGCTCGTGGGGTCGCTCGTGCCAAGGGCGCGACGGCGGGCGCACGTGCGGCGCGACCGAGAACATCGCCAACCACGAGGACTGCTGCACGCGCGTCGACGTGCCCGCCCTCGGCGGCGCGGGCAAGTGGGACATCCCGGCCTTCTCGGTCGACAAGTACTTCATCACCGCGGGCCGCATGCGCATCTTCCTCGACGCGATCGACGGCAAGGTGCGCGACTGGATCACCGCCAACGCGCCCGCGTGGTGGGACCCTGCCTGGACGCCGTACATGCCCAACGCGTGGGACGGCACGGGCATCCCGGCTGGGGAGCACATCAACATCTGGAGCACGTACGCGCAGGTCAGCGGCGGCATCATCGACGACCAGCCCGCGAACCAAGGCTGCTGGATCGGCTCGAGCTACGGACACCCGACGTACCTCGTGCCGCGCGGCCGGCACATGAAGAACGGCGTCATGGTCGACGGCGCGTCCAACCTGTACGGCGACGACTACAACCGCTGGATGACGCAGGCGAACCTCGACGCGAGGCCGCTCAACTGCTCGTCGTACCTCATGTTCGCGGCGCTCTGCGCGTACGACGGCGGTGAGGTCATCAGCGAAGAAGAGGTCGACTACCTCTACGACATGGACGGCACGCCCAACGTCGGCGGCATCACGCCGTTCCCGTGGGGCACCGCGCCGCTCGCGGGCGGCACCGGCTACCTGTACGGCAACTGCGCGCAGCTGCCCGTGGGTCCGGCGACGAGCGGGTTCACCTGCACCTCGTGCCCCACGTGCGTGACCAACTACATCAACTGGAGCGGCGTCTACCAGAACCCGCTGCCGCCCGCGGGCAACCCCGCCGCGCCGCGCGACAACTCGTACTTCATCTCGCCGCCGGGGCGCTTCCCGCTCGGCGCGAGCCGCGTCATCAACGGAGAGCGCGTGCAAGACATCGCCGGGCTCATGATCCACGGCACGCGCACACCGGTGAGCGCCGTCAACCGCACGC
>JAGQJA010000348.1 GCA_020430845.1 Myxococcales bacterium
GACGTTAGCCACATGAATCTCCACAAGACCTTCTGCATCCCCCATGGCGGCGGCGGCCCGAGCTTCGGCGCGCCGCCCCCGGCGTCCCGTCGCACGTTCGACACCGATCGCCGACGCAAGCAGCACGGCGCAGGCGGCCCCGAGGGCGAAGGCGGCGCACCGCCCGGCCCCGGCGGGCGCAAGCCGCGCGGCGGCGGTGGCAGCCGACGCGAGCGCCCCGAGGACATCGACTGGGGCGAGGACGACTGAGCCCGCGCGCCCCGGCGAGCGTCAAGCTCGTCCCGCTCTCTCTCGATCACCTCCCGCTCGTGATGACGTGGGTCAACGACCGCGACGTCATGCAGTACTTCGCGCAGCGCCAGACGCGCATCGAAGAGGACGACGAGCGCCGCTACCTGGCGTCGCTCATTGCGTCCCGTTCGGATCACGTCTTCAGCGTCTTCAGCGGCAGCGACACGTCGGCCGAGAGCTACGTCGGCCAGTGCTCGGTGAACCAGGTGTACGCGCCTGCGGGCAACGGGCGCGTCTTTCTCGTCGTGCGCAAAGAGGCGCAGGGGCGCGGGCTGGGCGCGGCGGCGCTCGCGAGCCTGATCGACACGGCCTTCGGGCCGCTGGGGCTCCACAAGCTCTGGCTCATCGTCCGGCGCGACAACCGGCGCGCCCAGGCGATGTACCTGCGGGCCGGCTTCGAGTTCGAGGGCGTCCTGCGCGACGAATACCGCGTCGGCGAGCGCTACTTCGACATGGTGCGCATGGGTATGCTCGCCCCGGGCCCGTAGGCGTCTCGGCTGGCGAGCTGGGGAGCCGGCCCGCCGGGCTTGACGCCGGCCTCGCCGCGCGACTAGGTTTCGCCCCCTTCCTCTCACGGAGAGAGCCTCCCGATGCGCGACCTCATCAAAATGACCTGCGCGAACTGCAGCCGCGCGAACTACGTCACGACCAAGAACAAGCGGACGATGACGGAGAAGTTCGAGATCAAGAAGTTCTGCCCTGCGTGCCGGAAGCACTTCCCGCACAAAGAAGGCAAGATCTCGAAGGGCTGAGCAGCGCGCCCCCGAGGCGCCCTGCCAGGCCGCGTTTGCTCGCCCCGCGCCCGACGCACGTCGCGCGCGCGGGCATTCGTGCGCCCAGCGGCAGACCTCGGCGCCGGCCCCCCTCGGGCGACCGCGCCGCGCGGGTGGACACACGCCCCACCTATGCTATCTCGGGGCTTCTTGCGACCCGCCCTTCACGAAACCGGAGACCCCGCATGATCTTCGACTGGCTGCACGGCCTGACCTCGAACGATCTCGCGATCGACCTCGGGACCGCCAACACCCTCATCTACGTGAAGGGCAAGGGCATCGTGTCCTGTGAGCCTTCGGTCGTGGCCGTCCAGAGGGACGTCCGCGGCGGGAGCAAGGTGCTCGCCGTCGGCCGCGAGGCCAAAGAGATGCTCGGTCGTACGCCCGGCAACATCCGCGCTGTGCGCCCGCTGCGCGACGGCGTCATCGCCGACTTCGAGATCACCGAGGCGATGCTGCGCTACTTCATCGCGCGCGCCCACAACCGGCGCACGCTGGTCAAGCCGCGCATCATCATCTGCGTGCCGTTCGGCATCACCGAGGTCGAGAAGCGCGCCGTCAAAGAGAGCGCCGAGAGCGCCGGGGCGCGCGAGATCTACCTCATCGAGGAGCCCATGGCCGCCGCCATCGGCGCGGGCCTGCCCATCACCGAGCCGAGCGGCAACATGGTCGTCGACATCGGCGGCGGCACCACCGAGGTCGCGGTCATCTCGCTCGCCGGCATCGTCTACTCGCAGAGCGTGCGCGTCGGCGGCGACAAGATGGACGACGCGATCATGGCGTACCTCAAGCGCAAGTACAACCTCGCCATCGGCGAGCAGACGGCCGAGCGCATCAAGATGGAAGTGGGCAACGCCTACCCGCTCGACCAGCAGCTCACCACCGAGGTCAAGGGACGCGACCTCGTCGCCGGCGTCCCCAAGACCGTGCTCGTCAACTCCGACGAGATCCGCGAGGCGCTCGCGGAGCCGACCAACGCCATCGTCGAGGCGGTGCTCCTCGCCCTCGAGAAGACGCCGCCCGAGCTCGCGGCCGACATCGTCGACAAGGGCGTGGTGCTCACCGGCGGCGGCGCGCTCCTCAAGAACCTCGACGTCCTCCTGCGTGAAGAGACCGGGCTGCCCGTGATGGTGGCCGACGATCCGATCAGCGCCGTGGTCCTCGGGAGCGGTAAGACGCTCGACCACATGGAGCTGCTCAAGGAGGTGACGATCGGCTGACGGTAGCCGGTCGTACGCCTTCAGAGGGTCGCTGTGTCCCCGCTCGCGAAGTACAGGGACGCTGGGCTCGTGCTGCTGCTCTTGGCGGTGCCGTTCTTCTTCTTGCGCGCCAACATGAAGCGCCCGGAGGACCTGAGCGCCGTCGACCGCGTCGTGCTCCGCGTGAGCGCGCCCATCGAGTTCGCGTCGTCGCGGCTCGCGCGCGGCGTGTCGAACGTATGGGGCAGCTACGTCTACCTCGTCGACGTCAAGGCCGACAACGAGCGCCTCGCGTACGACAACGCGCGCCTGCGCGAGACGGTGCACCGCCTCGAGCAGAAGGAGACCGAGAACCGAGAGCTGCGGCGCCTGCTCCAGCTGCGCGAGTCGCTCCCCGGCGATCTGGTGAGCGCGCAGGTGACCGGCAAGGACTTCACCGAGTTCTTCCGCGTCACGCGCGTGGTGCTCGACCGCGGCTCGCGCAACATCCGCCCGCACATGCCCGTCGTGTCCCCCGACGGCGTCGTCGGGGCGGTGCTCCGGGTCGCGGGCGACGCGGTCGACGTGCAGCTCTCGGTCGACGCCGCGTTCGGCATCGACGTCGAGGACGAGCGCACCCGCGCGCGCGGCTTCGTGCGCGGCACCGGGGACCCGAGCCGCTACGCCTGCAAGGTCGAGAACGTCGACTCCCGCGACGAGGTCGAGATCGGCGACCTGCTCGTCACGAGCGGCAAGGGCAAGTGGTTCCCGCGCGGCATCCCTGTCGCGCGCGTCACCAAGGTCATCAAGCGAGAGCCCGGGCGCGATCAGGAGATCGAGGCCGCTCCGACGGTCAACTTCTCGCGGCTCGACAACGTGCTCATCCTCGTGACGCCTCCGCAAGAAGAGGAGGCCTCCGACAAGCGGGCGAAGCCGGGGCAGCGATGAGGAACACCGCCTTCTTCGTGCTCGGGCTGGTGCTGCTCCTCGTGCAGTCCAACCTCTTTCGCCTGACGGACCTCGTGCTCCGCCTCGTCGGCCGCGTGGTGGGCGCCCACGGCGACCTCACGCTCCCCGGGCTCGTACCGTCGCTCGTGCTGCCGCTCATCCTGTTCATGGGCGTGCAGGAGTACTCGCTCCTGCGCGGCGCGGCCGTCGCGTTCGCGCTGGGCTACCTGACCGACCTCATCGGGATCGCGCCGATCGGCCTCTACACCTCCACGTACGTGGCCGTCTTCGTGCTCGCCCGGGCCGCGGGCGTGCGGCTCGCGGCGCAGACCACCTGGATGCAGCTCCTGCTCGTCGTGGTCTTCGCGCTCCTGCACAGCGTCGTCGTGCTGGTGCTCCTCGCCATCTTCGGCAAGGACGCGTGGGTGCCGCGCGCCCTCTACCCCATGGCGGTGCCGCACGCGCTCGCGACGGCCGCCGTCTCACCGCTCGTCTTCCGCGTGGCGCGTCGCCTCCACGCGGCCACGAGCGGCGCGAGCCTCCGCGACGCGCCCAGGGGGCACGCGTGAGCCAGCTGCTCGTCCCGCGATCGGACGCGAGCGAATTCCGCAAACGTTTCCGATGGATGGCGTTCGCCGCCGTCCTCGGGTTCCTCGCCGTGCTCGTACGTTTGTTCCAACTCCAGATCGTGCGCGGCGGCGAGTACGCCGCGACGGCGCACGAGAACGTCATCCGCAAGGTCACGTTGCCCACCACCCGCGGCGTGGTGCGCGACGCGTACGGCAAGGTGCTGGCGTCGAGCCGCACGAGCTTCAACGTCCACATCGTGCCCGGCCGGGTGATGCCCAGCGCGCGCCCCAAGAAGCGACGCGGCCACGAAGATCCCGACACCTTCCCGCACGTCGCGAGCGTGCTGCGCCTCAACCCCGACGAGCGCGCCAAGCTCCAAGCGCGCATCGAGGAGGCGTGCACCACCGACGAGGACCGCTCTCCGTGCTGGAGGCCCATCCTCGTGCGCGAGGACCTCTCGCGCGACATCGTCGCCGAGCTGCGGCAGCACCCCAAGGAGACCCGCGGCGCCGACGTCTCGACCGTCCCCGTGCGCTACTACCCGGGCGGCACGCTCGGCGCGCACCTCTTGGGCTACACGCGCGAGATCGACGCCGAGCTCCTCGGAAAGCACCGCCCTCCGGGCTACGACCAGCTCCCCCAGGACGAGAAGCAGAAGCTCAACCCCCTCTCGTATGAGGTGGGAGACCACGTGGGCGCCACGGGCATCGAGCGCGCGTGGGAGAGCTATCTGCGCGGGCAGCGCGGCTGGGAGAAGCGCGTGGTCGACGCGCGCGGGCGGTACCGCACGGGCCCCGACGCCGAGCGCCTGCTCGACGCGCCGTCGCGTCAAGAGCCGCTGCCCGGTCGCGATCTGCGCCTCACGGTCGACGCCGACCTCACGAGCGCGATCGAGAAGGCGATGCGTCCGCACCTCGCGGGCGCCGTCGTGGTCGTCGAGGTCAAGACCGGCCGCCTGCTCTCGCTCTTCAGCAAACCGTCGTTCGACCCCAACGATCTCTCGGGCGGCGGCGGACGCGACCGCGTGCGCGAGGCGTTCTCCAAGCTCGTGACCGACCCGCTCCGCCCGCTGCTCGACAAGACCGTGAGCGGCGCCTTCCAGCCCGGCTCGACGTTCAAGCCGTTCTCCGCGCTCGCGGCGCTCGAGGACAAGATCGTGGCGCCCGAGGATCGCGAGCGGTGCGACGGCTTCCTCTCGTTCGGTCGCCGCGTGTTCCACTGCACCCACGTGCACGGGCGCGTCGACATGCGCGAGGCGATCAGCCAGTCGTGCAACATCTACTTTTTCAAGCTCGCCGAGTCCGTGGGCATGGACCGCATCGCGCGCGTGGCCACCGAGTTCGGCATGGGCCAGAAGACCGGCATCGGCGTCAACCCCGAGTCCGCCGGCCGTATCCCGACGCGCGGGTGGTACGCGCTCCGCTACAAGGGCCAGTTCCGCATCGGCTTCACGCTCAACACCTCGATCGGCCAGGGCGCCACCACCGTGACCCCCGTGCAGCTCGCGCTCGCGTACGCGGCGATGGCCAACGGCGGCACCGTGTACACGCCCGAGGTGGTGCGCGCGGTCGAGACGAGCGACGGCGCCGTCGTGCAGGACTTCCCGCCCCGGGTCAAACACAAGGCCAAGATCAACCCGCAGAACCTCGCCCGCGTGACCGACGCCCTCACCGCGGTCGTCAACGATCCCAAGGGCACCGCGTACCCCGTGCGCGACGCGGCGCTCGACGTCGCGGGCAAGACGGGCACCGCGCAGACGGGCTACGTGCTGCGCCCGGGCGACGATCCCAAGCGCGCCTGGTACTTCTCGCGCGACCACGCGTGGTTCGCGGCCTACGCGCCGGCGAGCGCGCCCGAGATCGCGGTGGTCGTGCTCGTCGAGCACGGCGGGTCCGGCCCCACGCAGGCCGCGCCCGTCGCGATGCAGGTCGTGCGTGACTACCAGCGGCTCGCGGCCCAACGCGCGGGCAAGGCCCCCGCCGCCCACCCCGCGCCCAAGGCAAAGCCGTGATGCGCCGCCGCGACGACGCGCGCCTGTTCGGCCTTCCGCGCGACAACTTCGACTGGCCGCTCTTCCTCGTCGCGAGCGCTCTGGCCGTGCTCGGCGTCATCAACCTCTACTCGGCCACGAGCGTGGCGCGCGCCGCGCTCTCCGACGTGTACGTCCAGCAGGTCTACTGGCTGGTGCTCGGCGGCATCCTGGGCGCGATCGTGGCGATCATCGACTACCGCCACTACGAGCGGCTCGGCTACCTGCTCTACGCGCTCGGCGTCGTGCTCCTGCTCTTGGTGTTCATCCTCGGCAAGGACATCCGCGGCAGCTCGCGCTGGATCTACATAGGGAGCTTCAGCTTCCAGCCGAGCGAGTTCATGAAGCTCTTCTTGGTGATCGCGCTCGCCAAGTACCTGCACGACGACCCCAAGAACGAGGAGCGCGGCCTGGTCGACCTCATCGTGCCGGCCCTGCTCGCGGGCGTGCCCGTGCTGCTCGTGCTCAAGCAGCCAGACCTGGGCACCGCGCTCATCCTCCTGCTCACGTTCGGCACGGTCTGCATGATGATGCGCATCCGCTGGCAGAGCCTGCTCGCCCTCGCGGTCGCGACCGGCATCCTGCTACCCGTCCTGTGGACGTACGTGCTCAAGGACTACCAGAAGCAACGCGTGCTGGTGTTCATCAACCCGGACGAGAACATCCTCGGCTCCGGCTGGCACGCGCACCACGCGCGCGTCGCGATCGGCGCCGGCGGCGTCACCGGCCAGGGCTTCATGAAAGGCACGCAGAACCAGTTCTTGTTCTTGCCCGACCAGCACTCCGACTTCCCCTTCGCGGTGTTCGCCGAGGACTGGGGCTTTCTGGGCTGCGCGCTCCTCGTGGCGCTCTACGCGTTCCTCGTGCTGTGGGCCGTGCGCACCGCTGCGACCGCCAAGGATCGTTTCGGCGCCGTGCTCGCCATCGGGGTCGGCGCGATGATCTTCTGGCACGCGTTCTTCAACCTGGGCATGGTCACGGGCATCTTGCCCGTCGTCGGCGTCACGCTCCCCCTCTTCTCTGCCGGCGGCTCGAGCGTGCTCACGATCATGATGGGTCTGGGCCTCTTGATGAACGTCTCGATGCGGCGTTTCTACGTCGCCCCCAGCCGCACCCCCAGCCTCCTGCGCTAGCGCCCATCTCGTGCACTCTGCACATTGCGGGGCCGTGCGCAGGTTGTCGCACATCATGGGAGTCCCTGTTTTTGCGGGGCTTTTCGTGACCTACACGCAGCGACAGGTAGCAGTCACGGTTGCGTCTCGCGAGACAGATCGCGCGAGCAGGAGCTCCAGCGTTCCGTAAAGTCTTCGGCATGCGTCATACAGGCATCATCGGAACCGTCTCGCTGTCGTTCATGGCCCTCATCACCGCGTGCGCGACGGCGACCGTCGAAGCGCCCGACACGATCGAGTCCGAGGCGAAACAGGCGCAGCCCGCGCCCGAGCCGGGTCCCAAGCTCCCGCCCCCGTCGTCGAGCCCGTCCGACCCGTCCACCGACGCGGGATCGTCCGGCTCCACCTCCAGCTCCGGCAGCACCAGCTCCAGCGGCTCGACGAGCTCGGGCAGCACCAGCTCCAGCGGCTCCACCTCCAGCTCCGGCAGCACCAGCTCCAGCGGCTCCACCTCCAGCTCGGGCGGCTCGACGTCCAGCTCCGGCGGCACGGGCCTCGCGTGCGACATGAGCGATCCCGCCAAGGCGTTCCTCTATCAGCTCCAGGTCGCCCAGCAGAACAGCCCGGTGCCGTGCCCCTGCGCCGCCGGCAAGTGCTGCTACCTCGGCGTCACCTGCGTCAATCCCTGATCCCGCGGCGGGCCTCGCCCGCCGTCACGTCACGACCGCGGCCTGCCCACGGCGCCTGAGAGGCGCACGGGCGGGCCGTCGTCGTTGTGGGGCGCGAGAGAGAGAGTGTGACCGTCACTCTTCCGAAGGCGGCGTCGAGCGGCTCGCGCCGGCCTCCGCGCGCAGGAACGAGATCATCACGTACTCCTCCGCCGTCTTCTTGGGGCCAGGCATGCCGGTGCGCGCGCGGTGCGCCGCCTCGACGTAGCGCTTCTTGTAGCTCGTGTAGAGCGCCTGAGAGCCGCGCGCCTCGGGCATCCACGACGCGACCGCGCTCCCCACGAGTGACCGCGCGTCCTCGAGCGAGACGCAGCTCACGCCGGCGGTGCTCATGCGCACGCGCAGCTCGGTGATCACCTCGTGCGAGAGCCCGAAGAGGAACTCTTCGAACGCGAGGAGCTGCTCCGTCTCGACGTGCTCGTCGCCGAAGTACTCGAGGAAGCGGTGGTCGTACGCCTCCTGGAACAAGCGGAACACCTCTTGGGTGCCGAGCAGCGTCCCGAGCAGCGGTCGCAGCTTGGCGCGCGCCTGCCACGCGGCCTCGAGCGCCGGCGCGAAGTCGTCGACCTCGACGAGCAGGCGGTCCTCCCAGATGTCGAACAAGAAGCGGGCGGCGCCGGCCTTGACCGCGGGCGCCGCGTGGGCGTCGGTCACGATCGAGATGAACAGCTCCTCGGCGAGCTTGGTGTGGATGGACTGACCGATCTCGAGCTCGAGGCGCTCGGTCAGCTCCGCGGGCGCGTCGAGCAGCGCCAACGAGTGGCGGAGCGCCTTGAAGAAGTTGATCTTGGCGATGAGGTACGCCTGCCCGAGCACCGCCTTGGTGGGGATGTGCAGGTCGAGATCGTAGTCGGACGCGTGGCAGAGCGCCTCGACCAGGCTCTCGGCCGAGAAGGGGCGACCGGCCAGCGCGCTCCACGACGCCGAGGGAGACGGGATGTCGCGCACGAGCGCCGCCGTCGTGGCCAGGCGCGAGAGCACGCCCTCGAGCACGTCGCCCTGCGACGGGACCGCAGCCGAGATCGCCGAGAGCGCGCGCTCGACGACGTCACGCTCCTCGTCGTCGAAGAAGAACCAGTCTCGCTGCGAGCCCGCCGCGCGCATGTTTCACAGGATACGCCACGCGCACGCGACGGGAGCACCGATGTCAGACCGAGGCGCCGCGCTCCAACAGCTCGCCGAGGTACCGCCGGAGCTCTTGCGCCGCGTCGTCGGAGAGGTCGACGAACTGCGCGCCCACGGTCTGCTCCGACCGCCAGCGAACGACGACCGCGACGCTGCGCTCCGGCGCGCCCGCGAGCGCGAGGCGGAGCTCGACGCGTGCGCCCGGCTCGAGCGAGCTGTCGCCGCGCGCGAACGCGAGGCCCCCGGCGCTGAGGTCGACGACCTCGACCGCCTCTCTCACGAGCGCGTCGACCGCGACGGACGCGCGCGCGGGCAGGTCGGGGCTCGGCCTGAGTCGGACGTCTCGCCGCCGCTCTGCGCTCATCGCGTCTCCATCCGTCCATGGTACGCGCGAGCGCGCGGCCGCGCGCGGCCGTCTGCGTCTCAGAGGCCGAACTTGGCCTTCAGGTACGCCGTCGTCTTGATGAGGTCGGCGTCGCCGAGCGGTCCCTTGACGACGATCACCTCCGCGAGCGAGATGTAGCTCGCGAGACCCCCTCGGCAGAGAACGACCGGCGCGGTGCCGGCCGATACGTCCGCGGTCGACACGGGACCGATGGAGGAGGCCGCCCCCACCCGCAGGCCGAGCGCCGCGCCGCGCGCGACCGTGATGCTGAAGGTGTTCGTCGGTGTGCCCGCCAGCACGACGAGGCCTCCGCCGGCGCCCGTCGTGCGAAGGCGCATCGTGGCTTCGGCCGTGACGTCGAGCGTGAGGGCGGACGCCTTGCTGAAGAGCGATGCAAGGGGGGCGGCCTTGCCCACCACCACGATCCCGAAGTCGCCCGTGCCGAACTGCAGCGACGGGGCGTTGGCGACGCTGAGGTACGTCTGACGGTCGCAGACGATGGCGTTCTTCCCGGCCACTCCGGGCGCGAGCGCGGGCATCTTGGTGACGCCGTCGCCGCCGCCGGCCTCTGCGGTGTTGTCGAGGCCCGACTGATCGAGCCAGCGCGCGACGCGCCCGGGCGTGGCCGGATCGACGACGACCCCGACTGTATCGTCGAGCCAGAGCGAGAGCCCCGGCAGCTGCTTGGGCGTCCAAGCGCCCGCGTCCGAGCTGCCCGCGTCCGAGCCGCCGGCGTCGGAAGCGCCGCCTCCGTCGAGCGCCCCAGAGGCCGCCGCGTCCTCTGGCCCGCTTCCGGTGCCGGGCGCGCCGTCGATCGGATCGGTACCCGGCGGCGGGACCGTCGCGCCGTTGCCCCCGCACGCGACGACGCCCAGCGCGACGGCGACGGCCGCGAAGCTCCGCCGAGCTGCCCCCATGACTCCCCCCTACCGCCGACGACGACGCGTTACTTCTTGGCGCTCTGGAGCACCATCAGGTGAAACTTGGCGAACTCGCTCTGGCCGAGCGTGAAGAGCACTTCGACGAGCAGGCGGTACGGCGTGTTCGCGTCGGCGATGATGATCGCTTCGCTCTGGCTCGGGTCCTTGCCCGTCGCCATGCGCACCTGGCGGTCGCGCTCGCGCCAGCTCTGGAGCGCGTTGGCGAGCGGGACGACGAACAGATCGTTGGGCCCGCTGCGCTTGTACTTGCCCTCGATGCCGTGCGTGGCGTCGGTGGGCACGTCGCAGACCTTGTTGTCGTCGACGATGATCTGGGTCTTCGACACGAGCACCGCGACGCCCTCTTGGGACGCCTCGGTGGTGAGCATCGACTTGGGGATCGTGAGGTCGCCCGACTGCGGGATCGACGCCGACGAGGCGCTCATGCTCTTGAGGATGAAGACCAGGATGATGGTCATCATGTCGAGCATGGCGGTGATGTTGAGGAAGTTGATCTCCGGCTCGTGGGCCCTGCGCGCCGTCTCGCGACGGAGCTCG
>JAGQJA010000349.1 GCA_020430845.1 Myxococcales bacterium
CGGGGTTCACCTGGAGCATCACCGGCGACACCACGAGCCGCGCGACGCCGATCGCGAGCTCGAGGTCGGGGGCCGCGAGCAGCGCGGGCCGGATCCCGTACGACGGCGCGCACGACGGCTCGAAGAGCTCGCCGCCCGTCCGGTCCGACGACAGCGAGGCGATCCCCAGGCCGACGTGCGGGACGAACGAGAGCGCGTGCGTGATGCGCAGCGCCCCCGTGGCTTCGACGAAGGCCGACGCGGCGGTCGCCGACAGCTCGGGCGAGAGCGCGCACCCACCAGCCGGCGGAGTGGTGGTGTCGGCGTTCGACCAGACGTCCCGCGTGAGCAGGCCTGAAAGGCCAAAACCCAAGTCGAATCTTGGTGTTACAGCAAACGACACGCCCCCTCGGAGCAGGCCCCCCACGTGCGCACTGCCGCCCGCGGTGCCGTACCGCGGGAACATCGCGAAGAGCACGACGCGACCCCCGACGGTGCGCGCGCCGCGGCCGGCGTACGGATCCGGCGGCGGCGTCTTGGCGCCCTCACGCGCGAGGTTCACGTCGACGATGACCGCGCGGCCGAGGCGCGCGGTGATGTCACGCGTGACCGTCGGCGCGCCTTTGCGCGCGAGCTCGACGCGGTGGGGGCCGGCGCTCACCTCCGTGCTCGTGGGCGTCTCGTCGTCGACGAGCTGTCCGTCGACCTTGACCTTGGCGCCCGACGGCGTCGTGACAAGCACCAGGGTCGAACGGCGAGCACGAAGCTCCGCGAGCTGCGCCTGGGCCTCGGCGCGGTCCTTCTTGGGCAGGTCGGCGATCGCGAGGTAGCGCTCGAGGGTGCGCTCGGCGTCCTCCGCGCGGTCGAGCTTGAGCTGGCACCGCGCCACGTTCCAGAGCTCGAACGCGGGACCGCCGAGACGGTAGGCCTCTTCGAACAGTCTGGCCGCGTCCGAGTAGTGCCCCTCGGTGTACGCTCGCGCGCCCTCGCGATCGAGCGTCCGCGCCCGGTCAAGCGCGTCTTCGTCGGGCGTCGCCGTGGGGGGAGCCCCGGCCCGCGACGGCGAGCCCAGCGCGCCGACCGCGAGCGTGAGCGCGACCGCGAGCGCGCGCCGTTGTGTGGGAGATCTCCGCACGGGCCTCGCGCCAACTCTACGCGATCCGCGCGGGCGAGGCGTGCGTCGCAATTGACGTGGGGCGGCGACAGCGCGACAAGGCGCACGGTGCTCGGCAACGTCGTCGATCTCATCCGGACGGAGCGCGCGTTTCGGCGCGTCTGGTTCGCCCAGATGGTCAGCGAGGTCGGCGACTGGTTCCAGCTCGTTGCGATCGTCTCGCTCTTTCCGACCAAAGAAGACGGCGGCCTGCTCGTCGCCGGCATCATCATCACCCGCTACGTCGCCGCGGCGCTCGTGTCTCCGCTCGGCGGGGTGCTCGCCGATCGTTTTCCTCGCGGCCGCGTGATGATCCTGGCCGACCTGGCGCGCGCGCTCGTGGCGCTCTGCTTCTTGTGGGTGCGGAGCCCCGCCGACGCGCCGCTCCTGCTCGTCCTCTGCTTCGCCATCGAGGGGCTGTCGGTCGTCTTCGAGCCGGCCAGGGGCGCGGCGATTCCGCAGCTCGTACCGTTCGACAAGCTCTACGCGGCCAACACGCTCTCGGGCGCCACGTGGAGCGCGATGCTCGCCGTGGGCGCGATGATCGGCGGCATGGTCAGCGCGGTCCTGGGCCGCCCCACCGCGTTCGTGCTCAACGCCGCCTCGTTCATCATCAGCGCGGCGCTCGTCGCCTCGGCCCGCGTGCCGCCGCTCCCGCGCGAGGAGGGCGACGACGGAGAGAAGGCGAGCTCACCGCGTGGCGGCTACCGCGACGGGCTCCGCTTTCTGGCCAAGAGCCCGGCGCAGGCGTCGTTGCTCCTCTACAAGCCCGGCATCTTGCTCGCGTCCGGCGGCATGTACGTCCTCGTGAGCGTGTTCGCAGACCGCGTGTTCTCTGGTGATCCGGCGCTCGTCACCGGCTGGCTCTACGGCGCGCGCGGGGCGGGCGCGCTCGTCGGACCGTTCATCGCCGCGCGGGTGCTCGGCTCGGCGGGGGGCGCGCTGCGGCGCGGGCTGGTGCTCGGCATGCCGTTCGCGATGATCCTGTTCGTCGCGTTCTCTGCGGCGCCGACGGTGCCGCTCGCGGCCGTCGCGCTGCTCTCGGCCAACATGTCGACGAGCACGATCTGGGTCAGCTCTGCGCAGCTCGTGCAGACCACGGTGCCCAACCGCGTGCTCGGGCGCGTGCTGTCGGTCGAGCTCACCTTGGTGACCCTCGCGCTCGCCGGCGGCGCGGCGCTCGCCGCGGGCCTCTTGCGATACGCCCACATGCCGCCGCGGCAGGTCGCGCTGACCGTCGCCCTGTCGCTCGCGGTGCCGTCGCTCCTCGTGTACCTCGCCAACGCGCGATACGGCGCAGAGCTCGACGAGATCAGCCGCTCACGATCACGATCTTCGTGACCTCGGGCGGTGCCCCGACGCGCGACGGCGGACCGACGACGCCGAAGCCGCGGTTGACCCACAACACCGACCCTTCGCGCTCGTAGCGCCCGTCGACGAACTCCATGAGCGCGTTCGCCGGTCGGAAGCCGGGGTTGAGCTGGCCCCCGTGCGTGTGGCCGCTGAGCTGGAGCGCCACGGTGCCCGCGACCTCGTGGAAGTACGTCGGCTGGTGCGCGAGGAGCACGCGCGGGAGATCGCGCGGCACGTCGGCCACGGCGCGGCCGAAGTCGGGTCCGCCGCCGTCTCTCCGGCCCATGAGGTCGTCGACGCCGAGCAGCGCGAAACCCCCGCCGTCGCCCCCCCGCAGCACGCGGCCCTGGTTGAGGAGCACGGGGATGCCCGCGTCGAGCAGACGGCGCCGCACCTGATAGGCGCCGGCGTAGTGATCGTGGTTGCCCAGGATGGCGAACGCGCCGTCGCGCGGCGCGACGCTGTGCAGGTACTTCGCGACGAGGTACGAGAGCGAGGCGTCGTAGTCGACGAGATCTCCCGTCGCGACCACGAGGTCGGGCTTGGCGCGACGCACGAGCTCGAAGCCTTCGGCCATCTCGCGCTCGCCCACGAAGACGCCAGCGTGCAGATCGGACACCTGCGCGATGGTGTATCCGTCGAGCACGCGCGGCCACGACGGCACCTTGACGACGACCTCGCGGATCTCGAACGCGTGCCGCCCGACGACGGCGCCCCAGCCGAGGAGCGCGCCCGAGCCGACGAACGACGCGATCCCGACCCCGCGCTCTATCGCCTCGCGACGGCCGATCGGCACGTCCACCTCGCGGACGTCGCGCGCGACCCCACGCGCCGCGAAGCCGCCGTCGTCCCCCGGCTCGCTCTTGGGCGCAGGCGGGACCTCGACTTGTGACTCCCCGCTGCGGATCGCCGCGACCGCGGACCACACGCGGCGCGCGAGGGCGAGCGCGGCGAGGGGGATCGTGGAGAGGGCGACGGCGGTGGTCTCGACGAGCGCAACCGCCAGCACCGTGAGCAGCCAAGGCGCGTGCGTGAATCGCGTGCAGAGACGCAGCAGCACGGGCAACAGCGCGAGCGTCAGCGCCACGGCCCAGGTGAGACGCCGTCTCTTTCGCGCGAAGGGTACGGTGGCGAGAGCCCAGCGCAGCGCGAGCATGTGCGCGCTGCCGGCGAACACGAGGTAGAAGAGGGCCGCGGAGATCCTCACGCGCGCCTCACCGCGGCCGCGCGCCGCTCACGACGCGCTCGATCTTTCCGTAGTCGCGCCGGACGTCGACGGACGCGAAGCCGTGCTCGGAGAGCAACGCGGCGACGGCGGGGGCCTCGCCCGCCCCCACCTCGAGCGCGAGCACGCCGCCGGGGACGAGCACGCCGTGCGCGTCGGCGACGATGCGACGCACGAGGTCGAGCCCGTCTGCGCCGCCGTCGAGCGCGAGGCGTGGCTCGAAGTCGCGCACGTCGGGCATCAGCGTCGCGATCTCGGAGGTGGCGATGTACGGCGCGTTCGCCGTGATGACGTCGAAGCGCGCGCCGGCGACGGGGGCGTAGAGGTCTCCTTCGACGAACGCCACGTTGTACGCGCCGAGGCGCTGCGCGTTGGCGCGGGCCACCTCGAGCGCGTCTGCGCTCACGTCGGTCGCGGTCACGCGCGACGTGGGCCGCTCGCGCGCGAGGGTGATCGCCACGCAGCCGCTGCCGGTGCAGAGGTCGAGCAGACGCATGCTCATCGAGCACGCGCGCGTGCGCTCGAGCGCGACGTCGACGAGGGTCTCGGTGTCGGGCCGCGGGACCAGCACGCGCTTGTCGACCTTGAACACGCGACCGTAGAACTCGCGCTGGCCGAGCAGGTACGCCATGGGCTCTCGCGCGCGGCGGCGCTTGACGAGCGCGCGCAGCTTGGCGAGCTCGACGTCGGCGAGCGGGCGCTGCGCGTCGATGATCACCTGCGTGCGGGTGATGGCGAGCGCGTGCGCGACGATGAGCTCCGCGTCGAGGCGCGGGCTCTCGATGCCCCGCGCCTGGAAGTCGTCCGTGGCCCACTTGACGAGCGAGCCGACCGTCCAGGTCTGCGGGGCCTCAGCCTGCAAGCTTCTCGCGCTCCTCGGCGACGACGGCCTCGACCTCGGCCTTCACCGCCGCGAGCTCACCCTCGGAGCCCGCCTCGAAGCGCATGACGAGCACGGGCCCCGTGTTGGAGGCGCGGACGAGCCCCCACTTGGGCGCGACCGAGCCGGCCGCGGGGAACGACACGCGCGCCCCGTCGATGTCCAACACCGCGTAACCCTTGTGTTTGTAGTAGTTGGTGACGGCCTTCACGACGTCGAACTTGATGTCGTCGGGGCAGTCGAGCCGGATCTCCGGCGTCGTATGCGTCTTGGGCACGTCCTCGAGCATCTCGGTGAGCGAGCGTTCGTCGGCGGCGACGATCTCGAGCAAGCGCAGGGCTGCGTAGAGCGCGTCGTCGTAGCCGAAGTACCGGTCGGCGAAGAACAGGTGGCCGCTCATCTCGCCGGCGAGGAGCGCGCCCGTCTCCTTCATCTTCGTCTTGATGAGCGAGTGCCCCGTCTTCCACACGATCGGATCGCCGCCGTTGCGCTCGATGTCGTCGTAGAGCGTCTGCGAGCACTTGACCTCGCCGATGATCGACGCGCCCGGCTTGGACTTGAGGAGCGCGCGCGAGAAGAGGATCATCAAGCGATCCCCCCAGACGATCTCGCCGTTGGCGTCGACCGCGCCCAGACGGTCTGCGTCGCCGTCGAACGCGAGGCCCACGCGCGCCTTCGTCTTCTTCACCCGCGCGATGAGCGCCTCGAGGTTCTTGGGGACCGTCGGGTCGGGGTGATGGTT
>JAGQJA010000350.1:0-3989 GCA_020430845.1 Myxococcales bacterium
CCGCCGCCCAACGTCACGGGCTCGCTGCACATGGGCCACGCGCTCATGACCACCCTCGAGGACGTGCTCGTCCGGTGGGAGCGCATGCGCGGGAAGAACGCGCTCTGGCAGCCGGGCATCGATCACGCGGGCATCGCCACGCAGACGGTGGTCGAGCGCCAGCTGCAGCGCGAGGGCAAGACGCGCCACGACCTCGGGCGCGAGGCGTTCACCGAGCGCGTCTGGAAGTGGAAGGCCGAGAGCGGCGGCACCATCACGCGCCAGCAGCGCTTCTTGGGCGCGTCGCCCGACTGGAAGCGCACCAAGTTCACGATGGACCCCGACATGTCCGTCGCGGTGACGCACGCCTTCGTCCAGCTCTACGAAGAGGGCCTCATCTACCGCGCCACGCGGCTCATCAACTGGTGCCCGGAGTGCCGCACGGCGCTGTCGGACCTCGAGGTCGAGAACGAGGACGCCAACGGCGAGCTCTTCGAGTTCGCGTACAAGGTCGAGGGCTCCGACGAAGAGATCGTCGTGGCCACCACGCGCCCCGAGACGATGCTCGGCGACACGGCCGTGGCCGTCCACCCCGACGACCCGCGCTACAAGCACCTGCACGGCAAGAAGCTCGTGCACCCGTTCGTCGATCGAAAGATCCCGATCGTCACCGACGCCATCCTCGTCGACCCCAAGTTCGGCACGGGCGCCGTCAAGGTCACGCCCGCGCACGACTTCAACGACCACGCGACCGGCAAGCGCCACGGCCTCGAGGAGATCAACATCCTCGAGCTCGACGGCACGATGAACGCGCAGGCCGGGCAGTTCGCGGGCCTCGAGCGCAAACGCGCGCGCACGGCCGTCAAGAAGGCGCTCGACGAGAAGGGCCTCGCGCGAGGGTCCAAGCCGCACCAGCTCGTGCTCCCGCTCTGCCAGCGCTCGGGCGGCGTCGTCGAGCCGATGATCTCCACGCAGTGGTTCTGCAAGACCAAGACGATGGCCGACAACGCGCTCGCCGCGGTGCACGACGGCCGCACGAAGATCATCCCCGAGGAGTGGGTCAAGACGTACGACCACTTCCTCGGCAACATCCAGGAGTGGTGCATCTCGCGCCAGCTCTGGTGGGGTCACCAGATCCCGGCGTGGCACGGGCCCAACGGCGAGATCAAGGTCGCCAAGACACGACCGCCCGAGTGCGGCGAGGGCTGGACCCAAGACCCCGACGTGCTCGACACGTGGTTCTCGAGCGCGCTCTGGCCGTTCGCCACGCTCGGCTGGCCCGCCAAGACCGACGCGCTCGCCAAGTTCTACCCGGCGAGCGATCTCGAGACGGGCTACGACATCCTCTTCTTCTGGGTGGCCCGCATGATGATGTTCGGGCTGCACTTCATGGGGGACGTGCCGTTCCGCCGCGTGCTGCTGCACGGCATGGTCGTCGACGAGAACGGCGACAAGATGAGCAAGGTGAAGGGCAACGTGATCGACCCGCTCGATCTCATCCACGGCACCACCTTCGCCGAGATGGTCAAGAAGACGCTGCCCGGCGCGCCGCCCGACGAGGCGCTCGCCAAGTTCAAGAAGGCCTACCCCTCGGCCGCGCAGATGGGCCAGGGCTTCCCCGCGTTCGGCGCCGACGCGCTGCGCTTCACGCTCTCGACGTTCTCGCCGAGCAACAAGCGCATCGCCCTCGCGCCCAAGCGCATCGAGGGCTACCGACACTTCGCCAACAAGATCTGGAACGCGTCGCGCCTCGCGCTCGGCTACCTCGACGGCCGCGACCCCAAGGAGCTCGCGGGCGCCTTCACGTGCACGCCCAAGAGCCTCTACAACCGGTGGATCCTCGCCGAGCTCGGCCGCACCATCGCGACCGCGAACGAGGGGCTCGAGGCGTTCCGCATCGACGAGGCCGCCAACGCGTCGTACCGGTTCTTCTGGAACGACTTCTGCGACTGGTACCTCGAGGTCACCAAGCCCATCTTGCGAGACGGCGAGACGCCCAAGACGGCAGAAGAAGAGGCGCTCGCCGCCGAGACGCGCGCGACGCTCGCCCACGTGCTCGAGACGTCGCTGCGCCTCATGCACCCGCTCATGCCCTTCCTCACAGAAGAGGTGTGGCAGCGCACGCCCCGCCCCAGCTCACGCAAGGCGTCCATCGCGTTCGGCCCCTACCCCACCGCCGCCGACGCCATCACCGACGACGACGCGCTCCGCGACATGAGCACGCTCAAGGCCGTGATCAGCGCCGCGCGCACCATCCGCAGCGAGCACGAGATCTCGCCCGCCTCGGCGGTGCCCATCTCGCTCCGCTGCGACGACGAGGGGGTCCGCACGTTCCTCGCCGAGCGCGCGCAGGCCGTCGCGTTCCTGGCGCGCACCGTGGGGGAGCCCAACGTCGAGCCCACCGGCGGTCCTCGCCCGCCCGGCGTGACGGTGAGCGTGGTGCCGAGCCCGCGGGGTCCGATCGAGATCCTCGTCGGCCTCAAGGGCCTCGTCACCAAGGACAAGGAGCAGAAGCGCATCGACCGCGAGCTCAAGCGCATCGACAAGGACCTCGCCGCCGTCGACAAGAAGCTCGGCTCGAAGAACTTCACCGACCGCGCCCCCCCCGAGGTCGTCGCCGAGGCGCACGCCCAACGCCAGCAGCTGGTCGAGGCGCGCGGCCGGGTCGAAGAGGCACGCGCGCTCGTCGACGAGCTCGACGACTGACGACGCACCCCTGGCGAGAGCTCCGAGGGGACGTCACGGAGGTGTCAGCAACGTGATCGGTATGTTGAGGATCGCGGGCGTCGCCGATTGCGAGGTGAAGCGGGCTCCCCGGCATACCCGCGCCAGACAAGCCACGAGCTCTGTCGAGAGCCCGCGTATCATCGCGGCTCGGATCTCGGTGACGTCACCGCTCGGCGCCACCGTCAGCGAGAAGAGGACGCGGCCCCGCAGGGTAGGATCGCCGCGGAGCGCGGAGTTGTAGCAGGCGCGGAAGGTGTCGCGGAGCCCGAGGAGCACCTCATCCGCGTCGGGAAACAGCACGCCGCCGTCGCCTGCTCCGCCGTCCTCCGCCGGCGCCGGCGCGGGCTCAGGGGCGGCGCTGACCGCCGGCTGCACGAGCTGTGCGCTCGGTTGGCTCATCGGCACGGCCGGCGCCGAGGACGCCCGCGGGGGGCTCTCGACGCGCGCGCCTTCGGCGCACGCCGCCACGAGCGCGACGACCAGGGTAAAGGCGAGCACGGGACGAGCAGCCGACCTCACGCCCTCCGGGATAGCACGGCGCGAGCTGGCGACTGACGACGCGCCGCCCAAGACGCGCCCCCCGCGGTGCGTAAGGGGTGACGCGGCGCGGCGTAGCGCATCGGCGCTTGTGTGGTAAGCCCCCTGCCGCTCGCGGCGGAGGGATCATGGGGACCGACGAACGACGAAAAGTAGAGCGCATACAGGCATTTAGAGCGGTAGAGCTCTCGTCGCCGAGCAAGACGCGCCGCTGCGGGGTGACGCGCAACGCCAGCCCGACCGGGCTGCTCATCGCCACGCCGAGCAAGTTCGCCCCGGGCGACGCGCTCGAAATCGCGATGCACCTCGACCGCGGGACCGAGCATTTGCACGGAAAAGTCGTGCGCGTCGACACGACGCCGGCCGACTGCGCCGAGCCGTGGCGCTTCTGGGTGGCCGTCCAGCTCGATGCCGAGATCTCCGACGATCTGCTCGAAGAAGCCCAGCGCCCTCCCCCGCCAAGCCAGCGCCTGAGCGCGTCCGCCTGAGCGCTGGCCAGCGCGGGCCAAAGTTGGTAAACCGCGACGTGCCGCTTCTGGTGCACTTCCCGTCGTGGGCGCGGTCCTCGGCAGACCCAACCCCGCGTCTGAGCTTTCTTTTCCCGGACTTCGGATGAGCGACCCCAAGGAGGAGGAGGCGACCAGCCCGCCGCGTAGCGCCCGCAAGGCCGCGAACGGCAGCGCCAAGTCCGGCACTTCGTCCGAGAGCATCGAGGCCGACCCCGCCTCCGCAGACGACGCCGCCGC
>JAGQJA010000350.1:4084-11027 GCA_020430845.1 Myxococcales bacterium
CGCAGACGCAGACGCGAGCGCAGACGCAGACGCGAGCGCAGACGACGCAGACGACGACGACAGCGAGAACGTCGTCCCCCGCGGCAACCCGCTCCGCGTCCGCCGCGGCCTGATCGCGATCCTCGCCGGCGGCCTCCCGGCCTTCTTGCTCATGGCAAAGACCGGGCAGCTGCGCGTCGGCGTGCCGCTCGGCATCGTGTGCGTCCTCGTGTGCGTCTGGGGCGTGATGGACCTCCTCGGCACGTTCGACGACGCCGACGAGCACGTCGCCGGAGAGTCCTCCGTCGCCACCCTGCGCGGTCCGCTGCTGCGCGCCGCGGGGCTGCTCGTCGGCTTCATGGGCTCGCTCGCCGCGGCCCAGGCGGCCGTCGGCCCGTGGTGGGTCGGCTCGGTGCTCGTCACGGGCACGTTCATCGGGCTCGTCGTGTCGGTCTACGACATCGGTCGCGCGCTCGGCCCGTGGGCCACCGACGAGGACGGCCGCGAGCGCCCGCTCCTGCAGCGCCACGGCTTCTGGGTCGTGACCATCGGCGCGCTCCTCTACTTCCCCGCCCTCGGGCTCTTCTCGCTCTGGGATCCGTGGGAGACGCACTACGGCGAGGTCGCGCGCGAGATCCTCTCACGCGACGACTGGATCAGCCTGTGGTGGGCGCAAGACGGCTGGTTCTGGTCGAAGCCCATCCTCAACTTCTGGATCCAGTCGCTGTCGATGTCGACGCTGGGCACGGGCTACCACCCCGACCAGATGCTCATGACGAGCGCCGTCACGGCCGCGGCCCGCCCCGAGTGGGTGGTGCGCACGCCGAACGTGCTCATGACGCTCGTCGCGATGTACCTCATCTACAAGGGCGTCGCGAAGGTGTTCGGGCGACGCGCGGGCTTCCTCGGCGCGATGGTCCTCGCGACCATGCCCGACTGGTTCTTCCTCGCGCACCAGACGATGACGGACATGCCGTTCGTCTCGGCGATGACGGGCGCGATGGGCCTCTTGCTCTACGGCCTGAACACGCCTGAGGACGAGCGCGTGCGCGTCTGGGAGGTGAAGGCGTTCGGCGCGACGTGGCGCCTGTCGCTCTGGCACCTCGTCTTCGGCGTCATCCTCCTCTGCGCCGTGCCGCAGATCCTCTACCTGCTCTCGCGCAACGTCGAGCTCATCCTGTCGGGCGACGGGCCCAAGGGCTTCCGCGTGCACTGGGACGAGTTCCGCAGCGGCTCGGCGGGCAACTGCGGTCTGCCCGGCAACCAGATCTGCGCGATGACGCCGCCCGCGAGCATCCCCAAGAGCGTCGCGGCCAACCCCGACGGCCTCGTCGAGGGGCTCAAGCGCTACTTCGGCGCCTTCGAGCCGTCGCTGCAGGGCATCGTCTGGGGCGGCGTCCTCGGCGGCACGCTCTACCTCAACTGGGGCGAGCGGCGCGTGCGTCGCCTCGTGTACATCGCGGCGTGGCTCTGCGCCGCGATCGCGACGATGGCCAAGGGGCCGGCCGGCTTCGCGCTGCCGATCATCTGCGCGTTCGCGTACATCGCGACCAAGAAGCGCTGGTCCGAGCTGTTGCGCCTCGAGATGCTGAGCGGCCTGCTCGTCATCCTGGCCGTCGCCATCCCCTGGTACGTGGCGATGTACGTGCGGCACGGCTCGCCGTTCACCGACCGGCTCATCTTCCACGACATGTTCAACCGCGCCTTCAGCCACGTGCACGACACGAACGAGGGCGACGACACGGGCATCCGCTACTACGTGTGGCAGCTCGGCTACGCGACGTTCCCGTGGACCGCGCTCGTGCCGCTCGGCCTCGTCTGGTGGACACGCCGCGGCGACAGCGAAGAGCGACGGCACCACGACGGCAGCGTCGCGAGCGGTCACACGGGCGACGCGTCCGTGCTGCTCGCGATGTGGTTCCTCTTCGCGTACGCGCTCTTCACCTTCATGGGCACGAAGTTCCACCACTACATCTTCCCGGCCGTCGCGCCGGCGGCGATGCTGGTGGGCGTCGTCCTCGACGACATGCTCGGTCGCACGGCGTTTGTGCGCCCCGGTCGGCTCGGCACCTACGTGGGCGGCCTCGCGGCGGCGTCGGCGCTCGCCGTGTTCGGCGCGTCACGCCTCTGGCAGGGCTCGCTCTTCGGCGAGGCGAGCGGGCCGGCCGCGAGCACGGGGCTCGCGATTGTCTTCGGCGGCCTCGGCCTGGCCGTGGCGGCCTTGGTCGTCAAGAAGCTCGGCGCATCGACAGAAGACGCCGACGACGGCGACGGCGACGACGTGAGCACGCCCGACGCGCGTCGTCGGTCGCACGAAGCGCTCATGCTCGGCGGCGCGGCGCTCGCGGGCACGGTGCTCATCGCGCTCATCGGACGCGATCTCGCGCGCGCAGCCCCGGGCGAGCAGCCCGGCGCGATCCGCCTGCTCCAGCTCTTCACGTACAACTACCGTCGCGCGTGGCCCGACACGCTGAGCTTCAGCGCCATCCTCAGCGGGTTCGCCGTCGTCGCCGTGCTCGTCTCGTTCGCCATCGCCGTCAAGCGCTGGCGACGACACGCGGTCGTGGGCTTCGTCACGTTGGCGTTCGTCTGGGCCCTCTGGGGCGTCGACGTCTACATGGTGAAGATGTCGCCCCACTGGGGCCAGCACGAGGTCGTCGAGGCGTATTACCGCGACCGCAAGGACGCGAGCGAGAAGCTCATCGCGTACCAGATGAACTGGAAGGGCGAGAACTTCTACACGGGCAACCGCATCCCGGCGTTCGTCTCCACCGGCGCCACGTTCCAGACCTTCATGAAGGCCGAGCGGGCGAGCGGCGCGAAGGTCATGTACTTCCTCACCGAGCACTCGCGCATCGGCGGCCTCAAGAACGAGGTCGCGGGCAAAGCGTACAAAGAGATCACCGACAAGGCGCTCTGCAACAAGTTCGTCCTCGTGCGCGTCGAGCTCTGATCTCCCCTGCGCCTGTTGGCGCGCGGTCCACGGCTGTGCTTGGCTGTCTGGGCTGGCCTTTTTCGGGGAGGAGCCGATGAACGAGTCTCGCCTTCGCTTGGTCCTTCGTGGCGCCGTCGCGCTCGCCATCTGCTCGCCCGCGCTCGCGGCCTCATGCGGCGGCAGCGTCGTGCCGGTCGACGACGCCGGGGCGTCTTCGACGAGCAGCAGCGGCGGCACGTCGAGCTCGGCGTCGAGCTCGGGGTCCAGCTCGGGGTCCACCTCCGCTTCATCCTCCGGGTCGACCTCGGGCTCGAGCTCGGGGTCGTCGTCGGGCTCGAGCTCGGGCTCGTTCGACGCGAGCGTCGACTGCGGCTCGCCTGTCGAGCTACCGGACGGCGACACCTGCACCTACTACGTGCCGGTGCCGTGCGGGCTCGGTTGGGACGGCGGAGCGATCCCGTCGGACACGTGCAAGGTGCTCTGTGGCCCAGACGACGGCGGCGGCATCCCCTTCGCCTTCTGCTACGTGACGAAGCTCGGCGACGGGCAAGCGATCCAGTGCAACACATGCGTGGCCGGCCGGTTGAACGAGGGCTACGCCGTCGCCACGACCGAGGCCGAGACCGCGCTCGCCGCGCACTTCGCCCTCGGCGCCGAGCTCGAGGCCGCGAGCGTGCACGCGTTCGAGCGCCTCGCGCGCGAGCTCGAGGCCCACGGCGCGCCCAAGGGGCTGTCCGCCCGCGCCCGGCGCGCGGCCCGCGACGAGATCCGCCACGCGCGCGTCATGCGCACGTTCGCGCGCAAGCTCGGGGCCGATCCGGTCTCCCCGCGGCACGAGCCCGCCCCGGTCCGCGACCTCGAGTCCATCGCGCGCGAGAACGCCGTCGAGGGGTGCGTGCGCGAGACCTTCGGCGCCGCCGTCGCCACGTTCCAGGCCGAGCACGCGACCGACCCCGCCCTCCGCGCCGCCATGGCGCGCATCGCCGACGACGAGACGCGGCACGCCGCGCTCGGCTGGGACGTCGCGGCGTGGGCGCGGGATCAGCTCGACCACGATGCGAGCGCCCGCGTCGATCGCGAGATGCGACGCGCCGTCGACGCGCTCGCGGAGGCCGCTCGCCTTCCCCTTGCGCGCGAGCTCGAGGGCGTAGGCCTGCCCGACGCGCGAACGTCGACGCGTCTCTTCGAGGCGCTGCGCGCCTCGCTGTGGTCGTGACCGCGCCGCGAGAGAAGCCACCGTTCGCGGTCGCCCGACCTCTCGCGTCGGATGCCGGATAGCCCGAATCCAGCGTAAAAACCGCGATCGGGGCGCGTGTAGGTGTTGGTGCGCGGCGTGCAACTGCGCCACCCATGACGGCAGCGCACCGCCCACGGCGATCCACCACCACGTCCTCCTTCTCGTCGGCGCTCGCGTCGCGCGCCCGGTCTCTCGGCGCGTGCGTGGCCCTCCTGTCGCTCGTCACCGGCGGGCTCGGGTGCGTCGCGCCGTCGGCCGAGGACACCGCCGCGAGCGAGGACGCCTACGGAGCGCGTGCAGACACCACCAAGCCGCCCGTCACGGTGTCGGTGCCGATCCGCTTCACGAAGAACCGACTCGACGACGTCGGCTACTTCTTCGGCAACTCGCAGCTGCCGCTCACGGGCAACGTGCGCGAGCGTCCCGACCCGATGGACTGGGCGAACCAGATCGCGGCCGCGCGACAGCTCGCCACGTACTACCAACCCGACCGCATCGGGAGCGGCTACGTGACGGCCGACTTCCGCTTCGAGATCCCACGCGACGTCGCGGGCGGGCTCGCGTACGGCCTCGCCAAGCTGCGGCTCGAGACCGAGTACATCGACGCCAACGTCGCCGACTACCAGTTCTTCCGACACTCACCGCTGCGCATGCGCACCGGCACCGATCAGCCGTGCCTCGCCGTCGTGATGACCGGCGCGCTCGAGGGCAAGCTCTCGGTCCACGACGTGCCCTGGTACGACGAGGGCTTCACCGAGCGCGAGTGGACCGCGGCCGACCGCGACGCGAAGGGCCGCCCGGTGCGCCGCGTGATCGTGGGGTCGATCCGCTTCGCGCCGATCAGCTTCGCCGAGAAGGTCGACGGCGCGACGCGCGCGAGCGGGGGCGTCGGCGCGGCCGGGGGCTCGCTCATGATCAACCTCGACCGGTCGAGCGGTGAGGCCTCGGCGACCCACGCGCTCGTGCACGTGAACCTGCTCGAGAACGATCGGGGCGAGCTCAGCGTGGGCACCACGTTCAGCACGACGGGCGCCATCCTCACCGACGCGCAGAAGGCGCAGTTCGACGCGCGGGCGCGCGCCCACATCACCGAGTTCATGCGTCAGGCGGAGTGCTGGGCGCGAAACCCGCTCGAGCCTCGGCGCGCCGACGGCAAGTGCGTCCCCTGAGATCGAAGGAGCAACCGATGTCCCGCAGCGTTCGTTTCTGGCTCTTCACGGCCGTCACCCTGTTCGTCACCTCGACCGGCTGCGCCTCCGCGACCGACGACGGCCCCGACGACACCGCCTCCGCCGAGGAGGCCGCGTCGCGTACGCGCAGGCGCCCGGTGGACGGCGTCGATCCGTTCCCGCGTGACCACGCCATCCGCGACGCGCTCGACCTCTACGGGCGCGACAAGGGCGCGGCGCGCGCCGAGAGCCCGATCAGCGTCGCGGAGTTCTTCGGCGAGGCTCGCCCGAGCGCCAACGAGGGCGCGCTGCGGGTCGAGCGACTGCGGCCCACGCGCGAGCACACCGGGCGCCCGATCGCCTTCCTCTCGGCGCAGTTCCACGGCTCCGACATGTACTGGAACAACCGCTACAAGGACGTGCAGGTCGAGCGGGTGCTCAACTGGTCGGACTACGGGCTCAAGACGGTGGCGCCCGAGGCGCAGCACTACCCGAGCGAGGGCCGCGCGCTCATCCGCATCTGGAACGAGTACCGCCCGTTCTCCAAGGGCGCGCCCGACGGCTTCGGCGGAGACGCGTTGCGGGGAGAGATCGCCCGGGCGCTCATCGCGTCGTACGTGGCGGGCAACGTCGACGGCCCCGCGTCGAACGCCAACAACGGCGGACTCGCCAAGGTGATGCTCGCCTCGGGGCGCAGCGTGTGGCGCGGCGTGATCATCGACTGCGGCGCGTGCTGGCACACGCCGTCGGATCAGCACCTGCCGTGGAAGGCCGTCGTCATGGGCGCGGGCGTGACCAAGAGCCAGGTCCCCGACGACGTGTTCCCCGCCCTCAAGAAGATCGCCGAGTCCACGCGCCAGCAGCTGCTCGACGGCTCCGGGCTCGGACGCGGCCCGGAGTCGATCGAGGTGGTCGAGGGCCAGCGCCAGCGGGCGCAGCGCATCCTCGCCCACTACGGGATCCCGTTCACGCCGCAGTGACCCGAGGCCGCGGCGGTCGCGCTTGCGCCAGACTGAATCGCCATTCATATTTCGACTGAATGGTGATTCAGTGTTGACGCAACGCACCATCGCCACCACGATCCTTACGCGGCGGAGGGTTTTCTGCCCCTCAGCCCGGCGCGGACCGACGCGATGTCGGCCGCGACCGCGCCGCGCCCCCTGAGCCTCGAGGAGCCCCCGTGACCAAGCCCATCCAAGCCATCAACCGCTACAAGGCCGACCTCCGCGAGATCAGTTTCTTGCTCTTCGAGCAGTTCGACATCGGCTCGCTGCTCGGCAAGGCGCCCTTCGAGGCGTGGGGCGTCGAGGAGGTCAAGGCGTCGCTCACGGAGGCCTACCGGTTCGTTTGCGAGGTCACCGGCCCGCTCAACGTCGTGGGCGACACGCAGGGCTGCAAGATCGTCGACGGTCGCGTCGTCACGCCCGAGGGCTTCAAGGACGCGTGGAAGAAGCTCTACGAGGCGGGCTGGAACTCGCTCTCGGTCGCGCCCGAGTACGGCGGCGCCGGAGCCCCCAGCACCATCGCGATGACGGTGCTCGAGCTGCTCGCGGGGTCCAACGCCGCGTTCGCGATGTACCCCGGCCTCGCCCACGGCGCCTCCGACGTCATCCAGCACTTCGG
>JAGQJA010000350.1:11098-21247 GCA_020430845.1 Myxococcales bacterium
CACGCCGGCACCGACGTCGGCTCGGCCAAGACGACGGCCAAGCGCAACGCCGACGGGACGTACTCGATCAAGGGCACCAAGATCTACATCTCGGGCGGCGATCACGACTGCGCCGAGAACGTCATCCACCTCGTGCTCGCGCGCGTCGAGGGCGCACCGCCCGGCACCAAGGGGCTCACCCTCTTCATCGTGCCGCGCGTGCGCGCCGCAGACGACGGCACGCTCGGCGAGAGCAACGACGTCACGGTGGGCGCGCTCGAGCACAAGATGGGCATCAACGGCTCGGCCACGTGCGTGCTCAACTTCGGCGACAACGACAAGTGCATCGGCATCCCGGTCGGCGGCGAAGAGAAGCTCAACCAGGGCATGCCGCAGATGTTCAAGATGATGAACACCGCGCGCATCGCGGTGGGCATGCAGGGCGTCGCCGTGGCNNTCGACCGCGTACCTCAACGCGCTCGAGTATGCGCGCGAGCGCAAGCAGGGCTCGAGCATCACGCACTGGAAGGACGCGACCGCCCCGCGCGTGCCGATCATCGAGCACGCCGACGTGCGGCGCATGCTGCTCGACATGAAGGCCCGCGTCGAAGGCATCCGCGCGCTCGCGATCAAGCTGGCCCACCACCAGGACTGCGCGGTGGCGGCCGAGGGCAAGGACGAGGCGAAGCACAGCTACCACGCCGGCCAGGTCGACCTGCTCGTGCCCCTGGTCAAGGCGTACGGCTCCGACCAGGGTTTCCACGTCTGCGAGACCGCCATCCAGACGTACGGCGGCGCCGGATACACGCGCGACTACCCCGTCGAGCAGTACTGCCGCGACTCGAAGATCTTCAGCATCTACGAGGGCACCAACCACATCCAGGCGATGGACCTCGTCGGCCGCAAGCTGGGCCAGGCCGGCGGCGCCAACCTGCAGGCGTACCTCGCCGACCTCGGCAAGTTCGTCGCGGCGCACAGCGCGCACCCCAAGCTCGGTGACGCGGTCAAGCGGCTCGGCAGCGCGGCCGAGGCGATCGGCGGCGGCGCCATGCGCCTGCTCGGTTGGTTCCAGAAGGGCCAGCTCACGCTCGTCCCGCTCACGGCGAACCGCTTCCTCGAGATGATGAGCGAGACGACCGTCGCGTGGCTCCTGCTCGAGGCCGCCGTCATCGCCCACGACAAGCTCGAGAAGGTCGACGCGGGCCACCCCGACCACGCCTTCTATACGGGCAAGGTCCACGCGGGGCTCTACTTTGCCCGCAACGTGCTCCCGGCCGTCCAGTACAAGGCCTCGCTCATGGAGATGGAGGACCAGACGGCCCTCGAGATCCCCGACGCGGCCTTCGCCACGGTCTGACGGTCAGTCGCGCGCGCCCGCGTCGGCGGCGCGTTCGCACGGCGGCTCTCGCAGCTCGCGCAGCTTGGCGCGCTGCGGAGCCGTGAGCAGGTTCTTCACGCGGACGAGCATGCCGAGGTGGGTCGCCTTCACGCGGCTCTCGCGCTCCATGACGCGCGCGGCCGCGGCGCTCACCTTGGCCTCGTCGACGGGCTCGGCGTCGAGGAGCGCGGCGAGCTTTTCCTTCTCGGCTTGCAGCTCCCACTGCACGCGGAGCGTCTCGGACTGAGCTCGCTCGATCTCCTTGGTGAGCGCGGCGCGCTGCGCGTCGGTGAGCGCGAGCGCGGCCTGGTTCTCCATCACGAGCTCGGGCGGGAACACGCGCCGCTCGATCGCGCCCAGCGCCTCGCGCGGCGCCTCGGCGCGCGGGCTGATCGCCGGCGACGGTGGCGAGAGCGTGACCGCGCCGTCGGCGCTGACCGAGTCGCCGGGGAGCGGCGAGCGGTCGGACTTGGCGCAGCCCGACGCGAACGACGCGACGGCGACGATGAGTGCAGTATACATTAGCTTACGAGTCGTCACGGTCGCACCTCGACAGATCACGGCGCAGCGGCTCACGGGGCCCTCTGCGGAGACGGAAGGACGGAGCCTCGCGGGGCGTCCGAGCCCGGCAAGGACGACAGGAGCGCGCCCCCAGGCGTATCGAGCAAGAAGTCGAGCGGGGCGAGGTCGACGCGCGCCGCGACCGCGCGGGGCGTCACGGCCGTGGCGACCTCGCCGCCGCCCGCCGGAGCGCGCTCGCCTCCCTGCCCTCCGAGCGCGGGAGCTTCGGCCGCGGGAGCCGAGGCCGTCGCAGCGCCGTTCGATCCCTCACGGATCCACAAGAGCACCGCGGCAGCCAGGAGGACCACCGGCGCCGCCGCCGCGACGACGCGCAGCGGAGAAGGGCGAGACGGGCGCGTCGGACGGGCACGGAGCTCGTCGAAGCCCGGGGCGCGTGAGGCGTCCTCTCTGCGGAGCGCGTCGAACGCGGCGCGCAGCCGCGGGTCGTCCCCTTCTCTCTGTTCGTCGCTCATGACGCTCCTCGCTCGAGTGCCGCGTGCAGGTTCTGCTTGCCGCGATCGTAGTGCTGACGCGCGCTGCCGACGGACACGCCCATGATCGCCGCCGCCTCGGCCAACGTCATCTCTTCGTAGAAGACGAGGTGCAGCACCTCACGCTGCCTCGGCGCGAGCGCGCCGAGCGCCCGCGACACACGCTCGGCCGTCTGACGCTGCGCAACGCGCTCGTCGGCACCGGGCCCGCTCGCGGGCGGCTCGTTCGACCAAGCCTCGCCCATGGGCGTCGCGCGACGAAAGAACGACACGCGCCGACGTTCGAGCGCCGTCAGCCGAATCACGCCGAAGAACCAGGTCTTGAGCGACGCGTGCCCGCCGAAGCGCGCGCGCCCCGACAGCACCTTCGCGTAGGCGTCTTGGAGCACGTCGGCGGCCTCCGGCTCGTCGCGCCTGCAGCACGCGAGCGCCCAACCCCAGCTCGCGACATGAAGCGCCGCGAGCTCGCGCTCCAAGGCCTCTCTCTCCATCCCGTCGGCCGAGCACGCTCGCACCCGCGCGCGCGCCGGTCAATGTCGACCGTTCGCTCACGCCGCGCTCGGCGGCAGCGCCGCGTGACGACGGCGACGCAGCACGTAGTAGAGCACCAAGCCGAAGCCCACGATCGGCACGAGCGTAGGCGCGACGGTCGCGAACGCCATCGCGCCGTAGACGGCGATCGCCGCCGCGCCGCGTACGCCGTTCTTGGCCGCGCGCGCGAGGCTCGGGCCGGGCGTCTCCCACGCCGCCGCGGCGGCGGGGCCGGTGAGGCTCACGCGCACCGTGGCCATCGCGATCTTTCCGTCCATCGTGCGCTCTTGCGCCTCGAGCCGCTCGATCGTCTCGCGCACCCGCGCCAGCTCGTGCTCGGCCGAGATGACCTCGGCGATCGAGCCGGCGCGCTCCTGCATGAGCGCCAGGATGCGCTTCTCTTGCACGCGCGCGTTCGCCAGGCGCGCCTTGAGGTCGGCGCGCGCGTCGGTCACGTCCTCGACCTTCTCGCTGTCGCTGGTGATCTCGCCCAGGCCCGCGAGCGTCGACCGGAGCGAGGTCACACCGCGCGCCGGCACGCGCAGCTCGAGCCGTGCGCTGCGCGCCTCGCCGTCGCCGTTCACGTTCGCGTCCGACACGTACCCGCCCGCCTTCTCGACGGCCGCGCGCACCTTCGCGGTCGCGTCGTCGACCGAGCTCACGCGCACGGACGTGTCGACCGTCAGGATGAGCGCGCGATCGGCGGCGGGGACCTCGGCCGACGCGCGCTCTCCCCCCATGGCACCTCCCGCCGCGGCCGCCTCGGCGGCGGGCGGGGGCGCGTGCGACGAGCCCGCGTGATTGGCCTTGGAGCAGCCCGCGCCGGCCGCGAGCATGAGGATGGAGAGGGCGAGGACGGGGAGACGGTGGGACGATCGCATCGGGCTCTTTCTCGGTGGACGCCGCGCCGACGTGGCGCGAGGTGCCGATGGGTGCCTCGAGGCGACTTCGCATATGACACGCGGCGATCGTTTTTTCGCAGAGAGGTGCGAGGTCGACCTACGGTGTAGGTGAAGCGTTGCACCGCACGGTTGCGTCGATCTCGGGTCACAGAGCTCGAACGCTCGGAGAGCGCGTCAGCGGCCTTCGCGGTACGCCTTGACCGCGTTCGCGATCGCGTCGGCGAGGCGCTGCTGCGCGTCGGCGCTCCCGAGGCGCTGCTCCTCGATCGCGTTCGAGATGTAGCTCGTCTCGAAGAGCACCGCGGGCATGCGCGCGCCCACGAGCACGTAGAAGCCCGCCGTGTGCACGCCGCCGTCGACCACGTCGCGAGACACGAGCGAGAGCGACGCGACGCCCGCGCGCTGGAGGAGCTGCGCCAGGCGGGTCGAGCGGGTCGCCTGATCGGCGAGGCGCATCGTGGCGAGGATCTGCCCGATCTCGGCGGTCGCGGCCTGGCTCGTCGCGTTCTCGCGCGCCGCGACGCGCCCCGCGAGATCGGTCTTCGACGTGTCGAGCACGTACGTCTCCACGCCGCGCCGCGCGCGGTTCTCGCTCGCGTTGCAGTGGATGGAGATGAAGAGGTCGGCGCCGAACCCGTTCGCGCGCGCCGTGCGCTCCTCGAGCGTGATGTAACGATCGTCGTCTCGCGTGAGCGCGACCTCGACGCCGATGCGCGAGAGCACCGCCGCCGCCTTGTGGGCCACGGCGAGCGTGACGTCCTTCTCCTTGAGGCCGCTCGGGCCCGTGGCGCCGGGATCGTTGCCTCCGTGGCCCGGGTCGAGCACCACGCGCGACACGGAGCGCGCGCCCGGCCCGGACGCACCCGGGGGGTTCTTCGCGATGTCGATGACGACGCGATAGGGCTCGACCAGGTGGAAGACGCGCCGATACGCCGGGCCGGCCAGCTCGAGCGCGACGCGCGCCCCCGTCGATGTGGGCTCCGTGACGACCCTGCGCACGATGCCGCTGAGCGGCGTCTGGCGGGCCTCGCTCGCGAGCTCCACGCCGTCGAGCTCGACGTACGTGCGCGCGCCGACGCCGGTCACGCTCTTGACGTCGCCCACGCGAAAAGGCGCCGGCTTGTCGAGGTGGACGACGACGCGCGCCCCCTCCGACCCGACCCAGTGCTCGACGCGCGTGAGGCGCGGGATGACCGACACGCGCGCGCTCGACGCGTCGGCGACCGCGAGCGCGATCGCGCCCTCACCGGCGAGGCCTTGGTCGATCGCGTCGAGCACCTGCGCAGGTGGACGAAACGGCGCGAGCAACGCCAGGCGCGGGCCGACGCTCGCGCAGCCGGCGCCCGCGTCGCCGCCCGACGACCTGCGCTGCGCGCGATAGAGCTCGGCGTACGTGGTCTGCGCGTCCCCCGCGAGCTCCCCTCCGAGCGTCGCCGCGCGCTCTGCCGCCGCGCACGCGCCGTCGATCGTGAGGTCTTTGGCGGCGGCGCGGTAGAGATCGATCGCTTCGCGTGCGTCCTGCTCGCGGTGCTCGACGCGCCACACGCGCTCGACGAGCGCGGCCGCGAGCGCGTGCAGCTCCACCGCCCGTGCCCCCGCCCCCTCTCGCCCGGCGAGGAGCGCCACGCCCTGGGCCCGGGCGATGACCTCGGGACGCGGGGGCAGCTCGCGGGCCGAGAGGAGCGCGCGCGCGACGGACACGTCGTCGGTCGCGCCGCCGGCGTCGGGGGGGCCCTTTGCGCGCCCGGAGCAGGCCAGCGCCAGGACCGCCGCGGCCAGCGCGGCCAGCGCGCTCGGTCTTGCTGCCCTTCGCACGACGGCAGGGTATCATCTGCCGAACGAGGAGCCACAGTGTCGAGCCAAGAGCCCCCCAACTACATCGATCGCGCCACCGGCCGCGTCTTCCCCGACGCGTTCGCGATGGTGAACGCCTACCTCGAGACCTTCGCCGCGCGCGCCGGGACCACCCTCGCCCCGCTCGACGAGAACGGATACACGCAAGCTCGCAAGGGCTCCGCCAACATCGGCGTGAACGTCCTCGACGACCACGGCGTGCTGCTCCTGCTCGCGCCTGTGATGCCCGTCCCCAAGGACGGCCGCGAGGCGTTCTATCGTCGACTGCTCGAGCTGTCGTTCCTCACCACGGCAGACTCTGCGTTCGCGATCGACGCCGCCAAGGACGAGGTGTTCGTTCGCTCGCTGCGGCGCCTCTCGGGCCTCGACTACGAGGAGTTCGAGGACCTGCTCGACACCGTGGGCCGCGTGGCCGACGAGTGGGACGACGCGCTCAAGAAGGAGTTTCGCTAACGTTGGGCAAGGCCCGGGCCGGTGCTAGGCTCTTTGTGTGCGGTCGCCCGCTCGGAGGGCGGCAGAAGGATTCCGCTTTCCATGGCCATGTCGGAGAGGGGCGAGCTCGACAGCATCAGCCCCGAACAAGCCGAGCAGCTCGCCGCGAGCTTCCGCCCTTCGTGGGAAGCCGACGAGCCTGAAGCGCCCCCCGCGCAGGCCAAGGCCAGCGTGCCCCCGCCGGCGCCCAAGCCTGCGCCGGTAGAGACCATCGAGCCCGAGTCGGTCGCGCCGTTCGATGCGAGCAAGACGATCCCCGACGCCGGGCCCGCGGCGCTCGAAGGCAAGCCGCCCGCAAAGCTCGACGGCGGCAAGACGCTCGGCTTCGGGTTGCCCGTCGGCGGCCAGCCTCCGCCGGCGCCCAAGCTCGACGGCAACCGCACCGCCCCTCTCGGACAGGCCAGCCCGGCCGCCAAGATCGACCCGAACCGCACCGCGCAGATGCCCGTGAGCCGCCCGCCTCCGGGGCCGGCGGTCAGCGCGGTCAGCCCTGCGCGCGCACGTCCCATGGCGCCGAGCCTCGAGGGGACCGAAGAGCTCCAGGCGCTCGTCATGAAGCGCTCGAACAAGGGCGTCGTGTTCGCGGCGGTGGGCGTCGCGGCCGTGATCGGCCTGATCGTCGCCGTGAAATTCGCGGTGTCTTCGAGCCCCGAGACCCCCAAGGTCGAGAGCGCGGCATCTAACCTGTCGAATCCAAAGGCAAATCAGGATATTCCGCCGCCGCCCGAAGAGACAGACCCGCCGCCCGCAAAGGCCGAGCCCGCAAAGACGGAGCCCGCAAAGACGGCGGAGCCTGCAAAGACCGCGGAGCCCGCAAAGACCGCAGAGCCCGCGCCGGCCCCTGTCGCGGCCAAGGCAGACCCACCGCCGGCCCGCCCTGCGGCGGCGCCGCGACCTGCGCCCAAGCCCGTGGCAGCCGCGCGTCCAGCTCCTGCCCCGCGCCCGGCCCCCAAGCCGGCGCCTGCTCCCGCGCCGAAAGCTCCCCCGAAGGCGCCCGGCGGCGGTATCGTGCGCGATAATCCGTTCTGAGCCGGCCTGAGCTGCTCGTGCCGGCTGCGCCGGGGAGGCGTCCGCCTCCTCGACCCCCTGGAGCGCCATGAACACACGAGCCATCGCCGCTGCTCTCTTGCTCGCCCTCGCGCCCGTCGCGCTGGGAAGCCCTGCCTACGCGCAACCGGCCGACGATCCGATCACCAAGCAGGCGCGCGCGCGCTTTCAAGAGGGCGTCGACTTCTACGACAAGGGGCAATACGAGAACGCCCGAGCCTCGTTCCTCCAGGCGTACGCCCTCAAGAAGCATCCGGCGGTCCTGCTCAACCTCGCTCAGAGCTGCGCCAAGGGCGGGCACCCGCTCGACGCGTCGAAGTACTTTCGCCAGTTCTTGCGTGAGGCCACCTCGGCCACGCCGCAGCAGCGCACCGACGCCGAGTCGGGCCTCGCCGAGGTCCGGCAGAAGCTCGGCCGCATCGAGATCGCGGCGCCGGCCGGCACCGAGATCAGCGTCGACGACGAGAGCGCAGGCACCGCGCCCATCGCCGACGCGATCGACGTCGAGCCCGGGACGCACACCGTCAAGGGCGGGAGCGAGTCTGTGGCCGTCACGGTGAGCGCCGGCCAGAAGGCGCAGGCGCGGTTCGGCGCGGCGGGCGAGCCGGCCGCCGTCGTCACGCCTCCACCGACAGGCGACACCACGCCGCCTGCCGACCCGCCGCCCCCCGCGGGCGACGCCACCCCGCCACCGCAGCAGAAGGACTCCGGCGTCAAGCGCACCAACGTGCTCTCGCCTCCCGAGAACATGCTCCCCGTGTACATCGGCCTCGGCGCCGGCGTGGCGGGGCTCATCGGCACGATCGTCTTCGCGTCGGCGAAGGCGAGCGCGCAAGACTCTGCCGATACGGTGGCGCAGGGCATCCGCGACGGCGCGGCCAAGCGTGGCCTGCCGAGCGCCGGCATCTGCGACAGCACCAACGCCGCGATCGTGCGCGACTTCGGCGAGGCGTGTCAGACGCTTCGCGACAACAACAGCAAGGTCGACACCAACGCGCTCGTCGCCAACATCTCGGCGGGTGTCATGGTCGTCGGCTTCGTCGGCGCGGCCGGCTGGTACCTGCTCGCCCCCAAGAAAGACGACGCGAAGCCCGCGGCGCAGCAGACCCGCATCGCGCCCATCGTGGGCTTCGGCACGACGGGGCTGAGCCTCTCCGGCAGCTTCTGAGCGCGCTCCCCTCGCGCGAGCGCGTCAGGGCCGCACGTCGAACGAGCCCAGCACCGTAGGGTCCATGAAGGCGACGATGTCGGTGACGCGGCCACCGGCGTCGACCGTGAGGACGTGCACGCCCGAGAGCACGGGCGGACTATCTGCGGCGGCGCCGGGCGCGCGACGATCGAAGAGGGCCACCGCGGGCTGACCGTTGGAGCGGACCGCGACCGCGACGAAGCGGCCTACGGCGTCGGCGGTGAGGACGGCGCCTCCGAGGAACGCGCGGACGGCGTCGCGCCCGAGGTACCAAGACGGCACGGGCGGCATCGACAAGCGCGCGTCATCGCTCAGCAGCGTGACGAGCCCGCTCACGTCGGCGCTCTGCCAGGCCTCGACATACCGGCGCACGACGTCCGCGTCGACGGGCTCGGCCGCCGAGCGCGCCGGCCGCGCCTCTTCTCCGAGCGTGTCCCGCGCGCGCTGCACGAGGCTGTTCGTCGCGGCCACAGTGGTCTCGAGCAGCTCGGCGGTCTCGGCGGCGCTGAACCCGAGGACGTCCTTGAGCAACAGCGCCGCGCGCTGCGTCGCGGGGAGGCGCTGCAGCGCCCTCAAGAAGGCAAGCGCCACCGACTGACGCTGCGAGAGCAGGGACTCTGCGCCCGGTCTTTCGTCGGGCAAGAGCGCGTCGGGCATCGGCTCGAGCCAGAGGGCCTCGGGCGCCGCGAGCGGAGCCGAAGGATCCGCCGGCGCGTGGGTGTCGATGGGGAGCAGACGTGGTCGCTTCAGCGCGTCGAGCGTCGCGTGCGTGGCGATGCGGTAGAGCCAGCTCCGAAACGACGACCGCTGCTCGAAGGCGCCGAGGCCACGCCACGCGCGCACGAGGGCCTCCTGCGAGAGATCCTCGGCCTCTTGCAGCGACCCCGACATCCGATAGCAGTGCGCGACGAGGCCGCGACGGTGCGGACCGACCAGCTCGCGGAACGCCCCCTCATCGCCTCGGCGCGCGGCATCGAGCAGCTGTGCGTCCGAGCCCACGGCCTCACCGTGCGCCTCTTCGCCTGGGCTGTCAACAGCTTGATTTTACGTCGCTTTTTGTACGAGCCGCGAGCCGAGAAGAAAAAGGGGCGCCGCGACCGATGAGTTTCGAAGCGCCGCGTCGTCCTTGCTTGTGTGCGACGCGCCACTCGGCGCGCGCCCCCAACCTCTCGGAGAAGCCATGACCGCCACCCCCGTGCTCCAAGCCTACATCGTGTCCACCATCGTGCTCGGCCTCAACCTGCTCGTGCTCGCGAGCAACACCGCTGTGACGAGGTCGAAGGCCGGCGAGGTCGTCAATCCCGAGGACAAGAAGCTCAACGAGTCGGCGGAGGTGGTCTACGAAGACGGCAACGCCACGACCGCGCGCTATCGGCGCGCGCACCGCAACGCGCTCGAGAACATCCCGATGTTCGTCATCACGGGCTTCTTGCTGACGCTCACCCCGATCTCGCTCCCCTTCGCGGCGGGTCTTTTCGGCGCGTTCACGCTCCTGCGCGTGGCGCACAGCTTCTGCTACGTGAAGGGCGTGCAGCCGCTGCGCACGGCCACGTTCGGCCTCGCGGCGATCACGCAGCTCGTCGTGCTCGGCTATCTCGGATACGCCGCGTTCGGCGCGTGAGCTCGCCCCAGGGCAGCGGCCATCGCGTCAAGGCTGCGCCGACGAGCCCCACGGGATCGCGAGCGCATAGCCGGCGACCATCACGTCGGTCCCTGGCCTGCGCA
>JAGQJA010000350.1:21403-23213 GCA_020430845.1 Myxococcales bacterium
CCGCGCTCCGCCCACGCGACCGACACCCCGGCGCGCGTCACGCCCGTGAAGAACGGGCCGAGCTCGGCGCCACACTCGGTGGGCGCGACGTCGAAGGTGCGCTCCTCGAACGACGCGCGGTCGACGCGGACCACGCGGAGCTTGGCGCTCGAACGCCCGGCGTCGCCCGGTGGGCAGCGCGCGCTGACGTCGGTGCGCGCGACCAGCACGACGTGGCTCGCGGCGGCGTCGACGGCGACGATCTCTTCGTCCTTGGAGAGCGTCGTCGACAGCCTGCGGAGCGGCCCGAGCGCGCCGGCGCGGACCTCGCGCAACACCAACGCCCCCGACGCGCCGAGCCGCACCAGACCGAAGTCCTGATCGACGACGAACTCGCCGCGCTCGCGCAGCTCGTCTTTCGCGAGCTCCGCGTCGCGCCACAGCGGCACCGGCGCGCCCGCGTCGCCGTCGAGGCGCATCACGCTCACGCCGTCCTCGTCGTCGACGAGCGCAAACGCGGCACGCGTCGAGCAGAAGATCGAGGCCTCCTTCTCTTCGGCCAACGTGTGGGGCGTGAGCGGCGCCCCCGACCACGCGCGCCCGGTGATGGCGCGGCCGTCGCTCCAGTGCATGCCGTCGGCGCTCGCGCACGTCGCCGACATCACCTCGAAGGGCGCACCCGACGGCGCCGCCGCGGCGTCGAGGCGGACGGCGCGCCTCACGCGCTTGCCCCCGGCAGACCCGCTCCAGACGAAGACGGCGCCCGACGAGCCCGAAGGCGCCGCGTAGCCGGACACCTCTGCGTCCGAGGACCACGTGAGCTCGCCGGCGAAGAGCATCGGATCGGCGGCGGCGTCGAGCGGCGCGGGCCTACCGGCGTCGAACACGCGCACGCGCAACCCCTTGGCGGGCACGTCGAGGCCCGCCACGACGACCCTCCCCTTGCCCAGGTGGACGGCCCCGATGGGCGCCGACATGCCGGGCTGCGCCGCGAGATCGATGGGACCCGCCGATGACGCGACCGGTGCGGGCGCGAGCGCCTGACTCGCAGCCGGCGCGGCGCCGTCTCGGTGCGTATCGGCGGCACGACGGCAAGTGCACGCGGGCGCGAGCGCCGCGACGAGCCACGCGACGGAGACCAGCCCGCCGCGCGTCAGGGCTCGCCTCGCGTCCGCTCTTGGGCCAGCAGCTTGCGGAACGTCGTGCGGGGGATCCCCGCCGCCCGCGCCGCCGCGCTCACGTTGCCCGAATGCCGCACGAGCCAATCTTTGGCGAGCGAGGGCGTCAGCGTCAAGGCCGGTTGCTCGCGAACGCGCATGCCCGCGTCGACGTGCCCCGAGTCGAGCATCCGCGCGTCTGCGGCCGCGTCGACGGCGCGGAGCAACACGTTGCGCAGCTCGCGTACGTTCCCGGGCCAGTCGTGCGCCGCGAGGCGCGCCACCGCCGCCGGCGCCAGCTCTCGCTCGCCCAGCTCGGCGCGGACCGAGGCGAGGATCGCGCGCGCGATCGGGAGGATGTCGCCCTTGCGGGCGCGCAGCGGCGGCACCTCGACGACGAACACCTCGAGGCGATGGTAGAGGTCGCGACGAAACGTTCCGGCGACGACGCGGTCGTGCAGCGGCGCGTGGGTCGCGGCCACCACGCGCGCGCGCGGCGCCTCGGGCTCGGCAGAGCCCCCCACCCGCCGCACGTCGTACCCGTCGAGCGCGCGTAGGAGCTTGGGTTGCGCCTCGATCGGGAGCTCGCCGATCTCGTCGAGGAAGAGCGTCCCGTGGGTCGCCTCTGCGAACGCGCCGGCGCGTCGCTGCACCGCGCCGGTGAACGCGCCGCG
>JAGQJA010000351.1:0-2807 GCA_020430845.1 Myxococcales bacterium
GCGCGCGCGTATCATCGCGGGCCGCGCTCATGTTGACCCACCGAGACTTCTCCAACGTCGTGATCCGCGCGCTGCGCGAGAGCGGCGAGTCGCGCACCGTCGTCTTCGACGCGCCGAGCTTCGCGCTCCACATCGCGCCCGAGACCGACGAAAAGCGCACGTTCTTCTTGTCGAACGTCTACGCCGAGTACATCTCGGCCGACACCGACGCGGCGCGCGAGAAGCTCTTGAAGAACCTCGCCGCCTCCGCCGCCTCGATCGACGGCGAGGAGACCTTCGACGAGGTGCTCGTCAACCTCATGCCGCGGGTCCGGCCGCGAGCGTACTTCGAGATCGGGCTCGAGCTCGCCCTCGGGGAGGTCGGCGCCAAGCCGGGCGGGGCGCGGGTCCCGTTCGACGTGCTCGCCGACGACCTCGGCGTCAGCGTCGCGATCGACCGGCCGGAGTCGATCCACGAGGTGACCGACTTCGCGAAGTGGGGCACCGACTTCGCGCGTGCGATGGCCGCGGCGCGCATCAACCTCGAGCGTCGCAGCGCCGAGCCCTTCGTCGAGCTCGCGCCGGGCAGCTACGTGTCGCCGTGGGGAGACCACTTCGACGCGGAGCGCATGCTGTTGCTCGACAAGATCCGCGCGCTCTCCGTCGACGGCGATCCCGTGGCGCTCCTCCCGAGCCGCCACCGCCTGTTCGTCACGGGGGAGAACGACGTCGCGGGGCTCGAGCGCATCGTCTCCGAGGCCGCGGCCGTGCTCGAGGGCCCGCGCCCGCTCACGTCGGCGGCGTTCGTCTTGCGCAAAGACGGATGGCAGCCGTTCGTCCCCACCGGAAGCTATCCCGCGGCCAAGCGTCTCCACGCGTGGCGCGAGGCCGAGCGCGCCTCGATCTACGGAGAGCAGAAGGCCCTGCTGGAGTCGCGCGGCGAGGAGGCGTTCGTCGCGAGCGTCATGATGCACGAGGCAGGCACGCTCAGTGTGCTCACTGCGGGGGTGCCCACGCTGTTGCCCCGCACCCAGCTCGTGTCGCTCAACGACACCGAGACCGGGCAGTTCGAGATCGTGTCGTTCAGCGCGTTCGAGCAGGTGCTCGGTGCCAAGGCCGAGGTGCGCGCCGACCTCTACCCGCCGCGTGTCTTCGTCGACGTGTTCCCGACGGCGCAAGAGGTCGCCGAGATGAAGCAGCTCGCGGCCGTCGAGAAGATGGTGCCGGAGCTGTTCGAGCAGATCTTCTCCGAGGTCGAGCGCAAGCGCGCGCCGGGCGCGGCGCCGAAGCTCGGCGCGCCGCCCGCGGTCACCCCGTTCGGCGGGGGGGTGGGCACGCCCTTCGCGCCCGCGCCCACGCCCGCGCCGTCGCGCGGCCGAGCGCTCGGCGTGGTCGGTGTCATCGGCATCGGCCTGCTCGTGGTCCGGCTTCTGCTCCTCGTGTCGAAGCCGTCACGGCACTACGACTACAAGCCCGTCTACATCCCGCCGCCGATCCCCACGATGCCCACGTCCTTCGACGACACGGGCCTCCGCAGCGCGATCAGCGCGCGGCGGATCGTCGACGACGGCTCGCCCGCGGCCGTCGCGGTCGTGGGCAAGACCGTGTACTTCGTCGACGCCGAGTCGCACGAGCTCAAGGTCGCCTCGATGCCGCCCACAGTGGGCGTGCGCCCGACGCGCGGCGCGCGGAGCCCCTACCCGACGACCAAGGCGCCGCCCACCGAGACGGTCGCGACGTTGCGCGCGCGCCTCGACGACCCCGTCCTCATCCGGCACCGCACGACCATCGTCGCAGACACCGACGACGTGTACACGCTACGCGGCGGCGCGCTGGGGCCCGCGCTGATGCGCACGCCCGTGAACGACGGCGCCACCGAGGTGGCCGCGACCCTCGACGGTGAGCCCAACGCCGTGGCGCGAGGGCAGACGGCGGTCTACGTGTCGGTGAGCGGCGCGCAGGGCAAGCCGGGCTCCGTGGTCGCGGTCCCGCTCGGGGGTGGGCCTGCCAAGGTCGTCGCCAAGGTCGGCGCACCGTGCGCCGTCGCGGTGCTCTCGTACGCAGGTCGCGAGCGCCTCTACGTCGTCGACGCGGGGCGCGGTGTGCGCGGCTACCCGCTCGACGATGCGCGCGCCTTCGCGCCCCGACGCGAGACCACGCCCGGCACGATCCTTCCCCAATCGACCTCCGCCGCGTGCAGCCTCACGACCGCGCTCTCGCGCGTGTACTGGCCGGCGCCCGTCGAGCACGCGGTGGGGAGCTACAGCCCCGCGCTCGGCACGTCCTCGCTGTCGTACGGATATCTCCAGGCGCCGGCCGCGGTCGCGGCCCAAGGCGCGTTCGTCTACGTGCTCTCGAGCACGCGGTCGATCGCGCCGGGCGCGCGCGACGTGGGCGCGATCTCTCGCCAGACCGCGACGGGCGCGCCGCACACGCTCGCCACGGGGCCAGACCTCGACGTCCTCGGCGCGACGGCGCGCGGCGTGGTGTGGTCGCGCCACGGCTCGGCCGACGCCGACGGCGACGGCGCGGGCGTCTACGCGTACGGATCGGCCTACTGAGGCTCGCGAGGGGCGACGCCAGCCGCACCGGCGGTTATCCTCCGACGACGGAGGAGTCGATGACCAAGTTTTCGTACAAGCGCCTCATGGTCGACATCATGGAGCTCGGCGAGCCGAGCTTCGAGGCGAAGCTCAACGAGCTCGGCGCCGAGGGCTGGGAGCTGGTGTCGTCGTTCGACCGCGAGCGCGGCGGCAACTCGAAGGAGTGCTACTTCCTCTTCAAGCGCCCGCAAGCCTAGGCACAGAAGCGAACGCAGCCGCGAACGC
>JAGQJA010000351.1:2912-15946 GCA_020430845.1 Myxococcales bacterium
GTCGTCCTTCTTCTCGTCGTCCTTGGACTCGGCCTTCGCCTCGTCCTTCTTGTCGTCGCCCTTGTCGGCGTCGTCCTTCTTCTCGTCGTCCTTCTTCGCGTCGGCGTCGACGCGGATCGCCTTCTCGATCGTGACGTCCTCTTCGGGCGCGTCCTTCTCGAAGGGGCCCTTGGGGCCGGTCTTCACCTTCACGATGGCGTCGATGACGTCCATGCCCGAGGTGACCTTGCCGAAGACGCAGTAGCCCCAGCCCTTGCCCTCTTTCTCGGTGTGATCGAGGAAGCCGTTGTCGGCCACGTTGACGAAGAACTGCGCGGTCGCCGAGTGGGGGTCACCCGTGCGCGCCATCGCCACGCTGCCGCGCACGTTCTTGCCCTCCTTCGAGGCCTCGTTCTCGACCGCGGGCTTCGTCGGCTTCTTCTTCTGGTCGGCGCCGTAGCCTCCGCCCTGGACCATGAAGCCCGGGATGACGCGGTGGAACAGCGTGCCTTCGTAGTGGCCCGCGTCGACGTAGGCGAGAAAGTTCTCGACGGTCTTCGGCGCGATGGCGGGGTCGAGCTCGATCGTGAACGAGCCGAGGGAAGTTTTGAATTCGACGCTCGGGTTGCCCATGAGGCGACGGTATCAGGCGCGCGCGGCGCCCGGAACGCAAAATCCGTCAGCCCGTGACGGCGCCTACGCGGCGCGTGTTTTCGGGCGATTCGACGCGGACGCGCGGCAAGAAGCGCCCGCCCTCGTACTCGCGGAGCCACGCGATGAGGCTCTCGCGCACCTGACAGCGGAGGTCCCACTGGTCGCTCGCGTTCTTGGCCGACACGAGCGCGCGCACCTCGATCGTCTGCGGCTTGGCGTCCGTCACGAGCACGCCTTTGGCTCGGCCGTCCCAGAGCGGGTTGTCCTCGAGCACGGCGTCGAGCGCGTCGCGCACGGCGTCGAGCGGCAGCGCGTAGTCGGCGTGGAAGAAGACGGTGCCGAGCAGCTCTTGCGAGCCTCGCGTCCAGTTCTGGAAAGGCTTCTCGAGGAAGTGCGCGATCGGCACGACCAAACGCCGCTCGTCCCAGACCTTCACGCAGATGTACGTGAGGTTCATCTCTTCGACGGTGCCCCACTCGCCCTCGACGATGACCACGTCGCCGATGCGCACCGTCTGCGTCAGAGAGAGCTGCACGCCCGCGATGAGCGTGGCGATCGTGCGCTGCGCTGCGAGGCCGATCACGATGCCCGCGATGCCGGCCGACGCGAGCAGCGAGACGCCGACGGTGCGCACCACGTCGAACTGCACGAGCATGAGCGCCACGGCGACGATGACCACGACGACCGAGACGACGCGTCGGAGCAGGTGGATCTGGGTCCTCGCGGCGCGGAGCCGGACCTCGCCGTCGTCGCCATCATCATGATCGCGCTCGGCTTTTCGTTCGAGCACGCCCGCCACGAGCTTGACCGTGCCCATGACGACCCACGCCAGCGCCCAGATGAGACCGATCTGCAGCGCGCGGTCGACGACGACGCGCGCCGTCCCCGCGAGGCGCAGCGGCTCGACCGCGACCCACCCCGTGATCACCGTGATGAGCAGGTTGCTCGGCCGCTTGAGCGCCGACGCGAGCTCGTCGTCCCAGCGTACGTCGGTCTTGCGCGCGAGCTTGGCGACCTGCTTGACGACTCCGCCGCCCAACCGCCCCACGACCACGGCGACGACGAGGGCCACGACGAGGCCGAGCCACTGCCACGCCTCGAGCCCCAGGACCCTGGACTTGCCTGCCCACCCCGACAGGAGCTGCTCGACGTCGTTCATCTCTCCCCTCCGCGCGCCGGAGGGGTCACGCGGTCAACGGTCGTCCTCGGCCACCACGACCAGCGAGTCGTGGTGCGTGAGTTGTATCATCGTGTCCTTGGGCGGGACGAGCGACACGCCGAAGTTCTTGTCGCCGTCGCCCTCGAGCGCCTTGAGCTTGTAGCCGATGCACACCTCGTCGCTGCGGTTCTGCGCCACGCGCATGAGGTCGCAGAAGCGCACGTTGGCGGGCAGCTGATCGAAGTAGAGCCACGCCGGCTTGACGTAGATCTCGGAGCCGGCCTCCTCGAAGAGGTCGTCGTACACCAGCTTGATGCGCGGTTCCTGGCTCAGCTGGGCGAAGATCATCGAGACGAGTCGGTCGGAGATGATGAAGTCGTCGACGCCGGCGCGGTTGATGAGGTCCTGGTTCTGCGAGTCGAGCACCTCGGTGATGATCTTGGTGCCGACCCAGGTGCCGGGCGGGAGGTCGCGGCGGAGCCGGCGCAGGTGCAAGAGCACCATGATGCTCTCGGCGTCGATGCGCTCGGCGTTGGGCGGGCCCTCCGGGTCCTGGCGCAGCACGATGACCGTGTCGTACGAGAACGGTTGGAGCCCCGCGAGCGACTCGCGGTCGAGCGGGTTGGTCTCGATGAGCCGCACCTCGACGCTCGCGTTCTCTGCGGAGAGGCGCGCGACCTCGTCTCGGATGTCTTGCGGCGCCTCGGCGAGCACGACGTCGACCGACGAGCCCTCGAGCACGTAGTCGCCGTACTCACCGATGACGAGCGGCGCCTTGGCGCTCCAGCCCACGATGAGCATGCGCTCCTTGCGACGCTCCACCTGCCGCTTGGGCGGGATGATCTCGTGCGGTCGCGCGACCATCTGCGGCTTGAAGGCGATGGACGAGTCGTCTTGCGCGACGATGATGATCTCGTCGTCGAACGCGAGCACGTGACCCACCGGCGGCCGCATCTCGATGCGTCCGTCGGAGTGCCGCAGCCCGATGGGCACGCCGTCGGCGAACCTGAACTGGAGCTCGCCGAACGTCACGCCGTTCCACGTGCCCTTGTAGAAGTAGATCTCGCAGCCGTCGAAGCTGAGAAGCTCGGAGTAGACGACCGCGAGGCCGCTGGTGCGTGACGTCTGCACCATGATCTTGGCCAAGATCTCCTCGGCGTCGACGACCACAACGCGGCCCGGCGCGATGTCCTCGACGACGGCGCGGTTCTTCGGGTCGAAGAGCTCGGCGACGATGCTGATCGGGTGGTCGGCCTCGACGCTCGACGCGAGCGCCAGCACGGTCTTGACCACGTTCGCGTCGCTCTCGAGCTTGGCCTCGTCGTCGGCGGCCGCGTCGCACGTGGCGAGCACGATCGCCGACTTGGCGGTCGCCGCGCTCACGTGCTCGAGGCTCGTCAGCGACGCGGTCGACCCGTTGCGCGTCACGATGCGCGTGGTCTTGCGATCGGGAAAGTGGACGCGCAGGTGCTCGTCCATGTCCTCTTTCGACTCGCTGGAGAGGATGGCCACGACCGCCTCGCTCTCGCTCTCGTTGGCGATCGCGAGCTCGTTGAGGATCTCGACGACGCGCGGTCCCCACCCGAGGATGAGGGAGTGGTCCTCTTCGAGGACCTTGCTGTGACCCTTGCGCAGGTGCGCGATGGCGTCGCTCAGCGCGGTTGTGAGAAAGGCGATGAGCGAAGAGAAGATGACGACGCCGGTGAAGCCAGCCGCGACGCCCGCGACCTTGTAGACGGGCTCGGTGTCGCTGTCCTGGCTCATGTTGCCGGGATCGGTCAGCTCGAGGAACGACACCCAGAGGTGCTTGCGCAACGACGTCTCGTCGTCGTCGGCCAGCTCGGCGAGCCCCAGACGCAAGAGGAGGATGCCGGTGATCGATCCGAGAAAAGAGAACGCCAGCGACAGGAACAGCGCCTTGCTGCCGCCTGCGAGGAAGGTGTCGACCTTGTAGCGGAACCGCTCGCGAATGCTCGCCATGGGGCCCCCGGATAAGTGCGGAGCGGACGCTCCGGGTGAAGAGGGAGGGCCCTTATTACCCGCGATGCGCCCAGGAGCGGAAGGGGCCAGCAGGCCTACATGGGCCTACACGTCGCGCAGCTCACGTGGGGAGCAGCTCTTCAATCGCGCGCGCGCAGTCTTCGGCGGCCTCGGCGTGCACCCAGTGCCCCACGCCCGGCAGCTCGCGCACGTCGAGGCGCCCGCCCGTGGCCGCGGCGATCGCGTCGATGCGCGCTCGCGCCTCGGCGTCGACGACGGTGGACGCGCCGCCGAGCACGAAGCGCGTCCGCGGCGCGCGCGGGGCCTCGAGCGCGCGGGTCCAGTCGGTGGCGAAGTAGTCGGCGAGCATCTCCTCGATCGCGTCGACGTCGAGTCGCATCCTGAAGCGCTCGCCGTCGCGCTCGAGGTTCATCCCGAGCCACGCGTGGAGGCTCGCGTCGACGCCGGCCGCCCCGAGCTTGGTCGACAGCTCTTCGCGCGAGCCGAATGTCTGCCCGACCTCGCGGAGCGCCTTCACCACGCGCACCGTGCCCTCCGACCCTCGCGCGTCGGGACGCGCCACGGGGCTCGAGTCGAGAATGAACGCGTGCGAGGGCGCGCACGCCTCGAACGCCGCCAGCGCGACCTTGCCCCCGAAGCTGTGCGCGACGAACGCGTCGACGGCGAGGCCGCTCGCGCGCGACGTCTCGGCGACGTCGGCCGCGCACGCCGCGATGGTGTGCGGCCCGGGTGGCAGCGGTGAGCGCCCGTGGCCGCGCAGGTCGACGAGGACGGCGGCCCAACCCGGGCGGCGGGCGAGCGCGAGCTTGGCCAGCGTGCGCAGGTTTCCGCCCGAGCCCAAGATGCCGTGGAGGAACCACGCGTGGCGGGTCGCCGGCTCGCCGCCCGCCGGCGCGACGACGAGGTGATGCAGCGCGCTCACGACTTGGTGACGACGCGGAGGCCCTTGGAGACGAGCGGCGAGAGCGCGTCGAGGTTCTGGATCGCGCAGCCCTCGACGTAGAGGAACTTGAGCTTGGTCAGCGTGCGCAGCGCGCTCACGTCGGTGACGTGCGTGCGCTTGATGCTCAGCTTCTCGAGCTTCTTGCAGCTCGCGAGCGGGGCGACGTCGTCGACCGGCGTGTCGTCGAGCTCGAGCTCGGTCATGTTCACCAGGTTGGCGAGCGGCGTCAGATCGCGCACGTGCGTGCGGCCCAGATCGACGCGGTCGAGCATCACGAGCTTCTCGAGCGGCTTGAGGTCCTCGACCTCGTTGATCGACGCGCGGAGCGACTCGAGCTGCGTGAGCCCGGCGATGGGCGAGAGGTCGCGCAGCTTTCCGGGGCCCAGGTAGAGGTGGTGCAACCCCTTGAGCTTGGGAAAGAGGCACGGGTCGAGCGTGTCGAGCTGCTTCTTCTTGGTGAGGTTGACCGAGCGCACCTTGGCGAGGTCGGCGATCGTGATGTCGCCCTTGGGCTTGCTCAGCTTGAGCCGCAGCTCGGCCTCGATGTCGGGGTCGGTGACCTTGAAGTCCTTGTCGGCGGGGCACACCACCGGCTTGACCTCGGCAGGCGGCGCGGCCGACGACGCGGCCGGGGCCACGGTGGGCACCGTCACCGCGACGCCCGCGTCTTTGGCGGCCGTCATCTCGAGCAGCTTCTTCTTCTTGTCGTCGTCGTCGCACCCGAGCGCCACGGCGGCGCACGTGAGTCCGATCACCACCGACGACAGGGCGGCGCGCCGACGGCGCGCGAGCAGGGCGATACATGTACCTACAATCATCAGGGCTCCTCCGCCGCTCGTGCCCCGCGGGGCCGATGCGCAGCCGCGGCCGCAGCCGCTCTTGGGGGGTGGGTTGCTGTTCGTGTCGGCGGGGCTCGCCGCCGCGCTCGCCGTGGGAGCGGTCGAGCCGCCGCCCACCGGCGAAGGCTCGGCGCCCTTTCCGAGGACGTCGATCTCGGGCACCTCTTGCCGCAGCATCGACGGCAGGTCGAGCTTGCCGCGCGCGGCGAACGCGAGGTTCACGGCGGGCTTGATGTCGGCGGCCTTGGCGCCTTGGGGAGGGCCGCCCCAGATGCCGCGACGCGGCTCCTTGCAGGTGATCTCGCCCTTCCACGGGTGGCGGATCGCGTAGCGGCCCTGGAAGTTGTTGATGCCGCCCTGCTTGGCGCCGTGCTCGAGCTTTCCGCCCTCGCCGCGCCACTCGCGCCCGCCCGTGATCGCAGGCGCCTGCTTGAAGATCAGATCGTCTCCGAGCGCGTCCTTGGTGTAGCGCGCGTGCAGGCGCGTCAGTGTGAAGCCGCCGATGAAGCCGCGGCCGGCCTCCGACGTGAGCACGTCGGCGCCGAGCGTCGCGAGGTCGGCCTGCGACAGCGGGGGCGTGGGGCAGGGGTCGCAGCTCGACGCGTCCCACGAGTACTCCGTGACGACGGCCTTGGGGCTCTTCTCGAGCGTGCGATCGAAGAGCGCGGCGTAGAACGCGCCGAAATCCTCGCGCGCCGCCTCGGCCACGTCGAGGTTCGTGGGGATCGTCACGTTGGGGTAGTTCGCCACCTCGAAGCGCTGGTTCTTTGCCAGGATCGAGACGATGACGTCCTGCGTCCCGTTCGAGTTCATGAGGCCGAGGCGCACGGGGAGCGAGAACGCGGGCGTGTCGTAGTGGAAGCGAAGCGGCGAGAGGGTCGCCATGCCCTTGTCGAACTTGACCTCGGTGGGGTCGACCTTGGCGACGAAGAACTTGCTCCCCTGCTGCACGTACGGCCGGAGGTAGGCCTCGGCGCCCGCGGGGATGACGTACTTCTCGCGGCGGAGCCACGTGTCGAGGCCCCCCGAGTCCTTGGCGCTGAGGATGACGATCTCGTACTCGCCCACGGTGAACTGGGCCTCGACCTTGACGCCCAGGTCTCGCGCCCCCGCGGCCGCCACGGGGGCCGCGGGCACGGCACCCGGCGCCGCCGCCATCTCGCGCATCGGCTCGGGAGGCGTGCAGGGGTCCTGCTCCCAGTACTCGACGAGTCGCGGCGCCGAGAGCTCGTCCACGCGCCGGAAGACGTCCTTGGGGAGCGTCTTGACGTTCTCTTTCTGCAGGACGATCGGCACGGGCACGACCATCGCGAATTTCTCGGGCGGCCCCTGGTAGTTGTTCTGCATGGAAAGGACGGTGCGCAGGCCGTCTCGCATCAAGACGACCTGCGTCGCGTTGTTGAACACCTGCGCTCCGCCGCCGCTGACGTAGAATCCACAGAAGGCGGAGGCGGGGCGTGACACCAGGGTGCCGAGGCACAGCGCGAGGAGCAGGGAGAGGAGCCGACGAATCATCGGCCGGCATGCTCGCACGCTCGTCCGCCGGCGAGTACCGCGTTCTCGCACGTTGGATGTGGGCCAGCGCTGAGGTGGTCGCGTATCCTCCGTTTGAGCACATGGAGCGCGCCGACCCGAGGAACCCCTCGGTGTGCTGCTGCGTAGGACAGTTGAAGTGGTCGCCGTTCGCTCCATCCTCGGCGCGAGTTCCTCCGGGCGCGCGGAGCGGGGGAAGCTGATGCCCGCGCTCCCTCCCCACGCCAAGGACGACGCGGTGGACTCGACGCCGACGCTGGCGGCCGCGCCCGCGACCGAGGCCGTGCCCACGCCGCAGGTGAGCCCCGAGTCGATCACCGCGCTCACGGCGGCGCCGGTGATGCCCGAGTCCGTGGCGCCCGAGACGCTCGCGGCCCGGACGCGCGCGAACCTCGAGCGCGCGGGCACATCCCCGGCGATCGACAGCGCGCCCCAGACGATCGTGAACGGCTCGCCCAGCTCGGCGACGCTCGATCGGATGCCAGACCCTGCGACGCTCGCGCGCATCGAGCCCGACGCCCCAGAAGAAGAGACCCTGGCCCGCATCGACCGGGCCTCGCTCGACCTACCCGACGACGGGCCCACCGACGACGAGACGCTCGCGCGCATCACGCGGCCCGACCTCGACGAAGGAGAGCTCGCGACGCTCGCGCGTCCTTCGCCCGTGCTCGACATGGGCGCGCACGGCAAGCGGCCCCTTCAAGGCAAGGACACGCTCGCGCACGGCAGCGGCGCTCCGCTCCCCGCCGAGCGCGTCGCCAAGCCCGCGCCTGCCAAGCTCACGCCTGCAAAGCCCGGCGCGAAGCTCGTCAAGAGCAGCGAGGCGCTCCTCGTGCCGCCCAAGCTCGCGCCGCCCCGGCCGGGCCCGTCGGCCGTACCTCCCAAGCCGCTCAAGGCCGCGCCCGAGCCGCCCACGCCGGCCCACGATCCGCTCCCCAAGGTCGCGCAGGCCGACTCCGTGGCCAGCATCCGGGTGCTCCCCGCGGCCGAGATGAGCGCGACGAGCATCGGCAAGTACAGGCTGCTCGCGGCCATCGGCGAGGGCGGCATGGCCGACGTGTTCCTCGCGGTGTCGTCGGGCCTCGGCGACTTCGAGAAGCTCGTCGTCATCAAGCAGCTGCGCGAGACGCTCGCAGAGGATCCCACGTTCGTGCAGATGTTCCTCGACGAGGCGCGTCTGGCGGCGCGGCTCAATCACCCCAACGTCGTGCAGACGCACGAGGTCGTCTCCGACGGGTGGCGCCACTTCATCGCGATGGAGTACCTCGAGGGCGTGCCCTACGTGCGCTTGGCGCGCCGCAAGGACCGCGTGAGCGCGCCGCTCGCGATGCACCTTCGCGTGCTGTGCGACGCGCTCTACGGGTTGCACTACGCGCACGAGCTCAAGGACTTCGACGGGCAGCCGCTCAACGTCGTCCACCGCGACGTGTCTCCGCAGAACCTGATGCTCACGTACAACGGCGGCGTGAAGCTCCTCGACTTCGGCATCGCCAAGGCGGCGTTCGCGGTCGATCAGCGCCCAGACGACTTCAAGGGCAAGCTCGAGTACATGGCGCCCGAGCAGGCGCGGCTCGAGGACGTCGATCGACGCGCCGACATCTTCGGCATCGGCGTGATGCTGTGGGAGGCGGTGGCGCGGCGCCGCATGTATGTGCGCGGCGAGGACAAGTACGCCAAGCTCGTGGGCGGTCAGCTCCCCGACCTCAAAGAGGTCCGACCCGACGCGCCGTCGCGGCTCGTGAAGATCTGCGCGCGCGCGATCGCCCACAACCCCGACGAGCGCTACGCGACCGCGCAAGACATGGCCAACGACCTCGAGGAGTACCTCGAGTCGACCACGCAGCACGTCACCAACCGAGACCTCGGCTCGTACGTGTCCGAGAAGTTCGCGCGGTCTCGCGAGAAGATGCTCGCGGCCATCGACGCCCAGCTCAAGGAGCTGCGCAGCGGCGAGGCGATGGGGCCGCCCAAGGCGATCGCGATGTCGCACTTCCCCGAGGCGTTCGAGTCGGAGGCCCCGCCGCCGGTGGCTTACTCCGATGCGCCACCCGCGCTCGACGCGGGCGCGGCGCCGCCCATGGGCTACGGCTTCGTGCCCGCGCCGCCGCCGCCGTTCAACTCGTACCCGCCGCCGCCCGTCGGCGAGTCGTCGCACGCGCTCGGTTCGGGCCCGTCGCTCGCGTCGTCGCCGCCGCAGCCCTACGCCCCGTCGCTCCCGCCCCTCGACACGGCCCCGCGCGCCGGCCCGCGGCCGTTCGTCTTTGCGTTCGTCGCGCTCGCCGCCGTGGCGCTCCTGTTCGTGGGCGGTGTCGTCTTCATGCGCTCGCGCGGACAGGCGCCGTCGCTCGCCAAGCGCGCGAGCACCTCGTCGACGCCGTCCGCCTCGGCGGGGGGCGGGGGCGCGTCGCGAGCCGCCGAGAGCGCGGCCACGGTCGCCTCGGCCGCCAGCCCACCAGCGGTCGGGGCCGCCAGCCCGCCTCCGGTCGCGGCCGCCGCCGAGATCGACTACACCATCAAGGTGACGCCCGCCTCTGCGCGCATCTTCGTCGACGGCAAAGAGCAGCCGGCCAACCCTGCCACGGGTCGTGTGCCGCGCGACGGACAGATGCACACGATCCGGGTCGAGGCCGACGGCTACGAGACGAAGCAAGAGCAGGTCACGTTCGATCGCAGCATGCTCCTGAGCATGGACCTCCACGAGACCGCCAAGTCGTCGCGCTCTGGACCTCGCTCGCAGCAGCCTCGAGCCGCGCCAGCCGTCGCAGCCCCGCCCACCGCAGCGCCGCCGCCGCCGGCGACCACAGCCGCGGCCCCCAAGCGACCCAAGAAGAAGCTCGACCTCGACTCCGACAACCCGTACGGAAATTGACGTGAGCTCGATCTCCACAACCCACGAGCCTCGGCGCGCGCGACGCGGCGGCGTGTTGCTCGCGCTCGCCGTCGCGCTCTGCGGTCTGGCGGTGAGCTCACCCGCGCGCGCCGACGACGCCGACCAGCGCAAGAAAGAGGCGCAGCAGCACTTCGACTCTGCGCTCAAGCTCGCGGAGAGCAACGACTACGCGGCGGCCCTCGCGGAGTTCCGCCTCGCGTACGGCAAGTTCCCGAGCTACCGGGTGCTCTACAACATCGCGCAACTGTGCGCGCGCACCGACGACGCCGTGTGCGCTCACCGGGCGTACACCAAGTACCTGCGCGACGGCGGCGCCGACGTGCCGGCCAAGCGACGGACGGCGACCGAGGCCGAGCTCGACAAGCTCTCCAAGAAGGTAGGGCTCGTCACGGTGACGTCGAGCGTCGCGGGCGCGAGCGTCAAGCTCGACGACGAGCCGCTCGGCGAGACGCCGCTGCCCGACGCCGTCGCCGTGACGCCGGGCTCGCACAAGCTCAAGCTCGTCTCGGGCCTCAAGACGGCCGACAAGGCGTTCGACGTCGGCGCCGGCGAGTCCACGACGGCGGCGCTCGAGCCCGCGGATCCGGCCCCGGCGAGCCCCAAGACCGCCGAGCCCAAGGCCGACGACAAGCCGACACCTGCCGAAGATCGCCCCAAGGACGCGCGGCCCAAGCGCAAGGTGCCCTGGGTGCCGTGGGCCGTCGCGGGCGGCTTCGCGGTCGGCACGGGCGTGCTCGCCGTGCTCACGGCCAGCTCGTACGGAAAGTACCAGGACAAGAAGGACTCGTTCCCGGTGTCGCGCGGCGAGCTCGACGACGCCCAGGGCAGCGCCAAGACGCTGTTCTTCGTGACGGGCGCGCTCGGCGCGGCCACCGTCGTGGCCGCGGGCGTGGCGGGCTACTTCACGTGGGTCGCGCCCCAGAGGGCGGCGATCGTCGTCGGACCGGGTACGATAGGCGCTGTGGGGACGTTCTGATGAAGACGCGCGCACCGCTTGCTGCGCTCGCCGCGTTCGTGCTTGTCGCGTGCGCCGGCCTCTTCGAGGAGCCGGTGCAGTGCAAGACGGACGGCGACTGCGCGCGGTTCGCGGCGGTGTGCGACGTGACGCAGGGCGTATGCACCAAGGAGCGCCCCTTCGATCCCAACGACGCGACCTCTCCGGATCCCAATCGCGACGGCGGCCCCACGCCGACTCCCGACGGAGGCGAAGGCGGCGCCCCCGATCCGTGCGACGTCCCCAACAAGCCCGACGAGGTCTTCCCGCCGGGCTCGGTGGGCGGCGACGTGGACGTGACCGCGTCGATGACGCTCGACTGCAAGAAGAACTGGATCCTCAAGGGGACGGCCTTCGTGCAGCCCGGGGTGACGATCACGGTCGAGGCCGGGACCACGGTCCGCGGCGACAAGGCGACGTCGGGCCGTTTGTACATCCTTCGCGGCGCAAAGCTCGTCGCCGACGGCACGCGCGACAAGCCGATCGTCTTCACGAGCACGGAGGCCGCGCCGCAGGCGGGAGACTGGGGCGGCATCGGCATCATGGGCTCCGCACCGACCACGTCGGGTACGCCCAATCTCTTCGGCGACGTGCGTCTGCCCTTCGGCGGTGTCGTCGACGCCGACGACAGCGGCGTGCTGCGCTTCGTGCGCGTCGAGTACGCCCAAGTCGGCATTCACCTCGCCGGTCTCGGCAGCGCCACCAAGATCGACAGCGTGATGGTGCGCAAGACCAACGACAACTGCTTCTTCTTCTACGGCGGTCGCGTCGACGCCAAGCACCTCGTCTGTCAGTCGCCGGCCGACGACATGTTCGAGTGGGGGTTCGGGTACGCGGGGCGCATGCAGTTCTTGTTCGGCCACCTCACGCCCACCGACGCGCTCGTCTTCGGCGCGAACGGCATGCTGGTCGACGGCTCGACCCCCGTGATTCGCAACGCGACGCTCTGCGGCTCCGCGGCCGACAACAACAGCTACGGCCTCGTCATGCGCGACGACACGTCGCTCGATCTCGCGAACGCGATCTTCACCGGGTGGAACGCCGCGCTCGACGCGCAAGGCACGTCGCTCGCCAACAAGCTCACCCTCGCCTCGTCGATCGCGTTCCAGAACCGCGGTGCCAACCCGGCGTTCCTCGAGAACCCCGCCGTGATGGATCCCGACAGCTTCTTGTTCGATGACGACTTCGGCTTCGACGAGGTCGCGTGGTTCAACACCGCGGGGCGTAACAACACGACGGCCGACCCCAAGCTCGTCGGGTGTTTCGACCCCAAGGACCCCAAGCCGTGGCCGGCGACGCCGCTCACAGCCGGCGCCGCCACGCCTCCCGCCGACGGATTCTTCGACGCCACCGCGGCGTTCGTCGGCGCCTTTCGCGACCAGAACGACGCCTGGATGCGCGGGGCCTGGGTCCGTTTCGACGACAAGTAGGGTCGTGTCGGCAAAGTGCTGCGACGGGCTGTGCCCAGCCGCTGCAGATCGCATACGATGCGGCCATGCCGAGCACCGAGGCGATTGTCGTCATCGTCCTTGTCGTAGGGTTGTTCCTGTTCTTCGCGCTCCGGCGACCGAAGGACGAAGAGGCCAGCGCCCCCAAGCCCGCCGCGAAACCGGCGCCGAAGGCGGAGGCCAAGCCGGCACCGAAGGCCGAGGCAAAGCCCAAGGCGAAGGAGGAGCCGAAAGACGACGCGAAGCCGAAGGACGACGCGAAGGCGAAAGACGACGCGAAGCCGAAGGCCCGCGTCGAGCCGGAGTCGGAGTCGGAGCTCGAGCCGCTGTCGTTGCGCGACGTGTTCGACGAGGTGCGACCGTCGAAGCCGCCGCCGGTGCCGAAGCGCCCGGTGCTGAAGGTCGACGACGAGGACAAGGCGGAGCCGGCGAAGGAAGAGGCGAAGGCCGAGCCGGCGAAGGAAGAAGCAAAGGCGGAGCCGGCGAAGGAAGAGGCGAAGGCCGCCGAGCCTGCGAAGGAGGAGCCCAAGGCGTCTGCGCCCGCGGTGAAGGCTGCGGAGCCTGCGAAGGCGGAGCCCGCGCCGAAGGCGTCCG
>JAGQJA010000027.1:0-19565 GCA_020430845.1 Myxococcales bacterium
AGTTCAAGAAGCTCGCCGGCGGCGGGTACTTCAAGATCGTCAACCAGTCGGTGCCCGCCGCGCTCACCAAGCTCGGTTACAGCGCCAACGAGATCCAGGAGATCGTCGCGTACGTCACGGGCACCAACACGCTGCTCGCCGCGCCGCACATCAACCGCCGCTCGCTCAAGGAGCGCGGCCTCACCGACGCAGACCTCTCCAAGGCCGAGGCCGCCCTCGTGGGCATGTTCGATCTCGACTCGGCGTTCGCGCCGTGGGTCCTCGGAGAGGACGCGTACGATCGGCTCGGCATCTCCAAGGAGGCGCGCAGCGTGCGCGGCTTCAGCTTCCTCGCGACGCTCGGGTTCTCCCGCGCCGAGATCGAAGAGGCGCAGGACACGATCATCGGTCGGATGACGATCGAGGGCGCGCCGTACCTCAAGACGTCCGACTACCCGGTCTTCGACTGCGCGAACCGCTGCGGAAAGATCGGGCAGCGCTACCTCGCCCCGATGTCGCACATCCGCATGATGGCGGCCGTGCAGCCGTTCCTCTCGGGCGCGATCAGCAAGACGGTCAACCTGCCCAACGAGGCCACGGTCGAGGACGTGCAGGAGATCTACGAGGAGGGCTGGCGCCTCAACCTCAAGGCCGTCGCGCTCTACCGCGACGGGTGCAAGGCCTCGCAGCCGCTCTCGACGTCGAGCAAGGACAAGGAGGGCAAGGAGGACGAGGCCAAGGCCGACGCGAAGGCCAAGGCCGAGCTCGAGGCCAAGCTCTCCGAGACGATGGCCCCCGGCCTCTCGCCCATCCCGCGCACGAGCGAGCCGCAAGACGCGACCCAGCTCACGCTCGGGCTCACGCCCGCCGGCTCGCGGCCCACGGGCCTGCGCGTCCGCCTCCCCAAGAAGCGCGTCGGCTTCACGCAGGAGGCGCGCGTCGGCGGCCACAAGATCTTCCTGCGCACCGGCCAGTACGAGGACGGCACGCTCGGTGAGATCTTCATCGACATGCACAAGGAGGGCGCCGCCTTCCGCTCGCTGATGAACTGCTTCGCCATGAGCGTGTCGATCGGCCTGCAGTACGGCGTGCCGCTCCAGACGTACGTCGACCAGTTCACGTTCACCCGCTTCGAGCCGCAGGGCGTCGTCGAGGGCCACCCCTACGTGAAGTTCTCGACCTCGATCGTCGACTACCTCTTCCGCATCCTCGGCGTCGAGTACCTGCACCGCTACGACCTCGCGCACGTCAAGCCCGAGGGCGAGGACGCGATCGTCCACGTGGGCTTCCTCGGCGGCAAAGAAGACCGCCCGAGCGAGTCGGAGGTCCCCGGCCCGGTGAGCCTCGCGTACACGCGTGAGGCCGTGGCCCGCAGCGCCGCCGAGGCCGAGACGCTCGAGAACAAGGGACCGCACGACGAGGCGCACGACCACGCCGCCGCGGCCTCCCCGCTCGACGCTCAGCTCGACGCGATGATGGGCGACGCGCCGGTGTGCGACGTGTGCGGCCACATCACGGTCCGCAACGGCGCTTGCTACAAGTGCCTCAACTGCGGCAACTCGATGGGTTGCTCCTGATCGACGGCGCGCGCGGCCTCGCCGCGGCCCGGCCCCGCCGAGCTGCTGGCTAGAACGCGCACGTCATCTTCTTCGGCTTCGCGCGCGCCGCCGCCCCCGGTGGCGCGCCGGGGCCCGAGAAGGACAGCTCGATCACATACTCGGCGTTGCACGCCACGGTAGCGCAGCCGCCCTTGGGCGCGAGCGTGTCGGCCTGTTTCTCGAAGACAGTGTCGACCTTCGCGCCCGCGGGGATCGGCTGCGTCGTCGTGTCGACCTTGAACGTCGCGATGCGCGTCGCGCCCGACGCGTCGTAGACGGCCGCCTCGGCGAACACGAGCGGGCCGGCGGGGCTCGCGCCCTTGTTCTTGATCGAGAGCGTGCCCTGGATGGTCACCGGATCGGGCGCGACGATCGGCATGCAGTCCTCGAAGAGCGTCGCCACGTCGACCGCGACCTCGAGCTCTCCCGTCGATCCATCGAACGCCGCCCCGCCTTCGCGGGCGTCGGCGCTCGCGTCGCCCGCGGCTCCGTCCGTGGGCGTGGGTGAGCCGTCGGGCGAGGCCCCTGCTTCTGCCGCGCCTGCGTCGTCGCCGGCGATCGGCGCGGTCTCTCCGCACGCGACGAAGGCGAGCGAGAGGGCGGCCGAGGCGAGGAAGAAACCGAGCGTTCTACGCACCATATCCTACACGCGTGCGAGGGGCGTGCCGCGCGCGCATGTAGTTCATGTGCTTGATATTTGGCTCATTTTCGGGCGCCCCGGGACGCGTGTGCGCCGGATCGACGCGCCGACGATCCAGTCACGGGCCGCGGCCGAAGCCTCGCAGACGGTAGATCCAGCGGCCCGAGAGCTCGCGCGTGAGCGCCGTGTTGCGCGAGAGCGCGTCGGCCCGGGGCAGCACCCACGACGCCGCCCAACCCCGATGCCGGTGGTCGACGCCGAGCACGTCGACCGCGAGGCCGACCGCGCGGAAGCAGTCGGCCGAGCGCGCCATGTGCACCGCGCTCGTGACGAGCAGGACACGCGAGAACCCTCGCTCCTTGACGATCTCGGCCACGAGCACCGCGTTCTCGCGCGTGTTGCGGGCCTTCGTCTCGCGGATGAGGCGCTCGTGCGAGACGCCCCACCGCTCGAGCTGATCGGCCACCACATCCGCCTCGGTGAGCCCCGGCCGCGCCGGCGCCGCGTCGCCCCCGGAGATGATGGCGAAGCGCGCGCGATCGGTCCGCAGCAGGTCGAACGTCGTGAGCATGCGCTCGACGTTGTCGTTGAAGGCAAAACGGTCTTCGGTCGTGGCCGCGTCGACGACGCCGCCGAGCATCACCACGACATCGTAGGTCTTGGTGGCGTCGTAGGTGTCGCCGACGCGCGCCTCGGCATACCCCGCGAGCTCGTCGGACACCTTGTCGTTCGACGCGAGCCAGGCGAGCCCGAGGGCGACCGCGCCGAGCACGCGTCGACGCCGGTAGGCGCGCGCCGCCTTCCGCGACCACGGGACGGCCGCGGCCGCGAGCAGGAGCACCCACGTGAAGGGCGAGAGGAAGACGTCGAAGACCTTGGAGAGGACGAAGAACACCGCGCGCGAGCCTACGGCGCATCGCGAGCGGTGGCGATCGACAATCGCCACGCCGCGGTGCTCAGGCGCGCGCGGGCTTGATCCCGGCGCCCGGCGGCCACACAGAGGCGGCTCATGCCGCTCGGCGCGCACCTCGCCCTCCTTCTCGTGCAGCTCTCGTTCGCGACGGGCGCGGTCGAGGGCAAGCTCGCGATGGCGCCGCTCGCGGATGGAGGCGGGGGCGTCTCTCCCCTCGCCCTCGCGATGACGCGCATGCTCGCCGCGGCGATCGTCTTCCAGGGCGCGGGCCGCGCGCTCGGCCTCGTCCGCGCCATCTCACGCCGTGACCACCTCGCCGTGCTGGGGCTGGCGCTGCTCGGGGTCGTGGTCAACCAGATGCTCTTCCTCGTGGGCCTGCGCCTCACGTCTGCCGTCAGCGCCGCGCTGCTCTGCGCCACGATCCCGATCTTCACGGCCGTGATCGCGGTCGCCGCGCGGCGCGAGCGGAGCTCACCGCGGCTCGTCGCCGGCCTCGTCGTCGCGGTCCTCGGCGTGCTCTGGCTCACCGGCGTCCGCTCCGTCGATCGCGGCTCGCTGCTCGTCGCCGCCAACTGCCTGGCCTACTCGGCGTACGTCGTGTTCGCGCGCGACGTCATCGTCCGGCTCGGCGCGGCCACGTTCATCACCTGGGTCTTCACGTGGGGCGCGATCGTGCTCGCGCCGATCGGCGTGCCGGCCGTCGCGCGCGATCTCCCGGCGTGGGGCGCGCGCGCGTACGTGCTCGTGGCGATCGTGGTGCTCGTGCCGACGATCATCGCGTACGCGGTCAACGCGTGGGCGCTCGGGCGCGCGGAGGCCACCCTCGTGGCCATCTACGTCTGCCTGCAGCCGGTGCTCGCCGCCGTGCTCGCGCGCGTACAGATGGGCCACGCGCTCCACGCGCGGATGGGCGGCTCGGCCGCGCTCATCTTCGCGGGGGTCTTCTTGGTCGCCACCCGCAGGCGCGCGCCTCAGGGCCCGTAGGCCTCGGCGAGCGGCGTGGGGGCGATGGAGATCGACGCGCCCGGCGGCGGCGGCGTGACCGTCGAAAAGCCCTTTCCTTTCCATGTCATCCACGCGTACGACGGCGACTCGAGCGGCTCGGCGAACGTGAACACCACGGTGCGCGCGCGCCCGTCGTCGAGCACGTCGAGCACCTTCACATCGAGCCCGTCGACGTGCACCTCGTCGCCCACGCGCATGGGCGCGTCCGGCCCGCGGAACATCGCCCCGATCGGGTCCTGGATGAAGCCCTCGGAGAGCGTCACCTCGAGACGCCGGTCGTCGAGGCGCCGGCACGTGTGCTCACCACGCACCGCGATCGCGAGCAGGCGCAGCCGCGCCGGGGGCTCGCGCCCGGCCTCCGCGCCGAGCACCTGCATGAACGAGAGGACGAGCGGATCGGGCGCGCCGAGCACCACGAGCGTCTTGCTCTCGGCGCCGACCGGAAACGTGCTCGCCGCGCGGCGGATGGGGGCAGCCGCGAACGCGTGCAGCGCGTAGAGGCGCACGGGGACGAGCAGCGGGGCCATCACGAGGTGCACCCCGACGAGCCCCCACGCGAGGACCCGTCGATCGAGGCGGCGACGCTCCTCGAGCGTCCAGGTGACGATCCGCGCGACGAGAACGCTCGCGCCGAGGCCCGACATGAGCAGCGAACGATCCGACGGGAAGACGGCGCACGTCGGGACGAGCGCCAAGACGACGCCCAGCGCGCCGAACCGCGCGACCGGATCGCGCGTGAGCGGCCAGAACGCGGCGAGGAGCACCACCACAAGAACCGCCCCGAGGAACGCGAGCATCAGGGTGACGCGCTCCGGCGCGTTGGCGAGCACGTCGGCCGGCAGCGGGCCGAGCTGCGCGCCGATCAGCACCGGGAGCCGGACGAAGACGGCGCGCGCGAACGCCATGGGTTGCCCCACCGGATCGATGTAGAACGCACCCGCCGCGGCGCCGTAGCCGAGCGCCTTGTAGAGGGCGGCCCACACGAGCGTCAGCGCGCCGTACGGCGCGAGGGCGCGCGCGCGTTGCGTCCGCGGTCGATCGTCGAGCACGAGCGCGTACGCGGCGAGGTACGCGAGCGCGCCGGTCGCGACCTCGCCCGAGGCGAGCCCGAGCGCGAACGCGAACGGCCCTACGAGGCGACCTGCGCGCCAGCCCTCGCGATGCTCGCGCGCGTACGAGAGCACCGCGACGAGCCCGAACAGCGTGGCGAAGAGCGCGTTGCGGTTCGCGATCCAGCCGACGGGCATGGCGTGCGCGTCGTCGAGCGCAAAGACGAGCGTCGCGACCCCCGCGCCCACGCCGCCCACGAGCCTGCGCGCCAGCGCGCCGACGACGAGCACGACGCACACGTAGATCGCGATGTTCTCGGCGTGCATGACCCACGGCGGTACGCCGAGCCACCGATAGTCGAGCGCGTGCGTCAGAGAGCTGAGCGGGCGCATGAACGCGAGGCGGAAGTCGGGCGTCGTCCACCACGGCCAGTAGCCCTCCTGCACGCCGACGCGCACCTCCTCGGGCGACGTCACGAACTTGAAGAGCGCCCAGCGCGGATCCGACTGCAGCACGTGCCGCGCCTTTCCGTGCATCATCCAGCGGTGGGTCAGATCGTCGAGGAAGAGCCCGAGCGACAACGCCGGCGCGAGCAGGAGCGCCGCGAGCGCGGCGGCGCCCCACGGAAGGCGGCGGTGCGCCAGCGCGCTCGCGATGCGACCCATGCTCCCGCCGTCTTAGGAGCGACCGGCTCCGCCGACAAGCCGCGCCTCGTCCGGCGCGTCTGCTCGGTCAGGCCGCGCGGCCCTCGGCGAGCCGGAGGCGCAGCTCGAACTCCTCGCCCAGCGCAGGGACCTCGCGCATGAGCGCGTCCAGGCGGCGCGTCATCTCCGTGTAGTACTCCGGCGAAATCCCCTCGCGGTCGAGCACGGAGAGGAACGTGATCCGGCGCGACGCGAGCTGGAGCCGCACGAAGTCGTCGAGGCTCGAGAGGCGCTCGCCCGGGAACACGTCGATGGTGCCGGCGTCGGCCGGGCACCTCGCCGCCATGGGCGCCGTGCGCGTCTGCGGGAACGGCAGGCTCGCGGCGAAGGGGCTCGGACCTGCGACGGGAAGGGAGTGGGGACGCACCGCCGCGCCCGGACCCGACACCACGAGCACCGCGGGCGGCGGTGACTCCGCGGGGAAGCGCACCGTCGGGGGTGCCGCTTCATCGGGCGGGACGGTGGCGGCCAACGCGTCGATCATCACCCTGTAGCCTGCGCCCTCTGCGCCACGGTCGCACGCCGCCCAAAGGGATGACACGGGACGCCGGCCAGGCGACGCGCATAACACTATGGAATGTTTATTGTTTCTGGACTGCTCTGGCCCAGCCGCACCGTCTTGACGATCGCGCCCGTCGACGTGTCCCGCAAGCTCCAGACGTGGCCGGCGAAGGAACCCTGGTTCTGGGTCTGGTTCGGCCCGATCGTGCCGTAGGAGCGCTCCGCGCAGCGGTAGTCGATCCATAGCTTCTCGTAGGTCGCCGTGGTCGACGTGTTCACGAAGCGCGCCGTGACGTTGTCCCTCCCGCCGCGAGAGCACGTGGAGGCGTCCGTGGTGGCGTCGGCAGACGCTGCGTCGATCGCGTCCGCGCCGCCGTCCGCCGCCGCATCGCCGCCGTCCCGCGTCACCGCGTCCTCGGAGACCGGCAACGAGCCCACGACGCCATACGTGCACGCCGTGCCCAGCACGGTGACGAAGGCTGCGACGAGACGAGAGGCGCGCACGTTCTTACGAACATCGCACGCGCGCGCGCGCGTTGGCAACGCGGACGGCGCAGCGTCAGGTGGCGAGCGGCGCGCCCGGTCGCACGCTCTCGCCCGAGGCAGGCGGCTCGTCGACGTCACCGTGCTCCTCTCGCGCGGCGTCCCCGGGACGCGCGGCGGTCGCGCCGAGACGCGCGAGCTGCGCGCGCATCTTCTCGAGGCGAGAGCCCCACACCCGCAGGCTGAGCGAGGGAGACACGCGGTCGAGGTACCAGAAGGCCTTCCACCATCCGGGGACGATGATGTAGGCCTCGTCGCGCAGCACGGCGTCGAGCGCCTTCCGCGCGAACAACTCGGGCGCCATGGGCCGCGCCTCGTCCCACATCGCGAGCACGTCGCGCGCCGTGATGTTGCGATAGTTGAAGCGGCCGAAGGTCCCTCCCGTGAGGATGGGCGTTTTGATGGCTCCCGGGCACATCACCGAGGCGCGCACGCCGTGCACGCGCGCCTCGACGCGCAGCGCCTTGGTCAAGCCGACGACGGCGTGCTTGGTCGCGCAGTAGCTGCCCGTGCCCGCGGCCGGCACGAGCCCGGCCACCGACGCGGTGTTGATGATGTGGCCCGTGCGGCGTTTCACCATCGACGGGTAGACGGCCTGCACGCCGTACGCGACGCCGCGGAGGTTCACGTCGATGACGTCGTCCCAGTCGGCCAGCCCGTAGCCGTCCATCTCGCCGCCGACGGCGATGCCGGCGTTGTTGAACAAGAAGTCGATGCCGCCGGAACGGTCGAGGGTCGCGTTGGCGACGCGCTCGAACTGACTGAACTCCCGGACGTCGAGCGCCTCGGCCCACGCGCGGCCGCCGCCCTTCGCCTCGATGTCCTTCGCGATCGCCGTCGCGAGCTCGACCTGCCGGTCCGCGAGCACGACGTCACATCCGCGAGACGCGAGCTCTGTGGCGAGCGCCTGGCCGATCCCCGACGCGCCGCCCGTGACGAGCGCGACTTTCCCCTGGAGCGTCTTGTTCATGACGGCAACGCTAACACCGACGCAGGTCGAGTCGAACTGCCCGTGCGGGTGGCTCAGCGAAGCGCACGCTCAGCGAAGCGCACGCTCAGCGAAGTGCGCGCTCAGCGGCGACGGCGGCGCATCATCGCCGACAGACCGAGCAGCACACCGAGCGCGGGCAGGCCTGACGACGCGGGTGAGCCCGTGGCCGCCGAGCAGCCGCCGCCCTCTGCGGCCTTCTTCTTCTTCGTGCCGGGCACCACGCTGCCTTCGGTCGGGTCCTCTTCGGCCGACGGATCGTAGCCGTCGCCTTCGGTGGGATCGGCGCTCGGCGCGGGCGGGTCGGAGTAGTCGGTGCCCGGAGGCGCGTCTTGCGGCGTCGTGCCGCCGGAGGGCGGCGTCTGCGGGCTCGACGGGTCCGACGGCTGGCCGGGCGTCGTCGTGACCTCCAGGGGCAGGCCCTTGGGCGACGAGGACGCGATCCCGTCGACGTCACACACGGTCCACGACTCGCCGCCGTTGGCCGAGGTTCGGAACGACACGATGTAGTCGCCCGCCTCGGCCGCCGAGACGACGCCCTCGAACGACAGCTCGAACGACGCGCCGGCCTTCTGACCCACGGCGCCCGCGGGCAACCAGCGCACGTCCTTCGGATCGTTCTTCTTGGCGATGCCGAAGCGTCCCCACGGCGCCGAGCGCTTCTGCATCCCGTCGAACGACACCTTCGCGGTGAGCTTCTCGCTGGCGTCGCCGGGCTTGACCGGCGCGATCGTCTTGCTCTCGATCTTGCACGCCGTGACGGAGCCCGCGCTCTCCCAGCCCCAGAGCCCCTCGGGGATGTAGGGGAAGTTGCGGAGGATCGGCTTGTCGATGCGCAGCGGCTCGAACGCCTGCGGCGCGACGCGCTTGAGGAACGTGGCGTAGCGGCCCAGCGAGGCGACCTTCCACGCGCCGCCGGAGCACGCGCTGGCTTCGGAGGGCGTGGTCGCCGGCGCGTTGGGGTCCGCAGTCGCCGTGGTCTTGGCGGCCTCGGCGCGACCGACCACGACGCCGGCGAGGCCGCAGGTGCCGCGCAGACGGAAGCCCGCGATCTGCGTCGCGTTCGTCGCGCACACGGGCGCGCCCATGTCGCCGTCGCAGATCTCCGCGCCCTTGTTCGGCGTCAGCACGCCCTGCGTCGCGCTCTCTTCGACGATGCTCGCGCCGACCGAGGACGCGTCGTTCTTGTCGGGCGAGAAGAAGCCCTTGCCGTCCGTGGCGGACCACGCGTTGACGGTGTAGCCACCGCGCAGAGGCATGTGCGTCAGCAGCGCGCGCGTGCCCTCGAGCGGTTTGTCGAGCTCCACCACGGCGATCTCGGCGTCGGGCTCGGCGGGGACGTGCACGCGCGTGACGGTCGCGCGGGCGCCGCGCCCCTCCTTGTCGGAGGCGCGCCCGAGGATCATGCCCGTCTTGGCGCACGACTTGGCCGTCACCGCGACGTTGTCGCCGAGCATCGCGCCTACGCACGTGGGCGAGGTGGCCGACGCCGACGCGAAGAGGAACGCGACCGGAGGCTCGATGGTGCTCGAGCCGCCCGTGACGTTTCCGGTTTGCTCCTCCACCTCGTCGCCCTCCGTGGGCGCGGCGCACGCGCCGATGCAGAGGGTGGCAGCCAAGAAGAGAACCGAGGTGACCGTTGCCGAGCGCATGTCAGTCTCTGTATCCAAATGTCATACCTGTGTGGTGACACTGAAATCATTGAGGAATCGTGGATGTTGCGCGCAAGGCTGGTGAGATCGTGAACCAGGCGCGGCGACCACCGAGCGACGGCACCCACGCCGCGAAGCCGTCACCCCTGGACCCGCGAGCCGTCAGAATGCTGACGAGGACGCCTCGAACGGCCCCTGATCCCGACGTTTTGCGCACACTTGGTGGGCACACGCATTGCACACGCGCGCGCGACATGTCCCTCCGCTCGACGCTCGCGCTCGCCGCCTTTGCCCTCCCCCTCGTTGCCGCCGCGCCGCTGGCGTGCAGCAGCTCCGAGGACGCGCCCGCCACCGACGGCGACGCGGGCGCCGACGCCAAGCGAAAGCCGGCCCCCGCGCCGGAGCCCGAGGAGTACGACGCGACGCCCGTCGACGACGGCTGGGGACGCGTCGACGCCGGCCCCACGAGCCCGCTGACCACCATCGACCTCGGCGTGGTCTCGACCGGCACCGAGAAGACCTTCGACCTGCCCAAGGGCGCGCTCGGGTTCAACGTGGTCGCGATCGGTCGCGGGCGAGACCTGGGCATCAAGGACATCAAGAGCCCGAGCGGCGAGCTCGTGCACAAGGACTTCACGCCGTTCAACGGCAGTCACCCGACCACCAACTCGCTCTTCGGCGGGGTCGCCTCGGCCGGCGTCCCCGCGAGCAATCACCCCAAGGCGATGCCCGACCTCGAGCCCGGCAAGTGGTCGGTCACGTTCACGGGCGACAACGCCAAGGCCAAGGTCCGCGTCCAGACGACGCCCGACGGGCAGTTCCACGGCGGCGTGCTCGACGTGCGCCTGTTCATCCCCGACGGCGTCAAGGTCGGCGGAACCGTCGTGACCGCCGCGACGGCGCGCACCGAGTACAACGTCCGGTCGCGCGTCGATGCGTTCTTCGACGCGTTCGAGCGCCTCTTCGGCATCGGACGCGGCAACGTCGAGATCTTCGCGCTCCCGACCGTGTACAAGCAGGCGGGCGACGCCGTCATCGAGGCCTTCACCCAGACGGCTCCCGCCGGCGACGCCCAAGCGCTCAACATCATCCTCACGCAGCCGACGCGCGACCAGAGCTGGTGGGGGATCGCCGGCGGCATTCCCGGCGCGGCGACCGTGAGCGGCACCGCGCAGTCGGCCGTCGCTCTCGCGACCATGTCGTACGCCGGCGCGCGCGCCGAGGGCATGGTGCTTGCGCACGAGGCCGGGCACTTCCTCGGCCTCAACCACACCACCGAGTTCGGGAGCGAAGCGTTCGATCCGCTCGAGGACACGCCGCAGTGTGAGCGCATGGACGAGCTCAACTTCCGCTCGTGCCCGGACTACAAGAACCTGATGCACGCTGCGAGCTCCGGCGCGCTCGAGGCCTCGCCGCTGCAGGTCCGCGTCGTCCGGGGCTCGCCCGTCTATCACGCGTTCCTCTCTGGGGCGCCCAAGCAGATCACGGCGCCGGCGCCCGCGTTCGACGCGGGCAAGGAGCTCGGCGGCATCTTCGGTCACCCAGGCGTCGCGCCCGACGCCGTCGAGAGCGCTGTCTTGGCGACGCTCTGCGGCGCGCCCGGCCACGGCCCCGTGACGCTGGCTCGGGTCCCGCGCGCCGAGCTCGAGGCGCTCGCGCGGCGTCCTGGCGTCGAGAGCATCGTCCGCAACGCGGCAACGAAAGCCCTGACCCGGCTCCGCTGAGCGCCAACGCGCGCTGGCTCGGCGTGCGTTGATCGCCGCGCTATCCTGGCGGAGTGCCTCACCGCGATCCCCTCGTGGCCGCCCGGGCCCGCTGCTCCCAGCTCCGCGCGCGATCGCGCGAGGCGGGGGCGCCGATCGATACGCACCGAGAGCCTGCGACGCTCGAAGAGGCGATCGAAGAGGCCGCGCGCCTCGAGCGGTCGATCGCGCGCGCCCATTCGGCGCGGCAGGACGGCGACCGCGTGCTCGCTGGCCACGCGCACGACGACACAGAGCTCGCACCGCTCGACTGCGAGCTGCGAGCAGACGACGCGCTCGGGGGGATCGACACACGGCTCACGCGCGTGATCCTCGTGGCGGCGGTCGCGACCTCGCTCGGTGTCGCCGGCGTCGTCGCGCTCAGCCTGCGCAAAGCGCCGCAGCGCGCCTTCGCCGCGCCGACCACGCCCACAAGGATGCACCTCGCGGGTCGCGTGAAGACGCGCGACGGCGCCGTCGCCGTCGACGTGGGGGAGCGCTGCGACATCACGATCGTCGAGTCGGCGGACCGCGACGCGGACCACTCGTGCGAGATCCGCGTCGCCTGCCCACGGGTGACCGAGGACTTCGTCGCCGCGGCTTGCCCGATGAGGCCTCCGCACGGCGCGCGCGTCGGCGTGGTCGGCCTCGCCGTCGACACGTCCGAGCGCTACGCCGCGTTCATGTCGTACGTCGACGGCGTCGAGGGCACCGCGTGGCTCGAGCTCGACCCTTGACGGTCACGTCGAGCCACGCGCGCGTCGTCAGTCGGCGACGGCCTTCTCTTCGACGCTCTTGGTCTCGCCCTTGTCGGCCGTGAGCTTGATCTCCCAGAGGCGCTCGTTGGCGTCACGCACGTAGAACTCGTACTGGTTCTCGGGCGGCTTGACCTCCCACTGCTCGACCGCGCCGGTCTTGAGCGCGAGCGCCTTGGCCTTGGCCTGCGCGTACGGCAGCTGGCCCGCGGCGGGCGCCGGGAGCTCGTAGTCGAACGGCTTCTCCGTGCCCTTGATCTCCTCGACCACGCCGCCGGCGCGCGAGATCTCGACGGCCACGGTCGCGCCGTTGGCGACCTTGACGTTCACGACCCAGCGGTGCTCGTCGCCCTTGTCGAGCTTCGTCGGCTCGCCGGCGGTCCCGGGCGCCACGGTGCTCGCCACCTGCTTGGCCTGCGCCGCGTCGATCTCGCCGGCGCCGCTGCCCGCCGGCGTCGTGTCCGACGAGCTGCACGCCAGGCCCAGCGCCCCACACGCGATACTGAACATCATTATCAATTTCATTTGCATCGCTCCTGGATAGCGCGACCTTTGGGTCTGATCAAGCGGGTCGACGCGCCTCCGTCGCCGCCGCCGACGGGTCCCGTCGCGAGCGTCCTGTCGGGCCGCGCGCCGCGCGCCAGCGTCCTTGGTGCGCCCTCGCAAAGACCTCGTGCCACCCGGGCGACAAAAGAAAAAAGGCCGAGGGTGTCACTCCCTCGGCCTCGGCTCGCCTCCCCTGGCGGGGCGCGATTCTCTCAGTGCTCTCTGCGGGGCGGACGGGACTCGAACCCGCGTGACAGGCCGGCGTTATAACCAACTTAACTACCGCCCCAGACTTGCTCCCTCTCACACCCGACTCGGGACCCGCGAACGGGACCCGCGGTAGGCGGGACAGGGCTTGAACCTGCGACATCCGGCTTGTAAGGCCAGCGCTCTACCGCTGAGCTACCCGCCCAAACGGAGATGCGCGTAGCTACCCCACTCCGATCTGCACGTCAAGCACCTGAAATGCATCCGCGGTGAGTTCGCCGCACGGCGCGGCGTTCGACGATAGCCTCTCGGCAGGGGCCCGCGGAGATGCGGCGCCGAGGAGGGACGTCATGAAGCGATTCGGATGGCTGGGCGTGGCGGGCGTGATGGCGATCACCTGGGGCTGCAGCAGCAGCGACACGAAGAAGCCCACGGCCGCGACGGACGGAGGCACGACCAACGCGCCGGCGCCCACGACGACGGCCACCACCCCTCCCCCCGACCCGCAGCCCGGTTGGCGCGCTGCCGTGGGCGCCGGCGGCGTCATCGTGCAGACGTTCGACGAGCGCGCGTGGGAGACGCGGAGCGCGGCGCCCCACGATCTCTACGGCGTCGCCTGCGTGGGCAACGCGCTCGGGTGGGCCGTGGGGCCCGGCGGCGCGATCGCGCACACGACCGACGGCGGGCGCACGTGGCGGGCGCAGCAGAGCGGGACCCGCGAGACGCTGCGCGCAGTGCGCTTTGGTACGACCTCGCTCGGGGCGGCCGCGGGAGACGCGGGCGCCCTCACGGTGACCCACGACGGAGGAGAGACGTGGCGCGTCGCGAGCACCGCCAGCACGACCACGCTGCGCGGCCTCGCCGTCGCCGAGTCCATCGGCCTCGTGCTCGCCGTCGGAGACGGCGGCGTGGTGCTCCGCTCGACCGACCGCGGGGACACGTTCGCCGAGGCGCGCGTCTCGGGCGCGAGCGACCTCCGCGCCGTCGCGACCGATCACGCCGGCCGCCTGGCCCTCGCCGTCGACGCGAGCGGTCACGTCTATCGCAGCGTCGACGCCGGCCAGACCTTCTCCGAGGAGACCACGGCCCGCGCACCGCTCCACGCCGTGTCGCTGCACCACGCGGGGCTCACGGCCCTCGCCGTGGGAGAGCGCGGGGTCGTCCTCTCGCGGGACGCCCGCGGCTCGTGGACCGAGCTTCCGTCGGGCACGACCGCGACCCTGCGCGCCGCCCTCGTCCCGCACGATGGCGGCCCGCTCGACTACGTGGCGGGCGACGACGGCACGCTGCTCTTCCGGGCGCGCGACGGGGCCGCTCCGTTCGCCCCGATCTCGACCGGGACGCGCGCGGCGCTCTACGCGCTCGAGGACCTCTGAGCGGTCACGGCGACGCCCGGCCGGCGGCTTCGCGGGCGGCCCCCGCCCCGTGAAGCGCGCCGGGGGGCTTGACGAAACGAACGTTCGTTCTATTTTACATCCATGGCCAAGGGAGACCGGACCCGCGCGGACGTCCTGGGCGCCGCCCTCTCGCTCGCGTCCACCGTGGGCCTCGAGGGCTTGACGATCGGCAAGCTCGCCGAGCACGTGGGCATGTCGAAGAGCGGGCTCTTTGCCCACTTCTCGTCCAAGGACAACCTCGGCGTCGCCATCCTCGAGGAGGCCCGGCAGCGCTTCGTCGCGCTCGTCGTGGCACCCGCGCTCAAATACCCGCGCGGAGAGCCGCGCCTACGCGCGCTGCTCGAGCACTGGCTCGCCTGGACCAAGTCCGACTTCCTCCCGGGCGGGTGCATCTTCCTCTCGGCGAGCGCAGAGCTCGACGATCGCCCCGGTGCGGCGCGCGACACGCTGGTCGCGTCGCAGCGCGACTGGCTCGGCACGCTCACCGGCGCCGCGCGCATCGCCATCGAAGAGGGGCACTTCCGAGAGGACGTCGACCCCGAGCAGCTCGCCATGGAGATCTGCTCCGTGTCGTACGGCTTTCACTACCTGGGTCGCCTGCTGCGTGATCCCAAGGCCGAGGCGCGCACCAAGCGCGCCGTCGAGCGCATTCTCGCCGCCGCCCGACCGCCGGCCGCCGCCCGACCGCCCACGCGCGTGAAGCCCGCGCCGTCCGCCACAAAGCCTTCGCGTCGCCGCAAGAGCGCGGCGCCCACCCGTCACTGATCGTCCGGAGGAGGACCGACCATGAGCACCATCACGCGCCCAGAAAAAAGCACGAACGTTCGTCCTCAAAAACCTGCCCCCTCGCGCCTACCACTCTCGCTGACGGCGACGCGGACGGGCCTGCGGCTGCTCGCGCCCCACGCCCCCAACCTGGCGGCGGGCATCGCCGAGCGCCTGTACGAGACCCCGCGCCGCCACGCACGGCCCCAGGCGGAGCGCGACACCCTCGCGACCGCGCGCCGCGTGAACGTCCCGTTCCGCGAGGCTCACCTGCCCGTCTGGGTGTGGAGCCCGGCCCACGTCGGCCGCGAGCCGGCGCCGGTCGCGCTGCTCGTCCACGGCTGGGAGGGGCGCGGCAGCCAGCTGCGCGCGTTCGTCGATCCGCTCGTGGCGCGCGGCTTCTGTGTCGTCGCGTGGGATGCGCCCGCCCACGGCGACGCCCCGGGCTCACGCTGCACCGTGCTCGACATGGCCGCGGCTGCCGCGCGCGTGGCGGCCTACTGCGGCGCCGCCCCACGAGGGACGAGCGACGCCGGCGTGACGCCCGCAGCCGTGGTGATCGCGCACTCGCTGGGCGTCGCGGCCTCCCTCACAGCGACGCAGTTCGGCCTTCGCGCGGCGCGCTTCGCGTTGGTCGCGCCGCCCGCGGGCCCGACGCGCTTCCTCTCCCAGTTCGAGCACGTGCTCGGCCTCGACCCGGCCCTGGTCGAGCGCATGGTGGGCCGCATCGAGGACCGCCTCGGCTTCCGCTGGTCGGAGATCGACTTTGCGCGGGACGCGTCGCGACGCAGCGAGCCCGCCCTCTTCGTGCACGACGCCGACGACCGCGAGGTCCCGCTCGAGGACGGCGCCGCGATCGCCGACCGCTGGCCCGGCGCGCGCATGCTGAAGACGTCGGGCCTCGGCCACAGGCGCGTGCTGCGCGATCCAGCCGTGGTCCGCGAGATCGTCGAGTTCGCCGCCGCCGGCGCGCCGGAGCTCGTGCCCAGCCCGCGCTTCGAGGACACGCTCGAGGGCGAGCTGTTCGACCCGAGCCGACGACGCCGGCCCCGCGCCGCGTGAGGCGTCAGACGTTCGGCGGCGCAGGCGCCCCGCCGCCCTGGCCCTGACCCGCGCCCGGCGAAGGCGTGGGGGACTCGGCGTGCTTCACCACGAGCTCGCCGTCGATGTACTCCCACGACTCGCGCGGCGGACCGAACACCTGCTCGACGTCGGGCAGACACAGCGCCTCGCGGAGCACCTCGTCCATGTGCTCGACCAGGACGACGCGCGTCGCCTTGAGCACACGGCGCGGCACCTCGCGGAGGTCCTTTCGGTTCTCGCGCGGGATGACGACGGTAGAGATCCCGCTGCGATGCGCGGCGAGGAGCTTCTCTTTGAGACCGCCGATCGGCATCACGCGACCACGCAGCGTGATCTCGCCCGTCATGGCCAGATCGCGTTTGACCGGGACCTTGAGGATCGAGCTCGCGAGCGACGTCGCCATCGTCACGCCGGCGCTCGGCCCGTCCTTGCGGATGAACTCGGGGAAGTGAACGTGGACGTCGATCTTCTGGTAGAAATCGTCGGCCAGGCCGAAGAGGCCAGCGCGTGACCGCACGTAGCTCATCGCGGCCTGCGCGCTCTCTTCCATGCCCTTCTCGAGCAGGCCCGTGATGACGAGCTTGCCTTTGCCGGGCACGATCGCGACCTCGCACGCGAGCAGCTCGCCCCCGCCCGAGTTGGTCACCGAAAGGCCGTTGGTGAGGCCGATCTCGTCCTTGTCTTCCTTGCGGTTGAGGCGGTACTTGGGCACGCCCAAGAACTGCGGGATGGTCTTGGCGACCACGTCGATGGGCTTTTCCTTGCCGTCGCGGACGACCTGGCGCGCCGCCTTGCGGCACACGCTGGCGATCTCGCGCTCGAGCGAGCGGACACCGGCCTCACGCGTGTAGTGGTGGATGATCGTGCGGATGGCGTTCTCGCTCAGCGTGAACGGCACGTCGTCGAGCCCGCAGTCGGTCTTCTGGCGTGGCACCAGGTACTTGACCGCGATGTTCATCTTCTCGAACTCGGTGTAGCCGCTCAGCTGGATGATCTCCATGCGGTCTTGCAGCGGCACCGGGATCCCGCCGAGCGTGTTCGCGGTGGTGATGAACATCACGTCCGACAGGTCGTAGTCGAGGTCGAGGTAGTGGTCGTTGAACGTGCCGTTCTGCTCGGGGTCGAGCACCTCGAGCAGCGCCGCCGCGGGATCGCCGCGGAAGTCGGTCGACATCTTGTCGACCTCGTCGAGCAGGAAGACCGGGTTGTTGGTGCCGGTCTTCTTGAGCGACTGGATGATCTTCCCGGGCAACGCGCCGATGTACGTGCGCCGGTGACCGCGGATCTCGGCCTCGTCGCGCACGCCGCCGAGAGACAGGCGGTTGAACTTGCGCCCCGTGGCGCGGGCGATGCTCTTGGCGAGGCTCGTCTTGCCCACGCCGGGCGGGCCGACGAAGCACAGCACCGGGCCCTTGAGCTTGCGCGTCAGCGCCTGGACCGCGAGGTACTCCAAGATGCGCTCTTTGATCTTCTTGAGCCCGTAGTGGTCCTCTTCGAGGATCTCCTCGGCCTTGGCGAGGTCGAAGTTCTCTTCGCTCTTGTCGTACCAAGGCAGGCTCAGGATCCAGTCGATGTAGTTGCGCACGACGGTCGCCTCGGCGCTCGTCGGGTGCATCATCTTGAGCTTCTTGAGCTCCTTCTTGATCTTGGCGGTGGCCTCCTTGCTCATCCGCTTGTTCTTGAGCTGGTCCTCCACCTCGCCGAGCTCGTTCTTGAACTCGTCGCGCTCGCCGCCACCCAGCTCCTTCTGGATGGCCTGCATCTGCTCGTTCAGGTAGTACTCCTTCTGCGTCTTCTCCATCTGCTTCTTGACGCGGGAGCGGATCTTGCGCTCGACCTGGAGTATCTCGATCTCGGCCTGCATCAGCTCGTGCAGGCGCTCGAGGCGACGCACGGCGTCTTCCATCTCGAGCAGGTTCTGACGGTCGGTCAGCTTGATGGTGGGGAGGTTGGCGATGATCGTGTCGCTCAACCGACCGGCGTCGTCGATCGTTTGAACGGTCATCAGCACCTCGGGCTGGACCTTCTTGTTCAGCTTCACGTACATCTCGAACGCCGCCTGGACGCTGCGCATGAGCGCCTCGACCTCGACGCCGCGCACGCCCGTGTCGGTCAGCTCCTCGACCTCGACGAGGAAGTACTCGTCGGACTGCGCGAAGCGCTTGATGCGCGCGCGCTTGCGCCCTTCGACGAGCACCTTCACCGTGCCGTCGGGCAGACGGAGCAGCTGCATGATCGTGCCGAGCGTGCCCACCTGGAAGATGTCCTCGGGCGTGGGCTCGTTCGTCTTCGCGTTCTTCTGCGCGGCGAGGAAGATGTCCTTGTCGCGCGCCATGGCCGCGTCGAGCGCGTTGATCGAGCGCTCGCGGCCCACGAAGAGCTGGCTGATCATGTGTGGGAACACGATGATGTCGCGCAGCGGGAGGAGAGGGACGCTCCGTTTTTTGGAGCCGGGCTTGTCGTCGTCGTTCTTGAAGAACATGTGCGTCCGGGCTGGGAGGGGTTTTCCCTCCTGGGGGTTTCTACCCCGTCGGCTGTTCCTCGTCCATGCGCGCGGGATGGTGTACGCTCGCCGCGTGGCGACGGGTCGATTCGGGCCGGGGGCACGTGGCGCGGCCGTCGCCTTTTGTGCGGCCGCGCTGGCTCTCTCGTGGGCCCTGGGGGCGAGCGCCAACAGCGGCGGTCGCACCGGAGCGACCGGAAAGAACGGCCGGACGTGCACCTCGTGCCATCAGGGCGGGGCCGTCACCCCTACGGTCGCGCTCGACGGGCCGTCGGCCCTCGACGCGGGTGCGCTCGGGACCTACACGCTCCGCATCGAGACCGACGCGAGCATCACGGGCATGGGCGCCGCGGCGAGCGCCCGCGACGCCGTCCTGGCCGGCGACGTCGACGGTGGGACGCAGGCCGATCAGGGTGAGATCACCCACATCAAGCCGGTGCGCACGCCCGACGCCGGTGTCACCGTCTACACCTTCACGATGCAGGCGCCGCCGTTCGGCGGACCCGTCACCCTCTTCGCCGCGGGCAACGCCTGCAACGATGACGGGCAGACCACCGGCGACGAGGCTGCCGCGACCACGCTCGTCGTGGACGTGAGCGGCCCGCCGCGACCTCCAGAGCCCGAGGCCGGGGTGATCCCCAGGCCCGAGGCCGGGGCGCCCGCCGACGCGGGGCCCTTGGACGCGGGTGACGCCGCGACGGGCGATTTCGGCGGGGGCGGATGCAACTCCACACCCTCGAGGGCGCCGGGTGGCGCGCTCGTGCTCGCGATCGCGGCCCTGGCGGCCGTCCGCTCGCGAGCACGCCGTACGCGAGCATGAGCGGCCGAGACGCTGCCTTCCTCTCCGCGGTGATCGGGGCCGTCGCCCACCCGGTCTACGTGACCGATCGGCGCGGCCGGCTCGTGCTCGTCAACGCGGCGCTCGAGCGACTGCTCGGCCGCGACGCCGCGCAGATGCTCGGCAAGACGCTCGGCGACGCGCTCGGCCCCGACG